>JBAUQH010000166.1:0-7286 GCA_049580605.1 Gallionella sp. | reverse complement strand
CGCCGGTGTTGGGCACCAGTTCGCACCGGTATGCCTTGGCGCGATACAATTCGCAGGCGGTCAGGCGGTCGGTCCATACCACGGTCCAGGTGGCGGTGGAGGATTCTCCGGCCACGGCAGCGGCGGCTTCTTCCGGATCGACGCCGGGCTGCGGCGTGATGCGGAACAGCGCGATCACGTCGGTGTCCTTGGGTTTATAGTCCGGCTCCCAGTAGCCCATCTTCTTGTATGGGATGACGCCGGATTTATAGCGTTCCTTTCCTTCCTTGAGTGTTTCAGATGCCATGATTGCCTCCATTGGTTGAAAAACACGCGCCGTGCCCGACTGATGCCCGACTGTGCGCATGCCGGGTTCAGGGTGGGGATTCTTATCAGCGCGTCGGGACTATCATGCTAAGAAATAACCATCAATAACAGTCAATTGTATCTATGCTTTTGATAGATTATGATCTATGCATAAGGAGGGAGTTGACATGCGCCACAGCACCTTGCGCCAGCTCGAATTGTTCGAGGCCATCGCCCGGCTGGGCAGTTTCACCCGCGCGGCCGAGGAACTGTTCCTGACCCAGCCGACGGTGTCGATGCAGATCAAGAAACTGTCCGATATCGTCGGGATGCCGCTTTTCGAGCAGGTGGGCAAGAAAATCTATCTGACCGACATCGGCCATGAGCTGCATCGGACCTGCCGGGGTATATCCGAGCATCTGTCCAACTTCGAAATGATCGCGGCGGACATGAAAGGGCTGAAAAAAGGCAAGCTCAGGCTGGCCGTCGTGACCACGGCCAAATATTTTGCACCGCGCCTGCTCGGCACGTTTTGCCAGCAGTATCCGGGCGTGGATGTGTCGCTCAAGGTATCCAACCGCGAGCGGGTTCTGGAACGGCTGGCCGGCAATCTGGATGACCTGTACATTCTGGGCCAGCCGCCGGAGGATGCGGATGTCGTGGCGGAGGCCTTCCTTGAGAACATGCTGGTGGTGATCGCGCCCGCCGGTCATCCGCTCGCAAAAAAGAAAAAAATTCCACTCGAACTTCTGGCCAGGGAGCCATTCCTGTTGCGCGAACCGGGGTCGGGGACGCGCATCGCGACCGAGAAGCTGTTCGGCGAGCTCGGGCTGAAGCTCAAAATGCGCATGGAACTGGGCAGCAACGAGGCGATCAAGCAGGCCGTGATCGGCGGCCTGGGGGTTTCGGTGCTGTCCCGCCATACGCTGGAGTCGGATGTGCCGAGCAAACGTTTCGTGGTACTCGATGTGCAGGGTTTCCCGATCAAGCGTTACTGGTATTTCGTTTATCCCGCCGGAAAGCAGCTGTCCGTCATCGCCGCAACCTTCACCGATCACCTGAGGAAGGAAAGCCGGGGCTGAAAGAACCGCGGGCGTCTGCGGAAATTGGGCCTGTTTGCGGTTTGGCTTGTAGAATGAACCCATGAGACACGTCGAAACACACAGGACACATCGGATCGGCTGGTTGCGCGCGGCGGTATTGGGCGCTAACGACGGTATCGTTTCCACCGCCAGCCTGTTGCTGGGCGTGGCGGCGGCCGGCGCAAGCACGAAGAATATCCTGATCGCGGGCGTGGCCGGTCTGGTGGCGGGCGCGATGTCCATGGCGGCGGGCGAATATGTTTCTGTGAGCTCGCAATCCGACACCGAGAGCGCGGACCTCGAACGCGAAAGAAAGGAATTGGCCGCCGACCCCAAGCACGAACACGATGAATTGACGGCGATCTATGTCAAGCGCGGACTCGACACCGGACTCGCCGCCGAGGTTGCGACCCAGATGATGAAGCACGACGCCCTCGGCGCGCATGCGCGTGACGAGCTGGGCATCTCCGACATACTGGCCGCGCGGCCGGTGCAGGCCGCGTTCGCTTCTGCCGGCACGTTTTCAGTCGGCGCTGCAATGCCGCTGCTGGTGGTGGTGCTGGTGCCAGCTGCCGCGCGGTTCTGGTCGGTATCGCTCAGCGCACTGCTGTTTCTCGCGCTGCTCGGCTCGCTGGGGGCACGTGCCGGCGGTGCGTCGATGCTGACGGCCGCGATCAGGGTGACCTTCTGGGGTGCATTGGCGATGGCGCTGACCGCCGGGGTTGGCGCCCTGTTCGGGGTGGCTGCCTGAGTTTGCTGAAATTGCAGCATGTCGCAGGTCAATGTCGGGAAACGCCGGAACTTGCAAATCTTCAGTTTGCCTGCATATGCATGTTACAACCCGACCTGAAGGAATCGCCATGATCTTCCGCCAGCTATTTGACCCGGCATCATCCACGCTGACCTATCTGCTTGCCGACGATACGGGCAGCGCGGTCATCATCGACCCGGTGCTGGAACATGTCGAAGATTACCTGTCGCTGTTCAAATCGCTGAATCTGACGCTGCGCCTGGTTCTGGACACCCACGTGCATGCCGATCACATCACCGGTTCGCAGGCGCTGAAGCAACACACCTGCGCCACCACGGTGATCGCTCAGCGCTGCGGCGCGCCGGGTTACGACAGACTGCTGAGAGACGGGGACACGCTGGCATTCGGCAACCAAACCCTGCGCGTGATCGCCACGCCGGGCCATACGCCCGGCAGCCTGAGCTACCTGTGGCACGACCGGTTGTTCACCGGCGACACGCTGATGATCAATGCCTGCGGCCGCACCGATTTCCAGCAGGGTAGCGCGGCGCAAATGTACCACAGCATCACCGAAAAACTGTTCACGCTGCCGGACGAGACGCTGGTCTACCCGGCCCACGACTACAAGGGGCGCCGCGTCAGCAGCATCGGCGAGGAGAAAGTGCTCAACACGCGCATCGCGGGCAAGAGCGAAGCGGAGTTCGTCGCGATCATGAACAATCTCAACCTCGCGACGCCCAGGCGCATCCACGAGGCGGTCCCCGCCAACCTGCTGGGCGGCATCACGTCCTGATCAGGGTGCCGGCTGCGCATTGCCGATATTGCGCGAAATGCGCGGCACGGCATCACTTGTTGGTTCGGCGATCATCGCTTGCGGCTGTTGTGTCGCGTGTCCGGCTATTTCCCGGTCCGGTTCCCATGCGGGGATGCCGTGCAAAATGCGCAGGCGCACGCATTCCGGGTTCAGCGATCCGTCTTCCATGAATACCGGGAACTCGCGGCATACCGAGGGACGGTTTTCGTAGATGCTGCAGAGCCCGTCGGCCTGCAGCGCGATGCAGCGGTCGTAGCCCGATTCCGTGCCTTTCATGCAGGCGCGAAACGGCGTGAGTTGCGTGGTCATGCCGGCGGGGACATGGCCGTCCGGCTGGCAGTCCAGTTCGCCGTGGTAGAACGACACGCGAAAATGGCGGCAACACGCGCTGCAGCCGGAACAGGGATTGTTTATCCCGGTCATGTCGTAATAGATACGGCCATCCCCGGTCGGGATGACGATCTGTGCAGCTTTCATTTTTTGCGACTCCAACCATGCGGTGAAACAACAGGCGAAATTTCGGGAAAATTTCGGGGGAACACCCTGCAGCAGGTGGAGACGCTAGGTGAAAGGCAATTCGGCGGCGGTGGTGCGGTGCCGCCACGGCACGATACCGGTGCAGCGCAGCAGGAAATGCGCTTCTGGTGCTTCGGTCGAACGCGGCGCTGCAAGTTCGACGGAACCGTATGGTTCTACGCGGCAGGCGGGTGGAAAATTCAAGTTGGTTTGTATGAATGGGCTGGGGCGGCAGTTTATACAGAACCGGCAAATTTGCAATGGCCTGTTCGGGAATGCAACTGCGGGCAGCCGCTGCCAGGAAAGAGAGTTGAACAGATGCCGCGCGGGATGATAGATTGCGTACCGGAGACGGCAATGCAACGCATGCGCCCGGAAGAATAACAAGGAACTTCATGACAGGAACGAGCGGAGCGCATCGCCCCAGACGGCTACTGAAATATTCGGCAATTTTGCTGGTGGCAGCACAGCTTGCCTATGCCGCCTATCTTGCCGTGGAATCCTGGCAAACGGTCAAAACCGAACAGGCCGGGCTGCTTGCGACGGTTGCCGACCTGGATGCAAGCGCGGTCGATTCCTATTTTTCCCAGCTGGAAATCGGCATGCGCAACCTCGGCGCGGAACTGGCCGATACGAACGGCAAACTCAATCCCGGAAACAATCTGCGGCAGGCTTACGGGCTGGTCCACCGCTTCCAGAAACTGCACACCGAGCTGGGCAACGTGATCCTGATGCGCGGCGACGGGCAGTTGCTGTTGACCGGCAATGAGCCCAACAACCCGGATATGCCCACGCTCGCCGGCGATCCGGTATTCATGAGGTTCCGCGGCGAATTGCAGCAGCGCGCGCGGCTTGTGGTCGGCCGGCCGGTGGTGGGCAATATCGACAAACGCTGGGTCGTGGCCGCGCGATATGCGGTGACTGACCGGGCAGGGAAGCTGGTTTACATCATCAGCGCCAATCTGCCGGCCGGCCTGTTGCAGCCTTACCGGGTAAATTCAGCCTTCCAGAAAATATCATCACTGGGTCTGGTACGCGATGACGGCTACCTGGTCGGCCGCTATCCCGAACCGGATGCGGCGAGCCAGGATGTTCTCTACGGCAAGCCCGAGGAGGATGCAATGACCGGATATCTGCGCGCGAATAAATTTGCGAAGCAAGGACTGGTCGAGATGCCCGGCAGCGACGGCGGGACTGCGGATCTGCGCGCACTGCAGCGTTTGCAGCACTATCCGGTCACGCTGTATGTCGACCTGCCGATGTCGGAAGTGAAGGCGGCATGGCTGGCCAGGTTGCGCGACACCTACTTCCTGCTGGCGCTGATGCTGGCGGGCATTATCATTTTCTATGGCATGTCGTTCCGCCGTCGCCGCGCGTGGAGCACAGAGCAGCGCCGCGAGGTGCTCAGGCACAAATACGAACAGGCGCTGAACGAACGGAGTCCGAACGAGATATTGTTGTTCGATGCCGGCACGCTGCAGATCAGCTTTGCGAACGAATATGCGCTGAAGCATACCGGCTATACGCTCGCGGAAATCCGGCAGAAGGACATATTGATGCTGCATCCGGAAATGGGAATCGAGGCCTTCGGCGCGTTGATCGAGCCGCTGCGCCGCGGCGAGCAAGCGTCGGTCGGGTACCAGACCGTCCAGGCACGCAGCGACGGCAGCCGCTATCCGGTCGAGATCAGCCTGCAGTTGATGAAACCGGAGCAGGGCGGCGAAGGTTTCATGGCCATCATCAACGACATCGGCGCGCTGAAACTGGCGGAGGAAAATTTCAGGAAGTTCAATGCACCGGTCGAGCGCCGCGCGGCGCGGCGCAATGAAACTTGATCCGTTGCCGCGCGCAACACCGGTTATGTCTGCGGAATTCATCAGGTGAGCAAAGCTGTCCCCACCCGGGAAGCGATCGCGCTGCTGGAGCCGTTTGCCGGCCTTGAACTCGACCGCATCCATGTGCCGGCCGGCACGGGCGAATTTGCGTCCGCCGCTGCCGAGATCGAGGCAGCGGGCATCGTCGGTTTCGATACCGAATCGAAGCCGACCTTCGTCGCCGGCGACATCAGCGAAGGACCGCACCTGGTCCAGTTTGCGCTGCACGACCGGGCCTACCTGTTCCAGCTGCATCGTGCGGAAGGGCTGCCGTTCCTGATCGGGTTGCTGCAATCGGAACAGCTGATCAAGGTCGGCTTCGGTCTCAGGTCGGACCGCAGCCACATTCGCGCGAAACTGGGCGTGGCGTTCTGCGGGGTGGTGGACCTGAACACCGTGTTCAGCATGGACGGCTACCACAAGGAGATCGGCGTGCGTGCGGCGGTGGGCCTGGTGTTGAAGCGGCGCTTCGCGAAGTCGCGGCATGTGACCACGTCGAACTGGGCACAGCCCCGGCTCACCCCGCAGCAGATGCGCTATGCGGCAAACGATGCCTATGCGGCGCTGAAAGTGCTGGAGGCGCTGGACGTGCGTCGCGAGGATTTGCCCGTCATGGCTGCGCAGGATCAGCCTGCGGCACCGGACGGTATTCCGCCCGCGCCGGAATAAAGCGGCGGACCTGCTGCAAATCCAGGATCTCCCTGCCCTGGGCGCTGTTCCTGCTCAGCGAAAGAAACGCATCGGTCAATTTTTCGCGCAGATTCGCATCCATGTCCGCGCGCACCGCCCAGGTGTAATCGACGGGCGAGGAAACCGCTCCCGAACCGGCATCGTCCGGTTCTTCACGCTGCACCAGCGCAATCACCCTGCCGTTGCTGCGCGCCTGCGCACGGGCAAGATGGCTGCCGTCGATCCGGACCAGGTCCAGTTTGCGGCCGAGCAGCGCATCGACCAGCGCGTCGCCGTTCAGCATCGGCCTGAATTCCATCCTGATGCCGATGCGCTGTTCGAGATAATCGGTCAGCGGTTTCAGTTTGCGCCGCAGCACCGGCGGCGGCTGGTCGGGCATTACCGACACGCGCAGTACCGGCTCGGCATAGCTGGATGCGAATAGCACCAATGCAGCGAATACCGCGAGCGAGATGAGCAGGTTTCTGAGGCGGATCAGCGGCACCTTGCGTTGCATGGCATGGCATGCCTGCGTGCCAGCCTGTACCGATACGTGCCGACTTGTGCCATTTTTGGGATCACCGGTAGCCAGGGTTGGCAGCGAATTGGCCGGCGAGAAGTCATGCCGAATCGAAAGCCCGCTGCAGGGCGGCGATATCGAACTTTTTCATTTTCAGGAACGCTTCGGTCACGCGCGCGAGTTTCCGCTTGTCCTTGCTCTTTTGCATTTCGAACATCACGGCGGGCACAATCTGCCACGACACGCCGTATTTGTCCCTGAGCCAGCCGCATTGTTCTGCCGCCGGGTCTGCTGAAAGCTTTTCCCAGTAGTAATCGATTTCCTGCTGGGTATCGCAGTTCACCACAAAGGAGATGGATGCGTTGAATTTGAACAGCGGGCCGGCGCTCATCAGTTGGAACTCCTGGCCCAATAGCCGGATCGTCACGATTTCGACGGTGCCGGAAGGCGTGTTTTCCAGCGTGGCGGAGTCGACGATTCTGGCGTCCCTGAAAATTCCGGTGTAGAACTTCGCCGCTTCCCCGGCCTGGTGGTCGAACCATAAAAAGGGCGTGATTTTTTGCATGAAGCGGGTTCCTTGTTCAGACAGCGCTGAAGTAACCGCGATCGTTTGTATGCAATCTTGCCGATGCGCCTTATTTTTTCACATTCAGCTTGTGCAGAACTTCCATTGCCTCTTGCGCTATTTCACGCACTTCCTCGTGCGCATCGTGCAGGCGGGCCTCGACATGCGCGCGCGCGGACGGGCTGCCGGTCAGGCCGAGCAGGTGGCAGG
>JBAUQH010000165.1:0-4790 GCA_049580605.1 Gallionella sp. | reverse complement strand
GCGCGTGATGCCGCGCCCCTGTGCGGCGAGGCGGAATTTCTGCAGCACCTCGGAATACAGGTGGATCAGGATGGGTTCGCCGTAGCGGGTAATGCGGTTGCGCTGCGACCATTCCAGGTAGCCCTTGTTCCAGTTGCGCATGTACTGGTAGGAGCGCGGCAGTTCGTAATGGAACACGCAATTGTTCTTTTCGTACATTTCCCACTGCTTCGGATTCGGTTCGCCAACCAGGGATTTCTCGCCGCCCTTGCCGCGCCAGCCGGCAAGGAATCCGATGCCGGAACCGGGTTCGCTCTCCCAGTTTGTGATGAAATCCGGATAGTTGCGGTATTTGCGCTTGCCTTCCTTTGTTACAAACGTGGGCAGCTTCAGGCGCGAACCCAGTTCGATCAGCACTTCCTGGAACGGCTTGCATTCGCCGGTCGGCGGCAGCACCGGAATGCGCACCGAATCCACCGGGCCGTCGTATTCCGAAATCGGCCGGTCCAGCATCGACATCACGTCGTGGCGCTCCAGATAGGTCGTGTCCGGCAGGATCAGGTCGGCATAGGCGGTTGTCTCGGAATGGAACGCGTCGCAGACCACGATGAACGGGATCTTGTACTCGCCGCCCTCCTCCTTGTCGTTGAGCATCTTCCTGACCTCGACGGTGTTCATCGTCGAGTTCCAGCCCATGTTGGCCATGAAGATCAGCAGCGTGTCGATCTTGTACGGGTCGCCGCGCCAGGCATTGGTGATCACGTTGTGCATCATGCCGTGCACCGACAGCGGATATTCCCACGAAAACGCCTTGTCGATGCGCACCGGACTGCCGTCCGGATTCACGAACAGGTCGTCCGGATCCGACGGCCAGCCAAGCGCCATGCCGTCCAGCGGCGTATCGGGCTTGACCGCCAGCGGCGTGTTCGGCGTGCGCGCGCAGGGCGGAATCGGGCGCGGGAATGGCGTCTTGTGCCGGAATCCGCCCGGCCGGTCGATGGTCCCGAGCAACGTCATCAGGATCGCCAGCGAGCGTATCGTCTGAAAGCCGTTGGAATGCGCCGCCAGCCCGCGCATCGCATGGAAGGCCACCGGGTTTCCGGTGACACTGTCGTGCTCCTTGCCCCATGAATCGGTCCACGCGATCGGCAATTCGATCTTCTGGTCGCGCGCGGTGATGCCCATCTCATAGGCGAGACGGCGGATGGTCTCGACCGGAATGCCGGTGATCTGGCTCGCCCATTCCGGGGTGTAGTCCTTGACCCGTTCCTGCAACAGCTGAAACGCCGGTTTGACCGGCACGCCGTCGGCAAGCTTGAATTCACCGAACAGGTAGGGATCGGCCCCCTCGGTATGGGTGATCACCGGCTTGTCGGTATTGCGGTCCCACCACAGCTTGTTCTGCGGGTCATAGCAACCCTCCTCTTCCGGCACCTCGGTGCGCACGAACATGCCGAACTCGTCATGCTTGTCGTCCAGGTTCACCAGCTCGCCGGAATTGGTGTAGCGCACCAGAAACTCGCGGTCGTACAGGCCGAGCGCAATGATTTCGTGGATCAGTGCGAGCAGCAGCGCGCCGTCGGTACCGGGGCGTATCCCCACCCATTCGTCGGCAATCGCCGAATAGCCGGTGCGTATCGGGTTGATCGAAATGAAACGGCCGCCGTCGCGCTTGAATTTCGAGATCGCGATTTTCAACGGATTGGAGTGATGGTCCTCGGCGGTGCCGATCATCACGAACAGTTTGGCGCGGTCCAGATCCGGACCGCCGAATTCCCAGAACGATCCGCCGATGGTGTAGATCATGCCGGCAGCCATGTTCACCGAACAGAAGCCGCCGTGCGCGGCATAATTGGGTGTGCCGAACTGGCGTGCGAACAGGCCGGTCAGCGCCTGCATCTGGTCGCGTCCGGTAAACAGCGCGAATTTCTTCGGATCGGTGGAGCGTATCTTGCCCAGCCGCTCGGCGAGGATATCGAATGTCTCTTCCCAGCTCATCTCCTCGTATTCGCCGGCACCGCGGTCTGTCCCCGGCTTGCGGCGCAGCGGTTTGGTCAGCCGCGCGGGAGAATACTGTTTCATGATGCCGGAACTGCCTTTTGCGCAGATTACACCGTTGTTGAGCGGATGGTTAGGGTTGCCGTCTATGTAGCGCACTTCCCCGTCGCGCAGGTGCACGCGTATTCCGCAACGGCAGGCACACATGTAGCACGTCGTGTTGCGCACTTCATTCTTTGCGTTCGGCACCGGGGGGGAAAGCGGGTCGTGCAGCGGAGCAATCGTGCTCTGCGAGTCTCCGAAGTTATGGGTATTCATTAAATTCCATCGATTGTTGAGTGTTGAATTCCGACTATAAAGGTAGGAATAAGCGCGTTCTGTGCAGGTGCGATAGTATCCGTAATTGCACCCGACTCCAACCATAGCCGTGATGAGCTATTGGTGTATAACCCATTAGGGGTATCGTAGTCAGACCTCTAAAGCTCTAGCATACCCCTACAGTTGATCCGGATGAAATACAGACTCTAGGGAGAAACAAAATGGCACTTGTAAGACCGCATGGTGGAGGCAAACTCGAACCTTTGCTACTCAAAGGGAAAGCGCTTGCGAACGAGCTGGAGCGAGCGCGCACCTTGCGACGCATCAAAATCAGCTCCCGCGAAAAGGGTGACCTTGTAATGATGGGTATCGGCGGCTTCACCCCGCTTGATGGCTTCATGTCCTTTCCGGACTGGCAGGGCGTATGCGCCGGGATGAAAATGGCCAACGGGATATTCTGGCCCATCCCGATCACCCTCTCCACCGATTTCCTCACTGCAAACGATATCGAGACCGGCAGTGAAGTTGCGTTGGTTGACCCGGAAGACGACAGTATTCTGGCCACGATGCGCATCACAGAAAAATACACCATCGACAAGGCGCATGAATGCGCAACCGTGTTCAACACGGTCGACATCGAACATCCCGGCGTGAAGATGGTCATGGCGCAGGGCGATGTCAACCTTGCCGGACCGGTCAAGGTGTTGTCCCTGGGCGGGTTCGATCAGAAGTACGGCGAACTGTTCATGACCCCGCAGCAGACACGCGATATGTTCGAAGAATTGGGCTGGAGCAAGATCGCGGCGTTCCAGACGCGCAATCCGATGCACCGCTCGCACGAATACCTCGCGAAAATCGCGATCGAAATCTGCGATGGCGTATTGATCCACTCGCTTCTCGGCAACCTCAAGCCGGGCGACATCCCCGCCGACGTGCGTACCGAAGCCATCGGCACGCTGGTCGAAAAATATTTCGTCAAGAACACTATCGTACAGGCAGGCTACCCGCTGGACATGCGCTACGCGGGTCCGCGCGAAGCGCTGCTGCATGCGCTGTTCCGCCAGAATTACGGATGTTCGCATCTGATCGTCGGGCGTGATCACGCCGGCGTCGGCAGCTACTACGGCCCGTTCGATGCGCACCATATCTTCGACGAAATACCGAAAGGCTCGATGGAAACCCAGCCGCTCAAGATCGACTGGACTTTCTGGTGCTACGAGTGCGGCGGCATGGCATCGGCGCGCACCTGCCCGCACGACGAGAAGGACCGCTTGCTGGTTTCCGGTACCAAGTTGCGCAAATGGCTGTCTGAAGGAGCCGATGTTCCGGCTGAATTCAGCCGGCCCGAGGTACTGGAAATATTGCGCGCCTATTATGCAAGTATCGAGGAACATGAAAAAGTAGAAGTAAAACTCAGCGGTCACTCAGCACGCTAGAAAACACCCCTCCCCTTTGCACCCGCAGGGGGTAGGCTGTGGTTGTACAGCCGCTGATAACAAAGTCAGGCAATCCGTTACCAGCCAAAGGCTGGACGGAATTGACAAAGCGGCAACAACCTCGCACACGAGGTAGGGCTGGGGAGAGGGGACGCGCTACTTTGACCCCAATTTTTACCAATTTTTGTTCGGACTGATTCAGTAAAGTAATGGTGGTTAGGAAAGTAGTGGTGGTAGGTTCGTAGGGTGAAGAATTTTTGTGGGGGGTAACTTTTTCTATACTCGACGACCAACTGATTTGATGATAATTTTGTGTCTGAAATTTTTGAGGAGAACCTAATGTTCACGAGCAACCCCTTTGCCGAACTATCGGCATCAATTCCAACCGCCTACATGCAGGGGTATATCGTCTTGATGGTCCTGCTGGTCATGGGCGGGACGATACTTGACATGATGCACAAGAAAAGTGCGCAGTACTTTTTCGAAAATGCGAAAAAAGCGAAGAAGAGCACAAAACGGTCAGTGGGTGGTGGAGAAAAGGCAGCGATTGCCGCTTCAGTGCTGGCAAAAGAAGTTTTGACTTCTGGCGAATTCAGCAATACAAGACGCAGGCTTTCCCATCTGTTGACCATGTACGGAACCATTATTTTCATTGTGACTACCGCGATCATGATTTTTGGTTATACAGCTCCGGGATCAGCCACACCTTCTATCCTGCCAGCACTCTGGCATATCGGTGCGCTGATGCTGGCCGTTGGTGGGTACTGGTTCTGGTTTTTTATCCGCGTTGATGTGGCTGCGGAAGGCCTTCCATGGTTTCGCTTCGAGCGTGCGGATTTGTTTATTCTCTCGCTTCTTGCTACCTCGACTTTCGCATTAATCTGGTCATTTACTGGCGGTGGATTAACCATATTCTTTGCCTTGTTCGTCCTGTCAAGCACAGTTCTCTTTGGCGGCGTATATTGGTCCAAGTTTGCACACATGTTCTTCAAGCCTGCTGCGGCCTACCAGAAGAAAATTACCCGGGCTGATGGTTCTCGCGAGAATTTGCCCCCAGAG
>JBAUQH010000164.1:0-32831 GCA_049580605.1 Gallionella sp. | reverse complement strand
GTGGTGATCATCGGCGGCGGGGTGGTCGGCGTGAATGCGGCGAAAATCGCTGCCGGTATGGGCGCGCATGTCGTGCTCCTCGATACTTCCCTGGAGCGGCTGCGCTTCCTGAGCGACGTGATGCCGGCCAATGTGCAACTGATATTTTCCAACCGGCACAATCTGCTGGAACAGATCAACGGTGCCGACCTGGTCATCGGTGCGGTGCTGGTGCATGGCGCTGTCGCACCCAGACTGCTGCGCCGCGAAGACCTGGCATGGCTACGGCGCGGCGCAGTAATCGTCGATGTATCCATCGACCAGGGCGGGTGTGTCGAGACCATGCATCCCACAACGCATGAGAACCCGACCTTCATCGTCGACGGCATCGTCCATTACGGCGTTGCCAACATGCCCGGCAGCGTACCGCTGACCTCAACCCTGGCGCTGACCAACGCGACCCTGCCCTATGTGATGCAATTGGCCAGCAAGGGATACAGGCAGGCGCTACGGGAATCGCCGCCGCTGCTGAAGGGGCTCAACATTAGCGGCGGTAAAATTACACACGGCAAGGTTGCCGAGGCATTCGGGCTGGAACATCACCCGGCCGAATCGCTGATAGGCTGAACCGGACCAGCATGATGCCGGTCTGTCCAGGCACGGAATATTTCTGCAGTCAGGACGGGGAACCAATTGCTTGCTTTCGCGACTATAACCACCATGCGCTATATCCGTGACTTGACCAATTCGCCGTTGTCCAGATATTTCAACCGCTTCGAGCAGCTGATCACGACCGGAATCATTGTCCTGATCGGGGTGATGATACTCGTGGCTTTCTGGGGCCTGATCGTGGAGACATACCACTCGTGCTTCACGGCGCTTTCGACAAGCTCGATCACAGGGCATTCCAGGCCGCCTTCGGAATGATCATGACGCAGCTGACCGCGATCGAGTTCAGCTACACCATCTTGAAGGGGAAGCGCCGCGCGGTAATCGTCAAGAATGTGGTGCTGCTTTCGATGCTGGCGATAGCCAGGGAGTTCATCGTGCTCGATGCGGAAACCATTTCCCCGTCGATCCTGTTCGCGCCGGCCGCTTCGCTGTTGTCGCTCGGCATTGTATATTGGCTGATGGAACGCGCTCCCTCAACGAATCCCGGCCGAATTTCCGGGGAGTAGCGGTCCTGTGATTTATCTGTTGCTTCATGCCCGGAAAGGTTAATGATGCGCACCGTGCCGCCCGGAGTGCAGTTCATCCTCATCACCACAATAGCCTGCTATTTGCTGCAGTTTGCTGCAGGCGGCGCAGCAATAGCCAATTTTGCACTGTGGCCGCTGGGCAGCAACTTCATGCCCTGGCAACTGGTGAGCTACGCATTCCTGCACGGCAGCATCATGCATATCGCGTTCAATATGTACGGGCTGTGGTTGTTCGGGCGGGAAGTTGAATATCTGCTGGAGCGCAGGGTATTCCTCCAGCTCTATTTCGCCAGTGTGATATCTGCCGGATTGATGCAATTGCTGGCCACCGGTTTGAGCGGCGGCGACTACCCGACGGTGGGCGCATCCGGCGGCGTGTTCGGCGTGCTGCTCGCATTCGGGCTGTTTTTTCCGAACCGGGTGATCATGCTGCTGATCCCGCCGGTCGCATTGCCTGCGCGGGTTTTCGTGTTCCTGTATGCCGGATTGGAACTGTTCCTCGGCGTGACCGGGACCGAAGCAGGCGTCGCGCATTTCGCGCATCTGGGCGGCATGATAGGCGGCTATCTGGTAATCCGCTGCTGGCGGACGCGGGGTGGACGCCGGCGCTGATCCGGGATTGTGCGACAGCCGCAAATGATTCATTATCCGATGACCAAGGCCTTAACACACAGGAGGGTAAATCATGATAAGAAATCCAATCGATATCGCCACCCGCGTAAGTCCCGAATTATCCGGGCTGATCGAAACTCTGGTCGACCAGTTCGAGTCGGGCGAGACGATTACATTGGGCGCGGTGCGCGCGTTCCTGATTCATGGCATGCCTGCCGAAGCCGACGAGGACGAGCAAATGCACCATTTCGATGTCGACGAATCGGTCATCGACGAACTGGACCAGCTGATCGAGCAGTTCGGGGATTCGGCCGCCGCGATGGACTTCATCTATGGCTTTGCCAGCGAAGCGCTTTCGCGGGTGATCGAAGAAGTGATGGACGACGAGAATCGCGCAGGCCCGCCCACCCTCGAAGCCGTCCAGGAGGCGCTGGCCAACGGCCTCGGGTCGAGCATGGTCGGCGACGGGATACTGGAGGAGGATGAGGAAGAAGTGCTGCAACCCGAGATCGAAAGCCTGATCGAGCGATACGGCCCCGATGCGATGGCGGAAGATTTCCTGCGCTACGAATAATGGCGGGTGCCTCCGCCGGTAAACCGCTTCGACGGTTCAATCCGGAGAATGCCTGAGCATGCGGCTGTCGTTCAGGTTGCCGTGCTGCAACCCCTGATGGAGTTCCGCCATCACATGCGCGGAAAATTGCGGGCTGAAATTGTCGAGTGCCGACAACACCAGCCAGACGACGAACACCGGCTGGATCAGCACGACGATGGCGATGCCGGTTATTTCCGCCGACAGGCGGATATACCTGTTCGAGTGGCGCAGACTGCGCAGATGGACACGGTACCGGGCCAGTTTCTGGTAAAACGTGACCGCTTCGGCAAGCACCATGATCAGGCCGCCAATTAAACCGGTGATGATGGCCATCTTCAGCTCTATGAAACCCATGTTGCCTCCCCTGGTATGTCGGTGCAGATTGATAGCCGGGCGCTTGATTGCGCACCATTTTACTATGGCGGCGGAAGTTTCGTATAAACCGCACCCGGTTGAAATCCTGCCTGTGACTTATCCAGCCATTGCCGCTGCAATGAACCAGACTTTTAAGGGATCACGATGAATCCGATACTCGACGCAGCTGCAAAGGCATCCCGCGACCTGTTCCAGTTCAGGGTATTGTGGATCGTAGTCTGGCCTATGCTTGCCGCATTGCTGCTGTGGCTGGTGCTGGGTGTGGCCTTCTGGGCTACTTTCTCGGGCTGGATCGAGAACGGACTCGCCTACATCGGCATCCAGCACTGGCTTGACGGACTGGAACCGCGCTGGGCGGCAAACTCAATCCAGGCCTTCCTGCACATGCTGCTGTTCGTGCCGATGGTGTTCGTCACCGCGCTGCTGATCACCGCTTTATTTGCGATGCCCGCGCTGATCGGGCTGGTGGCAGATCGCGACTACCCGCAACTCAGGCGCGAAAGCGGCGGCAGTATTGCCGGCAACCTGCTCAATGCGGTGTTTGCGATTGTCAACTTCATCGCGATCTGGATGCTCACCCTGCCGCTGTGGATATTCGGCGTTGGGGCGGTGATGCCCTTCATTGCCGCAACCTATCTGAATCAGCGGCTGTTTCGCTACGATGCGCTTTCCGAACACGGCAGCAGCGAGGAGATGGCGCTCCTGTTTTCCAGGTACCAGTCGTCATGGTGGGGACTGGGCCTGCTGACCGGCCTGCTGCAATTTGTTCCGCTGCTGAACCTGTTCGCCCCGGTATTCACGGGGCTCGCGTTCATCCACTTCGGGCTTGCCCGCCTGGCCAGCCTGCGCCAGGATTCATAACGAACCGCTTCATCAAGGTGCATGCGGCCAGCCGGGGTTGTTACTTTACGATGTTTACATGATTGACGAACGCGATGCTGGAAAAGGTGCGATTCAGCGTCTTGCTGGTAAAATTCTTCACGGTCGTGCCGCTGTCAAACTCGATCGTGTCTCCTTTTTTCACATCGACGACCGACGCGGAGACTATCCAGTGCGTCTGGTTTTCCTGGCTTACCTCGAGATAGGTAAACTCGGGTATGTTGATCACGCTGACCACCGTGCCCTTTTGCGACTGGAATGTTCCGGGTATCGCGGCCATCGTGTTGTCCTGGCTGTTGATCGGTGGATGCCCGGTGGGCAGTGTTCCCGTGGACGGTATTACCGGATCGGGTACAAACGGCTGCTCCGATGGTTTCTTGTTGCATGCCGTCAGGGCAATCATGGCCAATGCTGCAATGATCCAGAAATTTCGCATTTTCTTTCCTTGTCTGAAATAGTAGATGACCAATACTACTCAAAAATGAGCCGGTCTAGAACCTTTTATTGCGCGTTTCCAGATCGGACTGTCCCCGGCGCTTTTGCTACGCGATATTCACGTGGCCAAAAGGCTGATGTCCTGATAGATTATGTGCGGGCCTGCAACGATCGTTAACACGGGTAGGCGGGGTAAAATTCGGGTCATCCGGTCCGGCGGTGCATGGACCGCCATCGGCTTTCAGCAGCATTGCATTTCACTTTCAGCAACATGGCATTTCATTGGAGCGGGGAATTAATGATCGGGAAGGAAGGATTTCATGTGTTATTCAACCTGGCGGCGGATTCCATGTTTATCCTCGATCCGGACGGATTCATCAGGGAAATCAACCAGACCGCTCATGCCCGCCTGGGCTATACCAAGGCCGAAATGCTGGGGAAGCATATCGGCGAATACATACTGCCGGAGTTTTCCGACAAACTGGTCAGCCGGATCGAAAAGGCGCAGAGCCAGGAGTTCCTGATTTACGAATCTGCCCAGGTGCACAAGGACGGCACCATATTGCCGATCGAGGTGTGCAGCAGGGCAATCGTGCTGGAAGGCAAAAAGCTACTGTTCAACATCGTTCGCGACATAGGCGAACGCAAGCGGCTGGACAGCGCGCTGCGCGAAAGCGAGGCCCGCTTCCGCACCCTGGCAGCGGATGCGCCCGAGGCGATCCTGATCCATGACCTGGAGAGCGATCTGTTCATTGACGCGACATCCAGTGCGGAGCGGCTGTTTGCATGCAGCCGCAAGGAATTGTTGCGCCGAAGCCCGAAACATTTCATTGCGCCCGTCCAGCCTGCGAGTTCACCCTCGGTCGAAACGTATGTAGAACGCGGCGAGCGGGCCCTGGCCGGTGAGCAAATCAAGTTTGAACGGCTGGTGCGGGACGCACAGGGACGGGATGTTCTTTGCGAGGTCACGCTGGTTCGCCTGCCTTCGGAAGGTCGCAGACTGATCCGTGCCAGCTATATTGACATCACCGAGAGGAAGCAGATCGAGAATGCGCTTCGGGAAAGCGAGGAAAAATATCGCTCGCTTTTCGAGGAGTCCCTGGACGGGCTGTTTATCAGCAATGCGGAAGGGAACTATATCGACGTCAACCTGAAAGTCATCCAGATATTCGGCTATGACTCGAAGGCGGAGATACTGGCCCTGGATTTTGAAAAGGACATCTGTGCCTACCCGGCAGACAAGGGAAACATCCTGGCCTTTGTCAACGAGAAAGGGTTCGCGGAGCTGGAGGTCATCGTCAAGAAAAAGAACGGGGAAAGGATAACCACCCTGTGCAACTATAGTGCGGTGAAGGACCGGCACGGTGCGATCGTGTCCTACCGCGGCATGATCCGGGATATCACCGAGAAGAAAAAATCCGAGGAACTGATCTGGCGCCAGGCAAATTTCGATACCCTGACCGGATTGCCCAATCGCGACATGTTCCATGACCGTCTCGGGCAGGAAATCAAGCGGTCTTACCGCGAATGTCTGCCTCTGGCTTTGCTGCTGATCGACCTCGACCATTTCAAGCAGGTAAATGACACGCTCGGACATGCGATGGGCGACTTGCTGCTGCAGGAAGCCGCCCGGCGCATCCGCGCCTGCGTGCGCGGATCGGATACGCTGGCCCGCCTGGGCGGGGATGAATTTACCGTGATCCTGTCGGCGATGTCAGAATCCGGCCATGTCGAGGATGTTGCGCAAAAGATCGTCGGCATTCTTGCCCAGCCGTTCCAGCTGGGAAGCGATGAAGTATATGTCTCGGCCAGCATCGGCATCACCATTTACCCAAGCGATGCCGACGACATCGATTCCCTGATCAAGAACGCCGACCAGGCGATGTATGCCGCGAAGAACAAGGGCCGCAACCGTTTCAGTTATTTCACCCGGTCATTGCAGATCGAAGCGCAAAACCGGCTGCGCACGATCAGTGACTTGCGCGGTGCCCTCGCTGCGGAGCAATTCAGCGTGCATTTTCAACCGGTCATCGAATTATCTACCGGGCAGATCCGCAAGGCGGAAGCACTCATCCGCTGGAACCATCCCGAAAGGGGCTCGGTCAGCCCGTCGGAATTTGTCGCGCTGGCAGAGGAAGCCGGACTGATCAACGAAATCGGCGACTGGGTGTTCAGGGAAGCAGCCAGATGGGCGGGTATTTGGAACAGGAAGTGCCAGGGTGGTTTCCAGATGAGCGTGAACATGTCGCCCGTACAGTTCCAGCATGGCGGCAGCATGTGCGATATATGGGTGGAATATTTGTCCAGCCTGGGTCTTTCCGGAAAAAACATGGTGGTCGAAATCACCGAAGGATTGTTGCTGAAGGCAGAGTCCGAGGTTACCGAAAGCCTGTACAAGTTCCGTGATGCCGGGATCCAGGTGGCGATCGACGATTTCGGCACGGGCTATTCGTCGCTTTCCTACCTGAAAAAATTCGATATCGATTATCTCAAGATCGACCAGTCCTTCGTGAAAAACCTCGAATCGGACGTGAACAACATGGCCCTGTCGGAAGCGATCATCGTGATGGCGCACAAGCTGGGATTGAAGGTCATCGCGGAAGGCGTGGAAACGAAAGGGCAACGCTACCTGCTGTCTGTTGCCGGTTGCGACTATGCGCAGGGCAACCTGTTCTCGAAACCATTGCCGCCCGAGGAATTCGAGCGGCTGTTGGATGAAAGCAAAATAAACCAGCCGCTTCCCGTAATCGCGAAGGAGCAGTGAATTTGTCCCGGCGACCAGATCCTGCGAGGATCAGGCTCGGTATCAAGCCTGTCCTTTCGGCTCGCCGCCCTTTATTTCATTCCAAAGTCAGGTCGCATAATCCAGCCGGTGTTCGCGCCGAAGCGACGGCAAGATCGGCGTTAGCACGGGCATGGCCGCATCGTGTTTCTGCCGCAGTACCCGGGCAGGCCAACTCGGTATTTCGATAGCCTGATATAGTGGCCGCTTGACTCGACAACTGATACAGGCATGGCGGTCGAAACCGAACTCAAATTGCGCATTTCCCCCGGGCAGCTTGCCAGGCTGAAGCGTCACGCGCTGCTGAGAACCCACCGGCTTGCACGACCGCTGGTGCGCCGCCTGCAGAACTTATACTACGACACCCCGACGCTTGAGTTGCACCACTCCGGCATCGCGCTGCGCCTGCGGCATGCCGGGCGGCAGTGGCTGCAAACCCTGAAAGGCGGCGGTTCGGTGCGGGCCGGCCTGCATTGCCGCAACGAATGGGAAGTGCCGGTGCAGCGCGCCGCGCTGGATTTTTCGCCTGTGCAGGGCGTGAACTGGGACGAATTGCTGCACCCGTCGCTGCGCAGGAAGTTGCAGCCGGTGTTTGTTACCGATTTCACCCGCAGCAGCCGCATGCTGGAATTCCAGGGTGCGCAGATCGAAATTTGCATGGACCGGGGCGAGGTGCGCGCCGGGCAGCTGACCTCGCCGATCTGCGAACTGGAGCTGGAATTGAAATCCGGCCAACCGGTGCGGCTGTTCGAACTGGCGCTGGCGATACTGGACATCGTGCCGTTCGAGCTGGAAACGGTCAGCAAAGCGGAGCAGGGCTATCGGCTGCTGTCGGGATACAGCGACCATCCGGTCAAGGGTGCCGCGCCGCATCTTGCCGAGAACGACACGCTCGCAGGGGTGCTGGAAAAGCTGATCTGGTCCTGCCTGCAGCATTTCCAGGTCAATCTGCAGGGGGCAATGGCAGGCAACGATGCCGAATACCTGCATCAAATGCGCGTCGCATTGCGGCGCCTGCGCGTGGTGCTGCGCATTGCCGAAAAGGTGAGTGCCGATCCGGTGTTGGCCGGATTGTACAAAGATGTTTCGGCACTGTGCGTCGCGCTGGGACGCATACGCGAGTGGGATGTGTTCGTCGCGCAGACGCTGCAGCCGGCCAGCGCGCGCATGGCCGGACATGCCGGATTGCAGGCATTGCTGGCGGCAAGCGAACGGCAGCGTGCCGAAAGTTATGCGGAATTGCGTAGCGCGGCACAGATGCGCGGGTTGCAGCGCCTGCTGCTGCGCTTTGCGATCTGGATGATCGGCGATGACCTGAAGTCGCGAACCGGGAAGTCGATAACCGGTCAGCAGCAGGCAAGGGATTTTGCTACCCGCCGTTTGCGCAAGCTGGCCAGGAGCTTCATGCTTGCCGGGCAAGGTCTGGAAACTGCGGATGCGGCTCAGCTTCATGCGCTGCGCATCGTTGCGAAGAAACTCAGATACAGCGCGGAATTTTTCGCGGACCTGTACGGCAGGAATGTGGCCGGTTCTTTTCTGAAGGCACTGGGCGAAGTACAGGATGTGCTCGGTGAGATCAACGATATAGCGGTTGCGCACCGTTTGCTGGACGGGTTGGCTGCGCAGGCCGGCGCTGAACGGCAGGAAAACATCATCGAGGCGGTCACGTTGTGCAGGGGCTGGATCGCGCACGATCTGGCCGGACGGCTGGCCGCGCTGAAAAAAGCCATGCAGCGCTTCAACAGGCACGGCGCATTCTGGCAAAAATAAATGCCATGCGGTCATTGCCAGTGCCGGCATTGCAGTTTATCGTGTGCGGGTGGATTCGCGGATGCCGATCCGGCCGATATTGATTCGGCGGTGGTTTTGCCCGGGAGTTATGCCTGAGCAGTTATGCCTGAGCCTGAGCGTTTTGCCTGAGAAAGGAAGATCGTGGACAGAAAAGTATTGTTACTCGTGGGTCTGCTGGTTCTTGTGGCGGCCGGTGCATTTGTATACCTTGATCCGATGGACCTGGACCTGCTGGGACTGAAACAGCAGCAGGTTGTCGCAAAACCTGCCATGGCTTCAAAACATCCTGCCGCGCATGCGGTAAAGCCCCATGCATCCGCGCCCAAAACTGCCGTTGCCAAAACTCAGAACAAATCCGCATCGCCCGCCGCTGTAACTGCAGCTGAACCCGCATTAACCAAAGCCAAACCGGCGCTGGTTCCCGCGCAACCGGCCGCGGCGCCCAAAGTTGCAGCTCTGCCGGTTTCCGCCAAAGAACCACCCGCCGCCGATTCAACCATAGCAATTGCTGAGACGTCAGTCGCGCCCGCCGAACCCATGCCGGTTGCAGCGGTTCCGCCGCCGGCAATGAAAACGGCCAAAGCCGAAAGCAAACCGCCGCGGCCCAAGAACCTTGATCTCAGGCATTGCCTGGATCTGAAGACCGACGCCGAGATCGCGAAATGCGCGGGTGAATAGCCGTGGCCACACCGCCGCTTGAAGCGCGGCACCAGCCCTCCGGTTTCAATACCCGATTTACTGGCGAGCGTCTCGCGTTTGCCGAATATGTTACGCGCACCCGTAACATGCTCGGCAAAGTTCATTCCGGTGCGGCCGATCTGGACAAGATCGTTGACGGCAATGCGCCATTCGAACTGGATCCGCTCCCGGGTTTTACTGCTGGGCGGACCAAACCCTATCGACGCGGCGTGATGCTCACCCATGGCTTGAGCGATTCGCCGTATACGATGCACCATCTGGCCGAGTTTTTCCGGCAGCGCGGATTTCGCGTGATGGCGGTATTGCTTCCCGGCCACGGCACGCAACCAGGAGACCTGCTCGATGTTGTGTGGCAGGACTGGGCGAAGACAGTTGCGTTTGGCGCTTACCGTCTCGCCGAACAGGCCGAAGAAATCTATCTGGCGGGATATTCTGCCGGCGCAACGCTGAGCTTATACCAGAGCCTGCGCGACAGCCGGGTGTGCGGCCTGTTCCTGTTTTCACCCGCGCTCCGGATAACGCGCAAGGCGGCGTTCGCGAGACTGCACAAGCTTTACGGCTGGCTGCTGCCGTCGGCCAGGTGGGTCGATATCAAGCCCGACCTGGATATCTACAAGTATGAATCCTTCACCCGGAATGCCGCCGCGCAGACCCATGCGCTGATCAACGCGCTCAACCGACAGCTGCGCAATCACGCACCGGACATTCCGCTGTTCATCGCAGCGAGTGCGGATGACATGACCGTCAAGACTTCGGCAGTATTCGATTTCATAGCTCGCGCTCGGCACCCGCTAAGCAGGCTGGTGCTTTACACCACCGGGATGGAAAAAATTCCGCAGGGATTCCCGCCTGACAGACTGGAGTTGGTTAACAGCGTGTTTCCCGAACAGAAGATATTGAGTTCCGCGCACTCGGCCATCGTGATGCCGCCGGAAGACAGCCATTACGGCCGGAAAGGGGATTACATCAACTGCGCGCATTACTTTCCGGACCACATGGAAAAATACGCCGCCTGCCTTGCCCACCCCGACCAGGATTTTCAGGGAGAGATTACCGAACGGAACCTGAAAGCCGGCATACTCCGCCGCCTGACCTACAACCCGAATTTCGCCGCGCTGAAAGATTCGATGCAGCGGTTCATCGACCAATTGCAGTGATTGCAAGCTAAAGTTGCTATGCTCGAAGTGCCGCACGCTTGCCGCGCCAGACGTTTACACCAGACAGGATCGCCAGTCCCGCGACGAAATAGCTGCCGGTTATCAGGATGGCGAGCCGGTGGTCGCCCTGCGAAATCCAGCTGACCAGCCCGTAGGTCAGCGGTCCCAGAATCGACGACAGTTTGACTGCCAGTCCCCATAACCCGAAAAATTCGGCGCGCCGCGTGGCCGGGCTCAGCAGCCCGACCAGCGCACGACCCGCGGACTGGCTGGAGCCCATGCAGATTCCGGCAAGATTGGCGGCAAACCAGAACATGCCCGGACCCTGTGCGTACCAGGCCAGCGCGACCATCACGATCCAGCCGAGCAGCGTCATTGCAATGGTCTGGATATGGCCGATGCGGTCCTGCAAATGGCCGAACAGAAATGCGCCGATCGCGGCAGTGATGTTGACCACGAAGATCAGCATGACGGTCTGCTGGGTGGTGAAATGCATCGCCTGCTGCGCGTAAATTGCGGCGAGCGTGATCACCGCCTGGATTCCCGCCTGGTAGAACACCGTGCAGACCAGGAAGCGGCGCAGATCGCGGTAATTCCTTGCGTGTCTGAGCGTCTGCATCAGCCTTGCAAAGGATTCCTGCATCAGGTTTGTTCCCTGCAAGTGGGATTGCGGCACGGCGCGTTCCTTCAGGAACAGGAAGGTCGGCAGGCTGGAAATCGCAAACAGCGCCGCTGTGATCAGCATCGTGACCGGCACGAAGTCCGCCGCATGCCGGCCATGCGCCTGCGCCCAGGTCACGTACGCGAGACAGGCGCCCAGGCTGACCAGGCCGCCGACATAACCGAGACTCCATCCCCATCCGGACACCTTGCCGAGCGATCGCCCGGTCGCCAGTTCCGGCAAAAAGGCCGCGATCAGGTTCTCGCCGCTGCCGTAAAAGAAGTTGGACAGCACGATCAGTAATATGGTGAGCCACAAACTGCCCGGTCCCGAAAACGCGAGCAGTGCGGTAAAAAGCACGCAGCCGATCGTGGTCAGCGCGAGCAGCTTTTTCTTGGCCGCATACGCATCCGCATAGGCGCCGACCACCGGCGCGGTGACCATGATTGCGGCATAGGAGACCGCCAGGGCAGCCGTCCAGGCGAAGGTCGCCCAGGGTTGGTTGCCAGCGACCACCGCGACGAAATACGCATTGAAGATCGCGGTGATGACCACCGTGGTATAGCCGGAGTTCGCGAAGTCGTACATCGCCCAGGACCAGACTTCGCGGGGAGTGACGGTTTTAGCAAGGGGATGGCGCACGGTTATTGGCTGATCTCTGAAGAGGGATGGTATTGTTGACCAAAGCCGTTGAAAATCAAAATGCTTCATATCGATCGTGTGCAAGCTGTTGATGCGCCAGTTTATTGATAAACTGGGGCGGTTATATCGACTCGAGCATAATGAGCCGAGTTGTCCGCAGAGCGCGGCAGGAATTTGCCGCGGTTGCGCCTATAACGTCAACGCCAGAGGACCCGTATGGAAAAAAGTGACAACGCTGTGCAATTTCCCTGCACCCGTAATTGTTGTCTGAACGATGGCGATATTTGTCTGGGATGTTTTCGTTCACTGGATGAAATCACTGGATGGAACGAGGCACATGAAGATGCACGCAGGATGATCATGGGCAAAGCCAGGCAGCGACGCGAAGCATATTTCGTCGACAAGGAAAACTGAACTGCCTGCCGTGCGCTGCAAGTTTAGTTACAGGAAATTCCGGGCCGGTCTTTGACCGAATGAACCGCCGTCTCGTCCAAAAGAAAATTTAATGACCCAAACACTGATCTTCGCCCACCGTGGCGCCAACCGGGAAGCGGCAGAAAACACCCGTTCCGCTTTTGACAAGGCACTGGAAAATTCCATCGACGGCATCGAGACCGACGTGCAACTCAGCCATGACGAGGTTGCGGTGCTGTGGCATGACCGCTTTCTCGGCAAGCTGGGATTTCCGCTGAAACATATAGACGATTTCGATTATGCACAGCTGCAGGAGATGAACTTTGCCGTGCATTTTTCCGCGCATGCCAGACCGGAAGGCATCATGAACCTGAAGGAATTTCTGGATGCCTACCGCACACGCTGCCGCCTGCTGCTGGAGATCAAGAACCGCGACTGGGAACCGGTCATTCGCCATGAGATCAAGATCCGTCTGACCCTGGGCATGGTCGGCACGGTCAGCAACGATGCGGTGATGGTTTCCTCGTTCAATCTCGGCAGCCTGGTCTATGCCCACGGCTGCGATTCGGCTATCCCGCTGGTGTACAACCTTGAAACGGACCAGACCCCGGATGATGCGCAGCGGGTTCTGTCCGAACATCCCTTCCTGCGCGGACTCTGCCTGCCGATCGAATCGCTGGACGATGCCATGGTCATGCTGCTGCGCGACCACGGCAAACTGATCGCGGTGTATACGTGCAACAGCGATGCGGAAATCGCCAGGGCGCTGGATTATCGCGTGGAAATCCTGATCAGCGATTTACCGGATAAGGCGCTGCAGGCCAGAGCCATGAAATTGGGGACCAGTAAATGAGGCTTGGGTGAAACGCGATTTTTCCCAACTGTCCGGAAAGCAGTTTGACCTGCTGGTCTGCGGCGGCGGCATATACGGCGCCTGGACGGCATACGACGCTGCGCTGCGCGGTCTGAGCGTGGCCATTGTCGAGCAGGGTGACTGGGCGGGAGCGACATCGTCCGCGTCGAGCAAGTTGATCCACGGCGGTTTGCGCTATCTCGAAACCCGCGATTTCAAGCTGGTACGCAAAGCGATACGGGAGCGGCAGCGCTTGTTGCAGCTCGCGCCGCACCGCGTGTGGCCGCTGCGTTTCGGCGTGCCGGTATTCAACGAGAGCCGCATTGGCATGCTGCAACTGAAGGCGGGTTTGATGCTGTATGATTTCCTCGCCGGTTGTCCGGGTGAGGAACTCGCCCATCGCCGGTTTGGCCGCAGCGCATTTTCAGAACGCTTTCCCTTCCTCAACGATTCCGGCCTTAAAGGCGGTTATACCTATGGCGATGCGCAGACCGACGATGCGCGGCTGGTGCTGGAGCTGATAGACGGGGCGATGAAAGCAGGCGCGGTATGCGTGAATTATAGCGAGCTGACCGGGCTGGTCGAAGCGGGTGGCCAAGTGCACGCAGCGACAGTGCTTGACCGGACGAATCAGCAAAGCATGCAGATTGCTGCCCGGCAGATCGTCTTTGCCAAAGGCCAGTGGTTGTGCGAATCGCAACCCGGGAAAGACTGGTGCCGCTTGTCCAAAGGTGTGCATATCGTGATGCCGGGCATGCTGTCCGACGAGGCGCTGCTGTTGACGGCGAAATCCGATGGCCGGGTATTCTTCATCATTCCCTGGTATGGCATGACGCTGATCGGAACCACCGACGATGACTACGACGGCGAACCGGGACCGGTGTTGGTCGAACCTGAAGACATCGCCTATCTGCTGGCCGCGGCCAATCGGTACTTGGGGAAGGCCTGGACGGAAAAGGATATCGTAGCCAGCTATGCCGGCGTGCGGGTGATGAAACGCAGCGACAAAGCCTCGCCGACGGAGGCCAGCCGTGACTGGGAACTGAAGACCGCGAACAATGGCGTGCATTACTCGATCGGCGGGAAACTGACCTCGGCGCGCGAAGATGCGGCCTGCATCGTCGACACGGTATGCGGACAACTCGGTATCGATATGCCTTGCTTGACCCGTGAGCGCAGATTGCCGTGGGCACCGGAAACGGGTTTTGCGGCATGGTCGGCTGCGATCGATTCCCTGGCGTTACGTCTGGGCATCGATCATGAATGCGCGAAGTGGCTGACGCGCCGCCACGGCATACGGGTCGAACAGGTGTTGCAAATCATCGAGGCAGAGCCGCAACTAGCCGAGCGCATCGTTCCCTCGCTGCCCTTCATCTACGCGGATCTGCTTTTTTGTGCGCGCAATGAAATGGTCATCCATCCGGACGACTTGCTGCGCCGCCGCATGCCGTTGTTGATTCTGGCCAAGTTAACGGAAGAGACACTGCATCGAATAGCCAGGTGTGTTGATGGATTGCCGGGCTTGTTTATAGATTGCCGGGCGTGTTGATAGATTGATTGATACCGCCGAATTGGCGAAAATGCGTACTTTGATTTAGCCCTTGACTCCCCAAGAATATTGCTGATAGTGTGTTTCACTGCCTTGAAAAGGCAATATTGAAGTCTTCAGGGGGTTGGACTTCCGGATATTGTTTCAGACCGTAATGATTGGGGGGAGATCATTGTGGGTTGTTTCAATAACTATATCGTTCTGCTGGCAACGCGAAAAGTTGCCGGATTCCTGTTTTTCTGCACGCATTCGTCGCATGGCCAACTTTTGCTCAAGTATCGCTTGGTTACTCAGCGATCGCCTGCAGCCGCGCCAAGCTGCGTTTCGCAATAACACGCCAGTAATTTCATGATGCGATTCCAGCCCATCCCAGATACCGGCAATGCCGATTCCAAGAGGGTGGATGGTGCAGCACTTTACCGGACACGCACGATGAAAGGTGACAATTACCTGTTGGGAATCTCGGGCGTAGTTGTTTCCGCTGCCCTGATGTCGGTTGCAGTACCGCCGTCGAAGTGGGGCGCAATTGCCTGGATCGCACTCGTTCCCTTGGTTCTGGTGATACAGCGCTTGTCCCCGGGGCGCGCCGCCCTGTTCGGTGCCTTGTTTGGAGTTTCATCTCTCGCCGGGCGGCGACGGCGCGTATGCGACGGGCACATCCTATGCTGCGCCGTTCGTTACGGCCATCATCGCGGAAGCGGAATGGACCCGGCCCGGAATGGACCGGCAGTCGCTGGAGAAGCTGCTGCAATCCAGGGCCAGGGACCTCGGCGCACCCGGGCGAGACAACATCTATGGCTGGGGGCTGATCCAGATGCCGGTCGAATGCACGCGCGCGGCCAAAGTGGCGAGGGCCAAGCCGAAGAAAATTAAGCAGACGCATTAAACACTGTTGATCATATCGCGGCCAATATCTTGCATTGAACAGGATGTTCGCGTTCTATCCGAGCAATACGGAGATAAAATGTTACGCTTCCGCGATTGTCGTGCAAAGATATCATCGCAACATTGTTGCATATGGTCGTTAACGCCATGTCGGGTACGCCGCTGACCAAACCGGCAGACGCGCCGTCCGCATCGGCCGCGCTATCCGGGTAATCGGGTTAAGAAGAGATTATTCGCGCATCAAAATATCCTGCTTTACCGTCATCGTTTCGCCGGACCGGCCCGGTCTCCATCCCCACGCAAAAGGTTGGTCCCTCCTGGTTTCGAGGATCTTGATTTGTAGGCCAAGATCAAGGCCAACCCATCGTTTGAATTTCATCCGGTTAAAAAATTAGCATGGCACGTTTCCGCGATCTCACCGAATGCAGGATACAATTGGCATTCGATCAAAGGATGGAATGCCATGCAGAAACTGATTTGTATGCTCGCTTTGCTGCTGCTGACCATAACGATTACTGGCTGCGCCTCGATGTCGAAGCAGGATTGCGAGACCGCGGACTGGCATACTATCGGATACAACGATGGGGCGCGCGGTGACTTCTACAGCAACCTGGATAATTACCGCAAGCGTTGCGCCGGGTTTCAGATCACGCCGGATACAAACGCCTACCAAAACGGCTGGAACCAGGGCATACGCAGCTATTGCACGGGCGAGATCGGCTACCGGATCGGCATGGCCGGACAGGCCTACCAGAACATCTGCCCAGCGGATCTGGCGCCGGGTTACATGGCCGGCTGGCAGCAGGGCATTCAGCAATACTGCACGCCCGACAATGGCTTCAGGCAGGGTTTGGCCGGCTATCCGTACCGGGGGGTGTGCCCAGCCTATATCGCGGATGGCTTCCAGAACCGCTACCGGCTTGGACAGGATCTGCGCCAGTCACGCAACAGCCATAATGAAACCGAATACAAACTGGACAAGGTCAGGAAAAACCTGTCCACCGAGAAGGACGAACACCGCTACCACGATCTTCTGGAAGAACTGGCTCGTCTGCGCCACGAGGAGGAAAACAGTGAATCCGAAGTCGGAGCGCTGGAGGCATGCGCCAACGATGACTGGTTCCAGGTCGGAATTTCCGACGGGGAATCAGGCAATCCATACCGGGCACACCAGATTGCCGAGCTGTGCCGCGGTTATGGCGGCGGAGAGGATGAAATGGGTTATCGCGACGGCTGGAGCAGGGGCAACAGTCATTACTGCAGCTTCGATTCGGGGCTTTATGCCGGCCAGAACAACCAGGAATACCGCGGGGTATGCAGCGGGTCTGCATATCAGGTGTTCTGGGGCGGCTATCTGAAGGGCATACAACTGTTCAAGGCCGGCCGCTACGAGGATCATCCGCGGCCCCAGTTTCCGCACGAGGAAAGAAATCCGCGCGAAGAAAGGCATTCGGGTGATGACCGGTCACGGTCTGCAACCCAACCCAGCCATGACAGGCCCAATGTCGCTCAACCTCCTGGTGTCCATGCGAATATGCCCGAACAGATCCAGCAATTTCTTCCGGGCAAGGCTGGCGATAACAAACCGGCGGATCAACCGAATACGGAACATCCCGGACAGCAAGCTGCACCGGATCGCCATGGCGGCAAAGCAGACAGCAAAGAAACTACCGGCAAGACCGGCGACAGGAAGCCGGTGGAGCAGAAGAAGACCAATACTGCCGGTCGGAATCATGTGGCCAAGCCGATTCGTAATGGCAATAGCAAAAGCCGGAAGCCAGCTGACAAAAGCGACAGCAGCAAGCAAGCGAAAAAGCAGAAGGATGATCAGCCCGAACAGAAACAGGCAGACAAGCAAGGGAGCGATAAACCCGACCAGAAACATGACAACAATCCGGATCAGCGGAACAATAGCGAATAACCGGCAGATGTGCAGCAACCTGGCGAAGAACACGGGACTTCGTCCAAGTCAGAATAGGGGGAAGCAGGCCGGGGATAACCCGGCCGCTTTTACACGACCCGCTTCGCGGATATATTGACAACTTCAGGGGGTTCATCATGAAAGCAAATCAATTGCCCATTTTTCTCGCGCTGGCAGTTGCCAGCACGGCAGCATATCCGGAGCCGCTGGATGTGAAAACCGGCCTTTGGGAAGTCACGGCCACGACTGCAATGAGCGGCATGCCCCCGATCGACTACAGCAGCATGCCCCCTGAGCAGCGAGAGCGAATCGAGGCGGCAATGAAGGCGCGGGAGGCGATGGGAAATCGTGTTCATGTACGCAAATCGTGCGTAACCCGGGAGCAGCTTGCGAAAGAGCCATTCCAGGACGAGGGCAACAAATCTTGCACCCACTCCGTGATAACCAGCACGCGGACCACAATGCAGGCAAAAATTCACTGCACCCGTCCAAGGAGTGATGGCGAGATCAAGATGGAGGCGCTATCGCGGGAGCGCATCAAGGGCACCGTTCAGATGAACGCCAGCGACGACAAACATGCGATGGCAATCCGGGTTTCTATCGCCGGAAAATGGCTCGGGTCCGCATGCGGTGATGTCAAATAAGGAGCCTGACCGCAATACGATGACAGGATCATGAGGCGGCGGATTCCGTCCAGCATTCGCCCGCTCCATTTCGCATGGCTGCGGCGACGACAACTTCATCCGTTGCTTCATGCCCGAATCAGGAAACAGTCCGCGATATCGGATTGATATGCTGCCAGGCGATCCAGTTTCCGCACTCGCGCTCGATCTCGGCACCACCTCGGTCAAGGCAGGACTGCTGGATCGAAATGGTGTGTTCAGCCATATCGCTTCTTGTCCGGCTCCCGTGATTGCCGCCGAAGGCGGGCGCTATGAAAGCGACGCGCTGGCCTATGCGGCGGCGGCCGAACAATTGCTCAACGATTGCATTGCCGATGCCGGCAATTGCACCACGCTCGGACTGTGCAGCCAGCGCTCCTCCTTCCTGATATGGGAACAGTCCACCGGCCTACCGCTTACCGCACTGATCTCGTGGCAGGATAACCGCGGCTCGGCGAGCTGTGCAGCGCTGCATGATCAACGGAATGTTATCCAGCGCGTTTCCGGCTTGCCGCTGACGCAATATTATTTTGCGGCCAAGCTGCGCGTGGTGCTGCAGGAAAATCCGGGATGGTTGCCGCGCATGGAAAGGGGCGAACTGCGCGCCGGCACGCTGGATACCTTCCTGATCTGGCGCCTGACGGGCGGCAGGCATTTCATCACCGACGCATCGATGGCGGCGCGCACCCAGTTGATGGATATCCGGCAACAGAAATGGTCGGAGCTGCTTTGCAAGCTGTTCGAAATTCCCATCGAAATATTGCCGGAGATCAGGACTTCGGCCGGGATAGCGCTGCGACTGGACAACGGGCTGGAACTGCAGGCCAGCGTCGGCGACCAGTCGGCCGCGCTGTTCGCCTGTGTCCGCGAAGACCAGCCCGAAGCGCTGGTCAACCTCGGCACCGGCTGCTTCGTGATCCGCTACCTGCCGGACGGCATGTCCTCATCACACGGCTACCTGCAAACCCTGGTCTACCGGGATGGCAACCGGTATTCACATTTCGCGATCGAGGGCACGCTGAATTCCGTCGCGGCCGCCCTTGCGCCGTATCCTGCTGAACGATGCAGGTACGATGACCTGGCGACGGACGATATCTACTGCGTTGCGGAACCCAGCGGATTGGGTGCGCCATATTTTGCGAGCCGCCCCTTTGCGGCTTGCCTGCCTGACCCGCTGCACGGCGATCCAGGCGTCCAGTTTTCCCAATCGGTCGAACACCTGACACAGCAACGCATAGCCGGGTTGCTGCTGGAAGCCGTGATTTTCAGGGTGGCGAGGATACTGGAGGAATTCAGCCGCGAGCACGCGATCGAGCGGGTATACCTTTCCGGCGGATTATCGGAGCTGGCTTGTCTGCAGCAGGGAATCGCCGGCTGCGTGCCGTTCGAGGTGCATCACCTGCGCCAGCGCGAATCCAGCCTGCTCGGGGCCGCGTTGCTCGCGGCCGGCATGGCGCCGGCAAGCCGGCGCGACAGCATACGGATAGTCGCCGCGCATAACGCTGCGCTGCGAAGAAAATTCACGGGCTGGAAATTGTGGCTGGACGATCTGCTGTCGCAGGCTTCATGAATCAGCACTGCCGGGCCAGTATCGCGTCAGCACATTTCAATCCGCTTATCACCGCACCCTCCAGCGTGGCCGGATAATCGCCCGCGGTATAATCTCCGGCCAGCAGCAGGCGGGGCAGCGAAGTTTGCTGCGAGGGACGCCGCAGGTTCGGCGAACAGCAGAAAGTTGCGCGCTTTTCGGCGATGACCTTGACCCACAGCGGTTGCTCCGCAATTGCGAATTCCTCGCGCAGTTCCGCGATCACTTTATTCACCAGCTGATCCTGGGACAATTCCTGGTGGATGCCCTCCGCGCTGATCACGACGGCGATCAGACCATGCTGGCCGGCTATGCGTCCCTTGTCGAACAGCCACTGGCTGCAGCGCCGGTGCAGTCCGAGCATCGGCTGGGGCAGGGCGATCGATTCCGGATATTGCAGGTATACCGTGTAGATCGGCTGTTGCTCGAGACGGTCGATCTGTGCGGTGGTCTCAGCTAACCCCGAGAACGGGGTGAATCCGGAGATCGTGCGCAGCAGTCTTGCGGCGACGTTTGGCGGCGCCGCGCAGATTACGTGGCTGAAAATTTCGCTGTCCTGCGCGGAGCTGATTTCGATGCCGTCACCGCTTGGATGCAGTGCATTCACGCCGCAACCGATGCGCACCTTGCCGCCATGCTGTTCGATATAATCCGCCGCGCGTTGCGGGAACAGCGTGGTTAGGTTGTTGCGCGGCAGCAGCATGTCGCTGTCCGCGCGCGTACGGTTCAGCGCATCGCGCAACACGTTCAGGAACACCTGCGCGGATGCCTTGCTTATCGGTGTGTTCAGCGCGGCGATGCACAGCGGTTCCCAGAGCATTTTCGTCAGGGCTGCTCCCTGGCCGTGTTGCGCGAGCATTTCGCTCACCGTAATGTCGACGGGCAAGCGGAAGTTGATGTATCGCAGTTTCAGCATGAAGCGCGCTGCTTTCAGCCTGTCATGCACGGACAGCCCTTTGGCGCCGACAAGCGCGGCGAACAGGTGCAGCGGGGCGGGCAGTTTTGGCGCCTTCATCGAAAAATCGCGGTGCAACTCAAGTTGCAGCGGAATGCGCAGGAAATCGGCTTCACTGTCGCCGCCGACTTTTTCGATCAGGCGCAGGGTTTGACGGTAACTGCCGAGCAACAGGTGCTGGCCGTTGTCAAGCTGAGTATCGTTGTACGACACGCCGCGCGCGCGTCCGCCGAGTTGCCTTGCGTTTTCGAACACGGTGACCGGGATTCCGCTGCCGGCCAGTTCGACCGCGGCGGCCATGCCCGCATAACCGCCACCGATGATCGCGGTATTCAAGCTGTGCCGTTCACGTTGATATCCCGACCCGCAGGCACGGCTCAGATTTCCAGCATCGCATTGCGCAGCGCATCGGTATGCTCGGGCTGGTCGAGCTCCGCGCCGCTGATCCAGAACACATCCTCGGCGCGGCTGCCCAAGGTATTGATCTTGGCGCGATGCAGGTGAATATTGTGCTTTTCCAGAACCAGCGCGATGCGCGCCAGCAATCCGGGACGGTCGCCGGCAACCAGCGACAGGATCATCATTCCCTTGTTGTCCGGCCTGATCTCGACCTCGGTGGCGAGCGGGAAATGTTTCATCTGGCGGCTGACCCTGCCCGTGGCGGCCGGCGATACCGGTTTGTCCTGCACGATCTGCTGCGCAAGCTCGAATTCGATATACGTCATGATGTCACGATAGGCTGTATTGCTGCGTGTGGCCTCCATGACCTGAAAACTGTTCAGCGCATAACCGTGCAGGGTGGTATGGATCTTGGCTTCGACAATGGTGAAACTCATCCGCGCAAAAAAAACGCAGATGCGCGCGAAAAGTCCGCGCCGGTCAGTGCAGTAAACCATCACCTGCAAACCCTCGCCAAAACGGCTGAGCCGCGCCTTGACCACCGGATCGGGGGTGTTCACCTTGTAGGCGAGCAAGCGGGTATGCCACGCGATTTCCTGAGCTTCATGATCGAGAAAATAGCTGTCGTCGAGCTGTGCCCAGAGCAGCTGGTAGGACTCGGGGGCCATCGCATACAGGTTGAGCGTGGTCGCGGCCTGTTTGCGGATCTCCTGCAGGAGATTGGTCACCTTGCCATCTTTCAGGTAGCGCCGTGTCGCGCGGTACAGGTCCTCGATCAGCTTGGCCTTCCACGCATTCCAGATTTTTGGGCTGGTTCCGCGCACATCCGCGACCGTCAGCAGATACAGCGCGATCAGGTAGCGCTCGTTCTTGATCTTGGCGGCAAAATTCGCGATCACTTCGGGATCGGACAGATCCTGCTTCTGCGCGGTCGCGGAAAGGGTCAGATGATGCTCGACCAGCCATACCACCAAGTTGGTGTCGTCGCGGCTGAGCAGGTGCTGCCTGCAAAAAGTCCGTGCGTCCTTCTTGCCGAGTTGGGAATGGTCGCCGCCGCGTCCTTTCGCGATGTCGTGAAACAGCCCGGCGACATACAGCACTTCGGGGCGGGCGAATTCGCCGATCAGCCTGCTGCAGTGCGGATGCTCATGCGCGAACTCCGGCACCGCAAAGCGGCGCAGGTTGCGCACCACCATAAGGATGTGTTCGTCCACCGTATAGACGTGAAACAGGTCGTGCTGCATCTGTCCGACGATGCGCCCGAACGCGGGTATATAGCGTCCGAGTATGCCGTACTGATTCATCCGCCGCAACGTATGCAGCACGCCCTGGGGCTGGCGCAGAATGTCCATGAAGTGTTTCCTGTTCACCGGGTTGCGGCGGAACGCCGCGTCGATCCTGTGCTGTGCACGCCACATCGCGCGCAGCGTTCTTGCGCTGAAGTCGGTCAATTCCGGATGAATCTGCATCAGCTGGAACAGTTCAAAAATCGCTTCAGGCGTTTGTTCGAACAACTGCTCGTCGCGGATATCCAGCAGCGTGCCGATCACCCGGAAGCGCTCGTTGAGTGCATGCTGCGGCGGCGTTTCGTGGAACAGGTAGTCATGCAGGCTTTGCAGCAGGATGGTGTTGAACTGGCGCACCGCGAGCCGGGTCTGGTAGTAGCGCTGCATCAGGTGTTCGCTGGCGCGGCGGTTCGCCGAAGCGCTGATGCCCATCTGCTGGGCAAGCGGTGTCTGGAATTCGAATATCAGCCGGTCTTCGCGGCGTTTGGCAAGATAGTGCAGGCGTATCCGCAGCGTCTGCAGCAGGTTGTCGTTGCGCGCGATCTGGCGCGCCTCGGACATGCTGATCAGCCCGGCTCTGGCGAGATCGCTCCAGCGCGTGCCCAGTCCGGCTGCTCGGCTGATCCAGGCGATGGTCTGCAGGTCGCGCAAGCCGCCGGGGCTTTCCTTCAGGTTGGGCTCGAGGTTGTAATCGGTATCGGCGATGCGCGCATGGCGCTGCTGCTGCTCATGCTGTTTGGCGAGAAAAAATTCGCGCGGTTCCAGGTATTGATTCAGCAAATTTTTCAGTTCCGCGAATAGCCTTGCATCGCCGGTGATCAGGCGTGCTTCGAGCAGATTGGTCTGCACGGTGATATCGGCCGATTCGCCCAGGCATTGCGGAACGGTGCGTATGCTGTGGCCGACTTCCAGGCCGATGTCCCACAGCATGCTGACAAGCTGATGCAGTTTCTGCTGCAGGGAATCGTCCGGCTTGTCGGCTTTCAGCAGGATCAGCAAATCGATGTCAGACTTCGGATACAGCTCGCCGCGCCCGTAGCCGCCCACCGCGACCAGCGCAACGTGTTCCGGCATCGACAGCAGCAGCCAGACGTGGTGCAGGTAGCGGTCGATCAGCCGGCTGTGCGCGCCGAGCAGTCGACCCGCGTTGCGGTGTAGATGAAAGCTTTGTTCGAGGTCGAGCCGGTCTTTGCTTAACGATTCGCGCAGCGCAGCGATATTTTCATGAGCCATGACTTGGCGGGTGTTGTTTGTTCGTCTGGCCTTATGGCCGGTAGCTTCCTCATAACCAGCGGCATGACCGGCATTAATCAATGACTTATTCATGGTCTTCTGAAGAATAAGTCAGATGGCTAAGTGCAGCCATTGCCAGGCTGTTCGAATGGATATAAACAAACACTTCGCAATCGTTTTTTGGTTGCTTGGGGGGATGGCTAGTAGTTCCATCAGTCGATATATCAGGGAGGGGGAGGGGTGCCATCGGAAACGGTCAACACTTCAAATCCGGTATCGGTGACGAGTATCGTGTGCTCGTATTGCGCCGACAGGCTGTGATCCTTGGTGACCACGGTCCATCCGTCGCCCAGCTGTTTGATGTCAGGTTTGCCGGCATTGATCATCGGCTCGATGGTGAAGGTCATGCCGGTCTCGAGTTTCAATCCGGTCTTCGGGCGGCCGTAGTGCAATACCTGCGGTTCCTCGTGGAAGCGCAGCCCGATGCCGTGCCCGCAGAATTCGCGCACCACGCCGTAGCCCAGCGGTTCGACGAAGCTCTGGATTGCATGGCCGATGTCGCCCAGATAGGCGCCCGGCCTGACCACCCTGATGCCGCGCCACATCGCCTGCCAGGTGACCTCGCACAGGCGCCGAGCCTGGATGGACGGTTCGCCGACATAGAACATGCGGCTGCTGTCGCCGTGATAACCGTCCTTGATCACGGTAATGTCCAGATTGACGATGTCGCCGTTCTTGAGCGCCTTGTCGCCGGGAACACCGTGGCACACCTGGTGGTTGATCGAGGTGCAAATCGATTTGGGGTAAGGCGTATGTCCGCCCGGCGCATAGTTTAGCGGCGCGGGTATGGCCTGCTGCACATCGACGATCAGGTCGTGACAGAGCTTGTCCAGTTCGTCGGTGGTCACGCCAGCCTTGACGTACGGGGTGATGTAGTCGAGCACCTCGCTGGTCAGCCTGCCGGCGACGCGCATTTTCTGGATTTCTTCAGGGGTCTTGATGGATACGGACATTACTGGTTAACGATAGACAGAGATGCGAGAATATCACGTGAGCTGAATTGTTGACAATCGCGATGGGGAATTGAAGGCGATGCCGGGAAACATCCCCGGCCTACTGGTAGCGCAGCGCCTCGATCGGATCGAGCCGCGCGGCCTTGCGCGCCGGATAGAACCCGAAGAAAATTCCCACTGCCGCGGCAACGCTGAACGCAACGACGACCGAGCTTCCCGAGATGATCACTGCGGTTCCGGTCAGCGAATCGGTCAGCAGCGCGCCGCCGATGCCCAGCAGCAGGCCGATGAAACAACCCACCACCGAAATGATGATCGCTTCAAGAAGGAATTGCAGCAGGATGTCGCGCTCGCGCGCACCGATCGCCATGCGTATCCCGATCTCTCGGGTACGCTCGGTGACCGATACCAGCATGATGTTCATGATGCCGATGCCGCCGACCAGGAGCGACACGGACGCAATCGCGCCGAGCAGCATCGACATCACCCGCGTGCTTTCAGCTGCGGAATCTGCCGCCGCGGTCAGGTTGCGCAGATAAAAATCGTTATCCATGCCCTCACGCAAACGGTGGCGCTGGCGCAGCAGAGCAACCATCGATTTTTCCACTTCCGGCATGATTTCCTGGGTGGTGGTTTGTACCATCATCATACGTACCGAGCCGGGAAACTGGGAGCCGAAAACCTGTCGCTGCGCGGTGGTGATCGGAATGATGATGGAGTCGTCCTGGTCGCGTCCGTCCATGCCCTGGCCCTTGAGCGCCAGCGTGCCGAGAACCACGAACGGGCTTTGCCGGATGCGGAAGGTCTTGCCGACAGGATTTTCGTCGCCGAAAAGGTTCTGTGCGGTCGTATGCCCGATCAGTGCAACGCGCGTGCCCGAGCGCACATCCGAGTTCGTGAATGCTTCGCCTGAAGCGATGGGCCAGGAGCGGGCTTCAAGATAGCCCGGCGTGGTGCCGATTACCGATGTATTCCAGTTGTTGGGCCCGTAAACGACCTGTGCAGTGCCCGGCTGTATCGGCGCGACAGCCTGTACGCCGGGGAGTTCGGCGATCGCGTCTGCATCACTCATATTCAATGTATATCCGCCGCCACCGCCGGAACGCACGCCGCCAGCCGAGGTGCTGCCGGAAAGCAATATGAAAAGGTTGCTGCCCATTGCTGCGATGGATTGCTTGATCGCATATTGTGCGCCTTGCCCGATCGACATCATCAGCACGACTGCGCCCACACCGATGACCATGCCGAGCATGGTCAGGAATGTGCGCAGACGATTGGCTCCCATCGCCCGCCAGGCCTCGCCGAGCATTGCCAATATCATGCTGTAGCTTCCATGGTAAATTTGTCGCTGACGATGCAACCGTCAAGGAAACGAACCTGACGCTTGGCATGTCGAGCAATGTCCTCCTCGTGGGTGACAAGCACAATGGTAATCCCTTCGCGATTGAGTTCCTCGAACAATGCCATTATTTCTTCGCTGGTATGACTGTCCAGGTTGCCGGTCGGTTCATCGGCGAGGATCAGGCGAGGGTGGTTGATCAGCGCGCGGGCGATTGCAACGCGTTGCTGCTGGCCGCCGGAAATCTGGCTGGGCAGCGATGCCGCTTTATCTGCCAGCCCGACCTTGGCAAGCAGTTCGATTGCACGATCACGTCGCGCTTCATGTTCGACACCGCAATAGATCAGCGGGAGCGTCACATTATCCAGCAGCGACATGCGCTGCAGCAGGTTATACCCCTGAAACACGAATCCGATGGTGCGGTTGCGCAGCAGCGCCAGTTCGTCCTTGCCCAGATTCTCGACATCCCGGCCATCCAGCAGATAGCGGCCGGAACTGGGTTTGTCGAGACAGCCGAGGATATTCATGAAGGTGGATTTGCCGGAACCGGACGGGCCCATGATTGCGACGAATTCACCCGCGTTGATGTTCAGCGTTACCTTTTTAAGCGCCGGGAACAGACCGGCGGAAGTCTGGTACGACTTGTCCAGGTTTTCGATGCGGATAACGGCGTCGCTCATCAGAATAATCTCATCGGACGGCTGCCTGAGCTACTTGACTGCTCGGTCGCCTGGGATTCGCCAACCACCACCTGTTCTCCCGCTTTCAGGCCGCCACCGGCAATTTCTGTGTTGCGGTTGTCGGTAATGCCGAACAACACGTTGACCGATTTCAATTTTCCGTTATCCAATATATAGACCTTGCCGGCAAACGTGTCGCTCGTTTGTTTGGTGTTTCCGGATTTCCCGCCCGTTGAAGTGCCGGAGCCGCCGTTGTTGCTTGCATTGCCGGCCGCATGGCCAGAGCCAGTCGAGGACTTTTGCACTTCGCGGCCGGCCGGCTTGAAGCGCAGCGCTGCATTCGGAACCAGCAAGGTATCCTTGCGTTCGGCCACCGCGATGTTCACATAGGCAGTCATACCGGGTAACAGTATTTTCTCGGGATTGTCCACGTTGACCACCACGTCGTAGGTGACCACGTTCGATACCGTGGTCGGATTAAGGCGCAACTGTTTTACGACGCCGATGAAATGCCGGTCCGGAAATGCATCCACCGTGAAATGTACCGCCTGTCCGACCCGGATGCCGCCGATGTCCGCCTCGGCAAAGTTGGTGTCGATCTGCATCTTGGACAGGTCCTGTGCGATCTTGAACAGCGTCGGGGTCTGCAGGCTGGCAGCCACGGTCTGTCCGACATCCACCTCCCTGTCCACCACCACACCGGATACGGGCGAACGGATCACCGTGTAGGAGAGATTCGCGCGGTCTCTTTCCAGTTGCGCGTTCGCGGCCAACAGTTGTGCCGCTGCGGCTTTTTTTGCCTGGACTGCGGTATCCAGGTCCTGGCGGGCTACATATTCCAGCGCGAACAGATCGCTTGTGCGTTTTTCGTTTGCGGCGGCCAGATCAAGCGAGGCTTGCGCGCTTTGCACATTCGCAGCACTTTGCTTGAGTTGCGCGGCGAGCAGGGAATCATCGAGTTCCAGCAATATCTCGCCCTTTTTCACCTTGCTGTTGAAATCCACGTAGAGTTTTTTGACGGTGCCGGAAACCTGCGTGCCGACGCTGACCAGCGTGACCGGATTGATCGTGCCGTTGGCCGACACGGTCTGGCTGACGTCGCCTCTTTCCACCGTCTGGGTGCGATATTGCGGCGGCGCATCTGCAGTATGCAGCCAGTAATAGGCGATGCCGGCAGCGATCAAGAGCACAGCCAGCGCGGTCAATGCAAGCGGAGAGCGGAATAATTTTTTCATGGTTGGGTTTTCTGGCGCGGATATTCAACGGGCGGATTTTCCCCGGACTGGCTTTCCCCGGACTTCGGGATGTTTCCGTCCGGCAGGGTTTGCAGCAGGTTTGCGTCCAGGCTGCCCATGGCCTGGGCCAGCGTGGCGCGGCTGATGTTCCAGTTGAAGGCCGATTGCACGCGTTGCTGGCGCGCGCTGGCCAGCGCGCTTTGCGCGTTCAGCACATCCAGTATGCTGCCGACGCCAGCCTTGTAGCGGCCCAGCGCAACCTTTGCCGATTGTTGCGCGCTGTCCAGCAGGACCGCCGTGGTGCGCAGCGATTGCGTAGCGGTGGTCAGGTTCTGGTAGGCAGTCCAGACATCCAGAGCCACTTGCAGGTGCACCTGTTCCAGTTGCGCATTTTTCGCCTCCACCTGAGCCTCGGCAGAGCGCACGAGATAAGTGGTGGAGAATCCGGAAAAGAGCGGAACGTTCAGGTTGACACCCAGCGTGGATCCCTGGGTATCGATACCCGAGTAATAGTAGCGGTTTGATGAGGCGGTCAGCGAGATCGTCGGCCTTCCTGCCGCACGGGTTGCATCCGCACTGGCCTGCGCGGCCTTAACCCGGGCTTCCGCGGCCAGCAGGTCGGGGCGTTGCTGGCGCGCCTGTTTGATCAGCGCGCTGATATTGCCTTCAAAATTGTCCGGGACCGGACTGGAATCGGCCGGTACCAGCGGCACGCCCTGGTTCGCATCAAGGCCGAGCATGTTTGCCAGCGTGCCCTGGGCATTTTTCAGGTTGCCGTCGGCGCTGATGCGATTCAGCGTGGCCTGGGAATAGGCAGTTTGCGCCTGCAGCTTGTCTGCGGGAGTCGCGCTGCCGGCGTTATAACGGGCTTCTGCTGCATCGAAACTTTCCTTGGCCGCGCGTTCCGATTCACGCGCCGAATCCAGTGCGGCCGTATCTGCCTGTACCTGGTAATAACCCTGCACCGCGGCGAGAAACACCGACTGCACGGTGCTGTCCTGCGTCGCAATTGCGGCATTCAGCAATTGGCGGTCGGATTCCAATGTGGCCGAGCGCGCGCCGAAGTCGTACAGCAAATATGAAAATGTGACGCCGGCACTGCGCTGGCTGACAGCGGGTGTGGTTCCCGAAGTGCGATTGGCAGCCGCATTCAGGTCGACGCCGGGAAGATAAGCCGACTTGCCGACGCCGACCTGCGCGGCCTGGATCAGCGAATTCGCCCATGCCACGCGGGTCTGCGGGTTATTGCACAAAGCGAGATTGACCACTTCCTGCAGGTTCAGCGCGCGATCCGGCGGTTGCGCCGCACACGGATCGGCTGTTGCGCCGTACATACGTAACGCCGGCCTGGCCGGCATCAACGCGTCGGTACCGAGCGGGTCCGATGTTTCTGCGGCTGCAGTGTTGCAGTTTGCAAATATGGACAGTGCGCAGGCAAGTAACAAGCTTGCGATCGCAGCCGTTCCGGATAACCGGATGGATTGCGATCCTTTCCGCGTATCAATCGAACTGGTTTGCAAAATAGTTTGCATCTTCCGGCTGCAGGCATGCTGGAATTTCGCATTCCGGCATCGCATGCTAATAAGTGAATTACATGCGAGTATAGATTAATTGCTCCGAATGAATATTTTTAAACTGTTACAAAACCGGACATTGTTGAAATAAGCCGGATACATCGTTCTGATTTAATTTGCAGGAACAAGTTGCAGTCATTGAACAACTCGGCACTTTGTTTGTCGAATCGTCCGAGTCAGAAAATTACCGGGAGTCAGTTAATGAAAAAGCTATTGTTCGTAGTCCTTGCAATGTTGTCGGCTTCACCGGCATACGCCGACCGCGATCACGGCGGCCATTACTGGCATGAGGGCGGCCATCATGATGGCGGCTGGTGGCTGTTTCCAGCGCTGGTCGGCGGTGCCATCTTTTATGACATCACGCGTCCACAGCCGCCTGTTGTTTACGTTCAGCCTGGACCCGTTTATTCACCCAACATTGCGCCAGCAGCTCAACAGTACTGGTATTTTTGTCCTGCCGCGAATGCCTATTATCCCTATGTGGCTACCTGTCCCGGAGGCTGGCAAGCGGTACCCGCTACGCCGCCCGCTGTTCCGGTCGCGCCGGTACAATGACAAGTGCTTACTGCCGACTGATTATATTGAATGACCAAGGAGAATAATATGAGTATCAAATGGTATTGCAGCGTCGCTTCCGGTTTTGCGCTGGTTGTTCTGGCCGGCTGTGCGACGCAGCGTCCGATCGGTCCCACGGTTTCGGTGATGCCAGCACCGGGCAAGCCGTTCGACGTATTTACCGTGGAAGACCAGCAGTGCCGCCAGTATGCGAACCAGGCCATCGGTTCGGCTTCCGACCAGGCAAATTATGGCGATTTTGCCGGATCGGCGGCAGCGGGAACTGCCATCGGTGCGGTGGCGGGTAAACTGATCGGCGGCGACCAGGGTGCATCGGTCGGGGCAGGCATGGGATTCCTGGCCGGATCTTCGCAGGGCGCAAACCAGGCGGAGTACTCGACGCGAAGCGCGCAATGGCGTTATGACAACGCGTACAAGCAGTGCATGTATGCCAAGGGAAACCAGGTCCCGGGTTATCAATACCAGCCGCAGGTCGCTCCGCCACCGCCGAATTATCCACCACCGCCCCCGCCGCCTCAGCCGGCGGCCAAGTAACGGGGTCAGGCAGCTTGCAGGCAGCATTCCTGACAGAACGATGAATTCAAGATTTCAATGGAGCAAATATGAAAAACAGGAATATCCTAGCAATCAGCGGGCTGATGGTTGCGACCCTAATTGCAGGATCGATGTCCGCTACTGCGGATGAGATGCGTGGCGACCGGCATGATGGCGGTATGCGGGGCGGCGAGCGGCATGGGGGGGGGATGCGGGGCGGCGAGTGGCACGGCGGCGAGTGGCATGGCGCCAGAGGTCCCTGGCATGCGGATTTCCGGCACTTTGACCGGCATGACTACCGGTTATGGCACAGAGGGGGGTGGCAGCACTCCTGGCATGACGGCCGCTTTGGCTGGTGGTGGATCGCGGGCGGGGAATGGTTCTTCTATCCGGAACCGGTATACCCATACCCAGATCCTTTAGCCTATGTGCCGCTCCAAACAGTCGTGGTACCGCCGCCACCTCAAACGATCGCGCCGCAAACTGTGCAGCAGTTATGGTATTACTGTGATTCAGCCAGAGGATATTATCCCTATGTGGCGACTTGCCCCAGCGGTTGGCGGGCGGTGCCTGCTACGCCAGCACCTGCGCCACAGGCTAATATGCCGGATACGCCCCCAGGATTTGCAGCACCGCCAAATACTCCGCCTGGTGTGCCACCCCCTCCTCAATGAATTGTTTATTCCGGCGCTGTCAATTAACCATATGCGTGCATATGCCCGTGACGGTTTGGGAGGGATCCCGAACCGGTCAGGCGGTTGCGTTCAGATTGCGTGGTCATTGATGTGAGTTTGCAAGCGGAGCCGGGGTTGAAATCTTCATATTGCGATCTCGGAATTTCCCTCCTCAAAAATTTCGATCGGGTTAATTGTCGGTCCGGGCGCAAGGCGCGCAACTGTAGTTCGCATTTTTCCTTGCCGGTGAGCGGGTAAGACCAACAACGCGGTGATTGATTTGCGCTAACCCGCTTGCAGAATTATTTTCTGATATCCGGTGTTCGGCCAACCTGGTTGTCTTCACCCCAACCCCCACCCAACGCCTGGATCAATGCCACGCTTGCATTCAGCCTCTGCCCCTCGATCTGCAAATAGCTATTGCGCGCGGTATACGCGGCAGCCTGGGCGGTGACCACATTCAGATAGGACACGATCCCGGCTTTGTACTGGTTGGTTGCCAGGCGCATCGACTCGTCCGCTGCGGTGACAGCTTGCTGCTGCAACTCCGCTTCTTCGGCAAGAATGGACGTTGCCGCAAGCTGGTCCTCGACCTGTTGCAAGGCCTGCAGACTAAGCTGGCGATACTGCGCTACGGTCTGCTGGTAGGCAGCCTGGCTTTGCGCAACCTGCGCACCGCGCGCTCCGCTGTCGAATAGTGTTGCGGCAAGCGAAGGGCCGATCGACCAGAACTCACCAGATGCGACTAGCAGTCCCGCGAAAGACGGACCGTGCCAGCCGCCCTGCGCCGAGAGCGTCAAGGCCGGAAAATAGGCCGATTCGGCAACGCCGATTTGTGCGTTGGATGCCGCAACCTGGCGTTCGGCAGCGAGCAGGTCGGGGCGACGCAACAGCAACTGCGAGGGCAATCCGGCCGGGATCGCTTGTGGTTTGGGCATGCCGGCAACGGCGGGCAGAATGAATCTGGACGGCGATTCGCCGATCAACACCGCGATCGCATGTTCCAGTTGTGCGCGCTGCACCCCGAATGTGACGAGCTGGACACGGGCGTTGGCCAGTTGTGATTCGGCCAGTGCAACGTCGGCCTTGGTGGCAACTCCTGCGGTGTATCGGTTGTTGGCGAGTTGCAATGATTTTTCAAATGCGGTCACGGTATCCCGTGCCAGCACGATCTGGCTGTCCAGTTGGCGGATCAGGAAGTAGTCCTGCGCCAGCGCGGCCTGCAGACTGAGCTGGGCGGCAATCAGATTGTCGCGGTTGGCCTCTGCGCTGGCAGTGTTGGCTTCGACCTGTCTGCGAACCTTTCCCCAAAAATCAGGCACCCAACTCGCGGTGAGTGACACGGTTTTGCCGGAAACGACAGGTACAGCGGAGGTGCCGGATCCGCTGCCGGTGCGGGTGGATGAAACAGCCGCGTTCAAGGTCGGGAATTCGCCTGCCCGTGCGGCATCGGTGAGTGCCAGCGCCTGCCGGTAGGCGAAAAAGGATGCACGCAGGCTCTGGTTGGCGCTTGCCACAAGTGGTTCGAGCCTGTTGAGCGTTTCATCCCCGTAGACCGTCCACCATGAAACCGGTGATTGTGTCGCGATCGATGCCGTATTAATCCAGCCGCTGTTCTCCTTGTATTGCGCGGGTGTATCGATAACCGGTCGTTT
>JBAUQH010000163.1:0-4465 GCA_049580605.1 Gallionella sp. | reverse complement strand
GCGAAAAGGGTGGCGTGATGGAAGGATACGTAGCGGTCGCCGCGGCGGATGAACTGAAACCGGCGCAGATGAAACGCATCGCGGTCGGCGGCAAGCGACTGCTGCTGTGCAACGCGTCGGGCACGCTGCACTGCGTCGACGAAATGTGCAGCCACGAAGATTTTTCGCTGTATCTCGGCTGCATCAAGGACGGGAAAATAAAATGCTCGCTGCACGGCAGCTATTTCGACCTCGCCACCGGCCAGCCAAGCTGTGAACCGGCGGACCAGCCGATATGCACCTACCCGGTCAGGGTCGACGCAGGCCAGGTCTGGGTCAAGGCCAACGCCAAGGCCAAGGCCAGGGACTGATCCCGAACCGATTACCCCGGTTGACAGACCGGGCCCAGTCAACGCCCCTTGCCGAACCAGGACTTAGTGTTCAAGCAGGCAATCGCCTGCCGGAAATCCTCGCAAACTGGGGATCGTCCATCGGCACAGTGCATAATTTGCCGCCAGAATAATCAACGCAAAAGGAAAGGGTGGTTACCCACCCTGTTCCGTGCCAACCGGTTCCTGTATGCATTGTTGAAGGTGAATCATCCGGGCCGGCAACTAAATGCTTGTCGCAACCGCGGCGATCGCCACTGCTGCTGCACTAAGCCAGCCGAGTTCTGCGGTGAATTTAACGTCAGCTTCCGACAGTTTTTTACCCTTTTCCATTTTCGATTCCATTGCATCCAGCTCGGATTGCAATTTGCGCAATTTGGCCTGCTGGAAGTGGATTTCTTCCAGTTTTTCCCGTGTTGAACCCTGCAATTTGGCTTGTGATGCATTTTTCATTTGGACTTTTTCCATGATCGTTATCTCCTTAAAGTTAGCTTGAAGTGGAAAGTGATGGCCATTCCAGCCGATACCTCATCCGGTAACCGTCCAGCTTCAATATGTGTGTGCAAAATACACACAAATGCATAATAAGTGTAAAAATTGCACACGTCAAGGGAAAAATAACCGGAAGCGTTTCCTGCCCAGAGGCGGGATTGTGCAAAGCCTGTGCGGCAACTGAATCAGGGAAAATCATTGCCGGCTGGCTGCCGTTCGGAAACCGTGTTGCCGGTTGTCAGGCAGCTTCATTATTCATTTGCTTGGCCGGCTTCTTGCGCATGGGATAAAAAAGCCTATAGTTGTCTTCATGGAACGCCTTTCCAACCTGCGCACCTTGTTTTTCAGCCTGCTGCTGTTCGGCCTGGCGAACAACGCGGCTGCAGCCCAGTCCGCGGTCATCGTGCTTGCCGTCGATGGCGCGATCAGTCCCGGGTCGGCAGACTATGTGGTGCGCGGCCTGAAATCCGCCGCAGAAGACCGTGCCCAGCTGGTGGTGCTGAAAATGGACACACCGGGGGGGCTGGACACCGCGATGCGGCAGATTATCAAGCAGATCATTGCCTCGCCGGTTCCGGTAGCCGCTTTCGTCGCACCCGAAGGCGCGCGCGCAGCGAGTGCGGGAACCTATATCCTCTATGCCAGCCACATTGCCGCGATGGCCCCGGCCACCAATCTCGGCGCTGCCACGCCGATCAATATCGGCATCGGCGGCGTGGACGGCCAGCCCCAACCCGAAAAGCAGCCACAACAGGACGGCGGCAAGAGCAAAAGCAAAGGAAAGAGCACGGCGGACGGCGCGCTGCCCGCAGCCGGCTCAACGCTGGAACATAAACAGATCAATGACGCCGCCGCCTATATCCGCAGCCTTGCGCAGATGCGCGGCCGCAATGCAGAGTGGGGGGAGCAGGCGGTGCGCGAGGCGGTGAGCCTGTCCGCAGACGAGGCGTTGAAGCTGAAGGTGATCGATCTGATCGCGCGCGATGTGCCCGAACTGTTGAACAAGCTCGACGGGCGCCAGGTAAACGTGCTGGGCGTTCAGCGCACCCTGTATTTGAAGGGTGCGCGCATCGTCACGCTGGAGCCGGACTGGCGCAGCCGGCTGCTGTCCGTGATCGCCGACCCGAGCATCGCTTACCTGCTGATGCTGGCGGGAATCTTCGGCCTGTTCTTCGAATTTTCCAATCCGGGATTCGTGTTGCCGGGCGTGGTCGGCGCGATCTCGCTGCTGCTCGCGCTGTTCGCGTTCCAGATGCTGCCGGTGAACTATGCCGGACTGGCATTGATCATACTGGGACTTGCTTTCATGATAACAGAGGTGTTCATATCCAGCTTCGGGATAATAGGCATCGGCGGCGTCATCGCCTTCATGATCGGCTCGGTAATGCTGATCGACACCGGCATACCTGGGTATGGTGTTCCGTGGTCAGTGATCGTACCGGTTGGCATCGTGAGTGCACTGTTCATTTTTATCGTGGGCGGCATGGCGCTGAAATCCTGGAAGCGGCCGGTGGTGAGCGGACGCGAGGAACTGATCGGCAGCAGCGGCGAGGTGGTGCAGGATTTCGACGGTAGTGACGGCTGGGGGCGGGTGCATGGCGAAATCTGGCGCATCAGGAGCCGGCAGCCATTGGTTCAGCGAGAAAGAATCAGAGTCATCGGGATGGATGGCCTGATTCTGGAAGTGGAGCCGGAAAAAGGGCATATTGAATAAATGGTTTCGTCCGACATCAACTTCGATGTCAAAAGAAAACGGAGGATGACATGTTCTGGAATTTGAGTTTTGTCAGTGTCTTATTCGTCGCGATTGTACTGCTGGCGTTCGCCAGCTTTCGCATCTTCCGCGAGTATGAGCGCGGCGTCATTTTCACCCTGGGGCGTTTCTGGAAGGTAAAGGGGCCGGGACTGGTGATCGTCATCCCGGGCATCCAGCAATCGGTCAGGGTGGATCTTCGAACCGTGGTGCTGGAGGTGCCCTCCCAGGACGTGATCTCGCGCGACAACGTGTCCGTGAAAGTCAGCGCGGTGATTTATTTTCGCGTGATCGATCCGCAGAAGGCAATCATCCAGGTTGAAAATTTCCTCAATGCCACAAGTCAATTGGCGCAGACCATGCTGCGCTCGGTGCTGGGCAAACATCAATTGGACGAAATGCTGGCGGAACGGGAAAAACTCAACAATGACATCCGGGTAGAGCTGGATGCACAAACCGATGCATGGGGGATCAAAGTCGCCAACGTCGAGATCAAACAGGTTGACCTGACCGAATCCATGATACGGGCAATTGCCCGTCAAGCCGAGGCGGAACGCGAGCGGCGCGCCAAGGTGATCCACGCGGAGGGCGAACTGCAGGCATCGGAAAAATTGCTGCAGGCAGCCCAGGTGCTGGCCCAGGAACCGCAGGCGATACAGCTGCGCTATTTGCAAACGCTGACCGTGATCGGTGCGACCAACAGTTCGACCATCGTGTTTCCGGTACCGATCGATTTGATCAGCATGCTTGCGGAGAAGTCGCTCGGCAAAATCTCGAAACCCGAGTAGCCGGTTTCAGGCCGGGACCAGTTGCCGCTTCGTGGCAATTGCGTCGCGACAGCCGGCGCCTATCCATTCCAGCCATTCATTCATGCCTGCACCGCTGCTGGCCGATACACGGATCACCCGTATCTGCGGATTGACGCGTCGCGCATTTTCCACCGCGAGTTCGGCATCGAAATCCAGGTATGGCAGCAGGTCGCACTTGCTGAGCAGCATCAGGTCCGCGGCGCGGAACATGTCCGGATATTTGAGCGGCTTGTCTTCGCCCTCGGTCACCGAGAAGATCACCACCTTGTGCGCCTCGCCGAGATCGAATCCCGCCGGACAAACCAGGTTGCCGACGTTCTCGATCAGCAGCAGGCTGTCGTCATGCAGCCCTAGTCGCTGCATCGCCTGACCGATCATATGCGCATCCAGATGACAGCCCTTGCCGGTATTGATCTGCAGCGCGGATGCGCCGGCGGCGCGGATGCGCGCGGCGTCGTTGTCGGTCTGCTGGTCGCCCTCGATCACCGCGAGCGGCTGAGTACCGTTCAGCGATACGATGGTTTTCACCAGCAGGGTAGTCTTGCCCGAACCGGGACTGGAGACCAGGTTGAGCGCAAAGATGCCGTGCCCGGACAAATAACGGCGGTTGTCATCGGCGTAGTCGTTGTTCTTCGCGAGTATGTCGCGCTCGATCTTGACCATGCGCGACTGGCTCATGCCCGGCGCATGCGCGCCGGCCGGGCCCAGGCCAAAGTCGATATGGTTAAGCATGTGAGCAGGGTCGCGTGCAATTTCAGTTTCATCCTGGTGCGCCCGAAAACGCAATGCCTTTCCGGGCTTGCGCTGCCGAGCGGGCGTATGGCCGCCGATCAGCGTCTGCCCTTTTCCGCATCCGCAAGTCATGCACATTATTCCACCTCCAATTCTTTTACCCTCATCTCATCGCCGCCGGTCACTTCAATCTGGAAACCGCCGCAATTCGGGCAGGGTTCGTAACGGGCAGTTACCGCCACATTGCGCCCACACTCCATGCACCAGCCCTGTCCCGCGGTTTCGATAATTTCCAGCCTCGCGTCTTTGGC
>JBAUQH010000162.1:0-4337 GCA_049580605.1 Gallionella sp. | reverse complement strand
AGCGAATTCAGCGTCCCAAAAAATTACAAGCTGGTTTCACAGCAGTAGGCGATAACCCGGCAAGCGGAAAGGCGGCCTTCCGGCCGCCTTTTTCGTATCCAGATCGGGCTCGATTATACCACCCAATTCCTTGCATTCTGGAACATCCTGAGCCATGCGCCGTTCTCCTGCCAGCCATAGGGATGCCAGGAATTCTGCACGGCACGGAACACGCGCTCAGGGTGCGGCATCATGATGGTAAAGCGGCCGTTCGGCGTGGTCAGGCCGGTGATGCCCTGCGGAGAACCGTTCGGGTTGAGCGGATAGGTTTCGGTCGTATCGCCGCGATGGTCGACATAGCGCAGCGTGACCAGTTTCTGCGCCGCCTTGAGGCGTTTATCGTCGCCGAAATCGGCATAGCCTTCGCCGTGCGACACCACGATGGGCATACGGCTGCCCGCCATGCCGTTGAAGAAGATCGACGGCGAGGGTTGCACCTCGACCATCACAAAGCGCGCCTCGAATTGCTCGGAGCGGTTGCGCGCAAAGTGCGCCCAGTTTTCCGCACCCGGGATGATCTCGTGCAGGTTGCTCATCATCTGGCAGCCGTTGCACACGCCCAAGGCAAAGGTATCCCTGCGTTTGAAGTAAGCTTCGAACTCGTCGCGCGCGCGGGAATTGAACAGGATGGATTTCGCCCATCCCTCCCCTGCCCCCAGCACATCGCCGTAGGAAAACCCGCCGCATGCCGCGATACCCTTGAAGTCGCGCAATGAAACGCGCCCGCTGATGATGTCGCTCATGTGCACGTCCACCGCGGCAAATCCGGCCCGGTCGAATGCCGCCGCCATTTCCGCCTGGCCGTTCACGCCCTGCTCGCGCAGGATCGCGATCTTCGGTTTGGTCAGCAGCAGCAACGGGGAGATATTCTCGTTCAGTGCGTAGGTCGATTTGACGTGGAGGCCCGGATCGGCGGCATCCAGCAGGCGGTCGAACTCCTGACGGGCGCAGTCCGGGTTGTCGCGCAGCTTCTGCATCTGGAAGCTGGTTTCGGACCAGATGCGCTGCAGGTTCACGCCGCTTTCCCTGAACAGCCGTTCGCCGCCGCGCATGATCTCGATCATTCCGGTCTGGTTCGGCATGGCGATCTTCTGCACGCTCTTCAGGCCGGCGTCATGCGCCAGTTCGATCACGTGCTGCACATCGCGGTTGCGCACCTGTATCACCGCGCCCAGTTCTTCATTGAACAGCACGCGCAAGTTGTCGCCGTGCATCTCGTCAAGACTGATGGTCAGTCCGATGTGGCCGGAGAAGGCCATTTCGCACAGCGTTACGAACACGCCGCCGTCGGAGCGGTCGTGATAACTGAACAGTTTTCCCTCGGTGTTCAGTTCCTGTATCAGCTCGAAATATGCTTTGAGCGTCAGCGCCTCGTCGACATCAGGCGCGACATCGCCGACCTGCTTGAAAACCTGCGCCAGTGCCGAGCCACCCATGCGCTTCTTCCCCTGACCCAGGTCGATCAGCAATAGCGTGGTATCCATGAATGGCGCAAGCTGCGGCGTCAGGGCCTCGCGCGCATCGGGCGTCGGCGCAAAAGCGGTCACGATCAGCGACAGCGGCGCGGTGACCGATTTCTTTTCCGCACCGTCCTGCCATACCGTCTTCATCGACATCGAGTCCTTGCCGACCGGAATGCTGATGCCGATCTTCGGGCACAGTTCCATGCCAACCGCGCGCACCGTGTCGAACAGCGCGGCATCTTCGCCGTGGTGACCGGCGGCAGCCATCCAGTTCGCCGACAATTTGATGTCGCCGATCTTGTCGATGCGTGCCGCCGCGATGTTGGTGATCGCCTCGCCCACCGCCATGCGACCCGAGGCCGGCGCATTCACGAGTGCCAGTGGCGTGCGTTCGCCGATCGCAAATGCTTCCCCGCGATTCGTGTTGAAACCCATCAGCGTGACGGCGACATCGGCCACCGGTACCTGCCACGGGCCGACCATCTGGTCGCGCGCGGTCATGCCGCCCACGGTGCGGTCGCCGATGCTGATCAGGAAAGTCTTGTTCGCCACCGAGGGCAGCCGCAATACCCGCTCGATCGCCTCGCGCAGTTCGATCTGGCCGACATCGCATGCTGATAGCCGGGGCGTTTCGCGCGCCACATTGCGCGTCATTTTCGGCGGCTTGCCGAGCAGCACCGACAGCGGCATATCCACCGGATAATCGCCGAACTCCTTGTCATGCACGGTCAGCTGGTCGTCCGCGGTCGCAACGCCGACCACCTCGAACGGGCAGCGCTCGCGCTCGCACAGCGCGCGAAATTCTGCCAGCCGCTCTTGGCTGATCGCCAGCACATAGCGTTCCTGCGACTCGTTGCACCAGATCTGTTTCGGTGACATGCCGGTTTCGTCGAGCGGGATCTTGCGCAACTCGAAGCGCGCGCCGCGCCCCCCGCCGTGCACCAGTTCCGGCAGCGCGTTGGACATGCCGCCCGCGCCGACATCGTGTATCGACAGGATCGGATTGTTCGCGCCCATCTGCCAGCAACGGTCGATCACTTCCTGCGCGCGGCGCTGCATTTCCGGATTGCCGCGCTGCACCGAATCGAAATCGAGGTTCTCCGCGTTGCTGCCCGTATCCATGCTGGATGCGGCGCCGCCGCCCAATCCGATCAGCATGCCCGGTCCGCCCAGGTGCACCACCAGCGCGCCGACCGGCAACTCGTGCTTTTTGGTATGGATCGCCGCGATATTGCCGACCCCACCGGCCAGCATGATCGGCTTGTGGTAACCGCGCATCTCGCCGCTGACGTTTTCCTCGAAGGTGCGGAAATAGCCGGCCAGGTTCGGGCGGCCGAATTCGTTGTTGAATGCAGCACCGCCGATCGGCCCTTCCAGCATGATCTGCAGCGCCGACACGATGCGGCCCGGTTTGCCGTAATCGGATTCCCAGGGCTGCCCGAAGCCGGGGATGTTCAGGTTCGATACCGAGAATCCGGTCAGCCCGGCCTTGGGTTTGGAACCGCTGCCGGTCGCGCCCTCGTCGCGTATCTCGCCGCCGGAGCCGGTCGCTGCGCCCGCGAACGGCGCAATCGCGGTCGGATGGTTGTGGGTCTCCACCTTCATCAGGATATGCGTCAGTTCCTCGCTGAACGCATATGCGCCATCGGCACGTGGATAGAAACGCTGCACGCGCGCGCCCTCGATCACGGAAGAATTGTCCGAATAAGCGACCACCGTTCCCTGCGGGCTGGCCTTGTGGGTGTTGCGTATCATGCCGAACAGCGAAATGTCCTGCCGCTCGCCGTCGATGACCCAGTCGGCGTTGAAAATCTTGTGGCGGCAATGCTCGGAGTTGGCCTGGGCGAACATCATCAGTTCGACATCGGTCGGGTTGCGTTCCAACTTGAGGAAATTTTCGACCAGATACTCGATCTCGTCCTCGGAAAGCGCCAGCCCCATTTCCAGGTTGGCCTTCTGCAGTGCCTTGCCCCCGCCCTTAAGCACATTTACCGTTTCAAGCGGTTGCGGCTTGCCGTGGCTGAATATTTTTTCCGCCGCGCTGTCGAAGTCATCGAGCACCGACTCGGTCATCCGGTCATGCAGCTGTGCCAGCACAGCCGCCCGTACCGCCTTGTTCAGCGGCCTGCCGCTCCCGGTTTCCAGGTAATACACCCTACCGCGCTCGATGCGCCGCACGGCCGAAAGGCCGCAATGCAGCGCGATGTCGGTGGCCTTGGTGGACCAGGGCGAAATCGTGCCGAGGCGCGGCACCACCAGCACGCGCAGCAGGGAGGCGGCACTTTTGGGTTCGCCGGCGCCTGCCGCCAGGCCCAGCACCCTGTCCAGCAGCCCGGCCTGTGCCTTGCCGAACCTGGCTTCTGGTGCAGCTCCGCTCGCGGAAGGCGCCCCGGAACCTTCGGTTCCACCCTCGCGCAGCCCCCGCGAGGAGGACGCCGCAGGGTGCCCGGAACCTTCGGTTCCACCCTCGCGCAGCGCGATGAAATAGCAGTGGCGGGTATCCGAGAGGCGCACGCCGGGCGCAACCGATTGCAGCGAAACACGCAGCTTTTGCAGGCGAAATTCGGACAACGCGGCGGAACCGACAGCAATTCGAAACATGGTGATGGCCAAAATAAAATCCCGGGTCGGGATTATACTATGCACTATCCTTATGAATGATTCGTGAAAATGAACCAACGTGTCACTGCCCTCACCCGCAAGCGGGTCATTGCGAATTATCCGAAACGCCCGTTTGACAGCCATAAAGGCCTGTTCGGCACGGTCGCTGTGATCGGTGGTGCCAGCGGCATGGTCGGCGCAGCGCTGATGGCGGCCAGGGCCGCGCTCAAACTG
>JBAUQH010000161.1:0-24901 GCA_049580605.1 Gallionella sp. | reverse complement strand
GGCGATAAAATCAGAGGGCGACAGGTTACAGCCATTAGGTTCGCTGCAAGAACAAAATTAATCCGGCATGCATGAATTATTCAGGTCACCATAAGCAGGGTATTCATGGCAATGGCCGGTCCGTGCTGCGAATGCGTTGTCGGGCTCGGCTTCTTCCTGCCAGATACGGATATGTATGGTTTCCATATACATTTTATCGTCCTAATGTTCTCAGCCTGAGTTCCATCGGCGGTGCCTCTTCCTTGTCCACGCGCACATCCAGCACGGTCGGACCGGGACGGCTCAGGATCGCATCGAGATCGAGATTGTCGAAATCATCTGCAGTACGAATCACATGGCCCGGAATACCCATGGATGCCGCCAACATCTTGAAGTCGACTGTCGGCAATTCGAATGCGACCTGTTCGGCACCGGCCATACGCTGGCCGAATTTCACCATGCCCAGCGCCTCATCGTTCAGGATCACGAACAGCACGGTGAGCTTCTCGGTCAGTGCCACCGTCATTTCCTGGCCATTCATCAGCAGGCTGCCATCGCCGGTGATGCAGACGACCGGCACAGCGCGATTCGCCAGTGCGGTCCCCACTGCGCCGCCGATAGCCCAGCCCATCGGGGCGAAATTCATCGTAACGCGCATCCACCCCCCCGCACTGGGCTGGTGGTCATGCATCGCAAGGTTATGGATTCCCCAAATCGTGCTGTTACCTGTATCGGTCAGGAAACGCGTGTCAGGGGGGCTGCGCCAGCCGAGTTCACGCATCAGATATTGGGGTTTTATCGGTGAATCGGCAGATGCAGGCTTGAACGGATCGTCAACCGTGGCCTTTTTGAATTTTCGCTTCTCGCCGACGGGAATCTGTTCCGGACCTTCCTTGCGCAAGGTACGCAGAACGCGCTCGAACACCGGGCGTATCGCACCGAGCACATGCAGGCGCGCCATCGGCGAGCGGGCCAGGTGCGATTCGAGCGGGTCGATATGCACCAGCCGGTTGTTCAGCACGGATTCGCTCCAGCCGTTGCTGGTCCACTCGCTCAAGTTGGAACCGGCAACCAGGATCAGGTCTACATCCTTGTCCTCAACCGCTGCCACGGCGCTTCGGTGGCCGGCAAAACCGAATACGCCCCGATATAAAGGATGACGCGGGCTGATGAATCCTTTGGCATCCGGCGTTACCACAAACACGCCGCCCATTCTTTCAACCAGCTCGATAATCAGATCGATCGCTTCGCCGCAGCCGCTCCCGATCAGCACCACAGCCTTTCTGGTTTGCGCCAGTATCGCCTGCAGTTCGCGCACTGCGGCATCATCGACCGCAGCAAGCGGTTTTAACAGATGCGCCATATTGTAGGCTGGTCCGGTTTTGATCGTCGTGCGCAACACATCCATCGGGATGCTCAGGTGAACCGGACCGGGGGTCGGCTGGTATGCACTCAACAGCGCATTGGTCAGCTGTCTTTGCAATTGGTCAGGATGGGATATCAGCGCACTGTAGCGGGTACAGGTGCGAAACATATCAACCGTGTCCAGGCCGGCACCGGACGCTTCCTGCAAAGCTCCCCTGCCCAGCAAACGCAATGAAGGTTGGCCGGTAATGACCAGCATCGGTATCTCGTTTTCATAAGCGCAGGCCACCCCGGTAATCAGGTTGGTGGCACCCGGACCTGCCGTAGAACAGCACACACCGAGCTTGCCCGATTCACGGGAATAACCGTCGGCCATGAATGCAGCGCCCGTTTCATGCCTTGCAGTCACTGGGCGCAAGCCGCCGCGTCTTGCGCTGCGCGCCATCGCGTTATACAGCGGCTCGATCGCTCCGCCAGGCACGCCAAACACGAATTCGACACCGATTTGTTCCAGATAGGCAACCAACAGGTCGGCCGCCTCCAACGGTTGCGCAGGCGTTTGCAATTGAAAATGATTTTTCAAAAATTTTTCTTCGATTATGTCTGACATTGGCTGACCACCTCACCAGTTAGAAACATTTCTCTCGCCGGTAGATTCAACTTATGAGATTTTCAATCGGTACAAATTCCGAAAAATCTGCTAGTTAAACCCGCTAGTTGATTAATTGCTATAACTGTAGCACAGGATCGGCGTTGCACAATATTGTGCTGTGAATTTTTTGTTGCATCGGCTTTGCCGTGTTGCAGGGAATTAACGGCCAACGGAAGGTATTGGAAACTTGCTTAAGAGGGGCTATAGCGCAACGGTTCTGGACCGATGTGGGGTTGCCACACTTTCCCTTCCCAAAGCAATTGGCCCAATGCAATTGGAGAAGGGTTAGCTATTCAGCTGAAATGAGGATAGTGAGTCTCGTATCGAGCAATCTGGATACGATTGAATTTCGGACTAGTCGGCCAGCAACTGCTTGAGTTCCCCGCTCTGGTACATCTCGGTCATGATGTCCGAGCCACCGACAAATTCACCCTTGATATATAACTGCGGAACGGTGGGCCAGTTGGCGTAATCCTTCACTCCCTGGCGGATTTCCGGGTCTTGCAGCACGTCCACCGTGAATAATTCATTCACGCCCAGCGCATTGAGTATACGCACCGCATTCGCGGAAAAACCGCACTGCGGAAACTGCGGACTGCCTTTCATGTACAGCACCACCGGATGCGTGGTGACTTGTTCTTTGATGCGTTGCTGGATATCTGTGCTCATGGCGTTATAACCTTATTACCTTAATTAAACGGTCAGGAATTTTATGTGGATGATCGTGCCGCGTCAAGCTCAAACTGCCCTTGCCGAATCTAATGATGGCCACTGATCAGGCTTCAGAACAACGTGCGGTTGATCCACAGGTGAGCCGCGATGCTGGCGGCGTAACCCAGCGCGATCACCGGGGTCCATTTCAGGTGCCCAAAGAAAGTATAGACGCCGCGCGCCTGTCCCATCAAAGCGACACCGGCGGCCGAGCCGATCGACAGCAGCGAGCCGCCCACCCCGGCCGTCATCGTGACCAGCAGCCATTGCCCGATTGACATATCGGGCTGCATGGTCAGCACAGCAAACATCACGGGGATGTTGTCGATCACGGAGGATACCAGACCGATTGCGACATTTGCATAAGTAGCGCCCCATCCGCCATAGATTGATTGGGAGATCATCGCCAGATAGCCGATGAACCCGAGTCCGCCCACGCACACCACCACCCCGTAAAAGAAAAACAGGGTATCCCATTCTGCGCGCGCCACTTCCCGGTATATGTCGAAAGCGACCGGGCTGCCGATATTTGCCCCCGTCGAAAAGCCGGTGCGCGTGCGTTTGTCTGCGGTTTTAAGAAAGAAAGCAAAGAACTTCAAAAAACTCAGCCCGGTCAGCATGCCGATCACCGGCGGCAGCTGCAGAAAACTGTGAAAGCCAACCGCCAGCGCAATGGTGAACATGAACAGGGCAACGATGGGCAGTGCACCGCGTTTCATCCTGACCATCTCGCAACCGCCTTCTGGTTTTCCGGTCGGTACGAAGAAATGCATGATCGCGGCGGGGACAAGCAGATTCACAAACGCCGGAACGAACAGATAAAAGAACGTCCAGAAACTGATCGGACCATTACCGGCGACGATGTTCTTCTGCCACACCATCAGCGTTGTGATATCGCCGAAAGGGCAGAATGCGCCTCCGGCGTTCGCCGCAACTACCAGATTGATGCAACCCAGCACCACAAATCGTTTGTTGCCGTTTCCGACCGCCATCACTACCGCGCCCATCAACAGCGCGGTGGTCAGGTTGTCGGCCACTGATGAAATGAAAAACGCCAGGATGCCGGTCACCCAGAACAGCGTGCGGTAGCCGAAACCCTTGTGGATCAGCCACGATCGCAGCGCCTCGAACACTTTGCGCTCTTCCATCGCGTTGATGTAAGTCATCGCTACAATCAGGAACAGCAACAGTTCGGCATACTCTTCCAGATTGTCGCGCAACACAGCTTCGACCACGTGCGGCACGCCATGCGTCTGGTAATACCCGCCGATCAGTGCCCAGATGATCCCGGCCGCAAGCATCACCGGCTTGGATTTGCGCAGGTGGGTGAATTCCTCGGTCATCACCGCCAGGTAGGCGATAAAAAACAGCACCAGGGAAGCGATCCCCACCCAGCTATTGGTCAGGTCCAGTTTTACCATTTCCTCCGCGGCAATTGCAGTTAACGGCAGGACCAGCAGGAACAGGGTTGCGAAAATCCGATTCATACGGAAGTTAACCAGGGACGATAACAAGTTGAATGCAAGCAACCATGCAGCAGCTGCTAAAATACCGCATGATTCAGCACCATGTGTGCGCCTATGCTGGCCGCGTAACCCAGCGCGATCACCGGGGTCCATTTCAGGTGGCCAAAGAAGGTATAAACGCCGCGCGCCTGTCCCATCAGCGCAACGCCTGCCGCCGATCCGATCGACAGCAGCGAGCCGCCCACTCCGGCCGTTAGCGTTGCCAACAGCCATTGACCGACGGACATATCGGGTTGCATGGTCAGCACCGCGAACATCACCGGGATGTTATCCACCACCGCAGAGATCAAGCCAACTGCGATATTGGCATTCGTGGCGCCCCAATCCACGTAAATGATTTGCGAAATCATGCCGAGATAACCGATGAAACCGAGTCCGCCAACGCACATCACCACCCCGTAAAAAAAGAACAGGGTATCCCATTCCGAACGCGCCACTTCGCGGTAGATATCGAACGCTACCGGGCTGCCGATCTCGCCGGCATGGGCCTGGCCCCTGCCGCTGGTGGTTATCCTGAGATAGAAGGCATAGAATTTCAGCACACCCATGCCGGTCAACATGCCGATCACGGGCGGCAACCCCAGTTTGCCATGGAATCCGACCGCAAGCGCAATGGTGAACAGGAACAGCGCCACGATGGACACAGCGCCGCGTTTCATACCTACTGTCTCGCCGCCGCCTTCGGGTTTCCCGGCAGGCACGAAGAAATGCATGATCGATGCAGGCACGGCAAAATTCACCATGGCCGGGATGAACAGGTAAAAGAAAGTCCAGAATCCGACTGTCCCGTTGCCGGCAACAATATTCTTCTGCCAGACCATCAATGTGGTGATATCGCCGAACGGCGAGAACGCGCCGCCTGCATTCGCCGCGATCACCAGATTGATGCAACCCAGCACCACGAACCGTTTGTTGCCGTGCCCGACCGCCATCACCACCGCACCCATCAGCAGCGCGGTGGTCAGGTTGTCGGCCAGGCCGGAGAGGAAGAAGGCGATCCATCCGGTCACCCAGAACAACGTGCGGTAGCCGAAACCCTTGTGGATCAGCCATGACCGCAGCGCCTCGAATACCTTGCGCTCCTCCATCGCGTTGATATAGGTCATCGCGACAATCAGGAAAAGCATCAGTTCGGCGTATTCTTCAAGGTTTTGGCGCAGCGCAGCTTCGACCACGTGCGGCACGTCATGCGCCTGGTAATACCATGCAATCAGCGCCCAGATGATCCCTGCCGCCAGCATCACCGGCTTGGATTTGCGCAGCAGCGTGAATTCCTCCGCCATTACCGCCAGGTAGGCGATGAAGAACAGCAGCACGGAAACAATACCTACCCAGCTGTTGGTCAGGTCCAGCTTCACGCTTGCTTCCGCGGCGAACGCGGTCAGCGGCATGAGCAGCAGTACCACAAGCAGGACAAGTCGCTTCATCAATAATTCCCCCGAAAATTTCGCATGCTTACATGACAGTGCTTCAGACCTGGCTGCATTCTAACCGAGCATGGCGGGATATCTATAATACGACCATGCTGTCGTGAACCGCCGCGAGATCATCACAGCATCAGCTTGGTATTCAGCAGTCGCGATAAATCAACTCCCGCCGCATCAGCCATTTCTCTATTTCCACGGCCAGCAGCACGGTGCCGGCAATCGCAATACATATCGCCAGTTCGCCGCCATCAAGCGGTTCGGTTTTGAATATCGGATTCAATGCCGGCACGTATATCGTCGCCATTTGCAGCATAAAGGTGAACAGAATGGTCAGCGTCATCGGACGGTTGGAAAACAATCCGATCGTGAACAGCGATTCCCGCTTGGAGCGTATTGCCATCACGTGAACGAGCGGCGCCAGGGTCAGCACTGTGAACACCATGGTCTGCCAGTGCGCCGAGCCGCTGCACAGCGTTTCATCCGGAATGCGATCGGCAGACCCCTCAGTGTATTCGTCCAAAGTACGGTGCTCACAACTGTGGACGGCGCGCATCGCAACGAAATTGACCGTCACGATGAACGGAGAGAAGAAGCTGACCGGATGCGACCCGTGCAGCACGGCTGTAAAGGTTCGCGTTTGTACATCCCGCCCAGCATTACCCGGATTGCAAGGTTGAAACCGTGCTGCCGAGTACGTCCCAGACCGCGATATTGGGCGCATCGGCAAAACTGACCGAGGAAATACCGGTGGCCAGTTCCGGTAGCGAGGTAGCGGTAGACAGCAGGATAAGGCCGACCCATGAGGCGGACATACCGGTCCTGCCGGCGATGATATCGCCGTAGCGTGTCAGGTAGTATCCCGCGTAGCCGATGGCAGCGAGACAAATCCACAGTTCCAGCCAGAACAGCATATCGGAACGGTCCCTACTGCATGGATGGCGAAATGATACAACGAACCGGCGGTCGTGTAATTTTTGCGATGCAACGGTCTGGGGCTACAGCTATCGAAAGCAGTGCGCGCTGCCTGTCATTGCGTCAATTCTTCTCCAGCACGATCCCGCGGAACCATCCTCCGGCGAGCAACGGCATGTCGCTGACCGTTTGCAGCTGCGGCACTTCGCTCAGCACCTCTTCGAATACCACATCCAGACGCGTCGCGATGCGACGTGACAATGGATTGAGCGCGCGGCGCAGCAGGGCGGTCTGGTGCGGACGCAGAAATTTGTCGAGGATCACGATCGTTCCGCCGGTTTTCAGCACGCGGGCAGCCTCGGCCAGGCATTTGGCGGGATACGGCACCACGGCCAGAATCAGATGCAGCACGACATGATCGAACTGCGCGCCGTCGAACGGCAGCGCCATGCTGTCTCCCATGACCCATGCCATCTGCAATCCTGCTGCGCGCGGCCTGGCACGTTCCAGCATGGCGGCGCTGAAGTCGAGCGCGGTGTAGTAATGCAGTTTCGGCAACAGCGGCAGATCGAGACCGGTGCCGATGCCGCTCAGCAATATCCGCTTCGCCTGTTCTGTCGGCAGGGTGCGCAGCATCTGGCTGCGGGCGCCCTGCAGCGGACGCGACACCACCAGATCGTAGATCGGCGCAATCAGTCCGTAGCTCCGCTTCAGGAAGCCGTTTTCGAGGTAGGGCAAAACTTGCTTGGCCATGCTGGTCCTATCGCAAAAGTTTGATGCCGGGAATTTTTGCCTGCGCGATCGCACGAGCAAGCGCCTCGACCGCTTGCGCCCGTGCAAAGCTCTTGCGCCAGGCCAGCGCAATTCGCCGGGACGGCACCGGTTTGGCGAACGGTACGACCTGCAGCAGCGGGTTGCGATAGCGCACGCTGTTCGCCGAAGCGGGCAACACCGTAATGCCCAGACCGGAAGCTACCATGTTGCGGATGGTTTCGAAAGAAGTGCCCTGCTGGATATCCGCTCCTTTGCGTTCCAGTTCGGGACAGGCTTCCGCTACCTGATTGCTGAAGCAGTGACCGGAATCGAGCAACAGCACTTTTTCGGCGGAGAGCTCATGGGCCTTGATACTGTTCCGCTTCGCCCAGTGATGATCCTTGCTGATGACCACCTCGAACGGCTCGTCATAGACGGGCAGAGTGACGATGCCCGCATCGCCGTAAGGGAGTGCGATGATGATGACATCCAGCTTGCCGTTGCGCAGCAGTGTATCCAGATTCGAGGTGATATTTTCCTCGATTTCAAGCGGCATCTCCGGCGCGATTTTTTTCAGCGCCGGGACCAGGTCCGGAAGCAGGTAGGGGCCGACGCTGTAAATGATGCCGAGGCGCAGTATACCGGCCAACTGGTCCTTGCCCTGCCTGGCTATTTCACGGATATGCTCGACTTCTTCCAATGTGCGCTGCGCCTGGCCGACGATCTCGGTGCCGACGGGCGTGACAGAAACATTGTTCTTTCCGCGCTCGAATATTTTCAAGCCCAGCTCTTCTTCGAGCTTCTGTATTGCAAGCGATAGCGCGGGCTGGCTGATAAATGACTTTTCGGCGGCGCGGCGGAAATTGCGTTCCTGCGCTACCGCAACGATATAGCGCAATTCGTTCAGCGTCATGGTGTCTCCAATTGGTCGTTGCCGTACCGACATCGATTTGTATAATAAATCATGTTGTTTGAATATTTCAATTGGGTTTATTGAACAATTGGGTCTATATTAGCTATGTGGATCAGTAACCACCAACTACGATAGTTTATTTTCAACTTTCAAAAGGAGTGTAATCATGCAACTCAAAGGATCGAAAACCGAAAAACACCTGAAAGACGCCTTTTCCGGTGAATCCCAGGCCAACCGCCGTTACCTGTACTTCGCAAACAAGGCCGATGTTGAAGGCTATGCAGACGTCGCAGCGCTGTTCCGTTCCACCGCCGAAGGCGAGACCGGTCATGCGCACGGGCATCTGGAATACCTGGAACAATGCGGCGACCCGGCGACCGGACTGCCGTTCGGCGGCACCCAGGACAACCTGAAGAGCGCCGTCGCAGGCGAGACCCACGAATACACCGACATGTATCCGGGCATGGCCAAGGATGCCCGCGCGGAAGGTTTCAACGAAGTCGCAGACTGGTTTGAGACACTGGCCAAGGCCGAGCGTTCCCATGCAAACCGCTACCAGAAAGCCCTGAACGAACTGGGCTGATAGCTAATACCCGGCACGGATTGCATGTTGCGGTCCGCGCCGTTTTTTTTGAACTCAAGCATAAGGTACGAAAGATGGACGAAGCCCCACGCGAGGGAAATCTGAAAGCCCCAATCCGCCATCCGCTGGACTGGCAGAATCCCGATTTCTACAACGAGGCGTCGCTGTTCAAGGAAATGGAGCGGGTGTTCGATATCTGCCACGGCTGCCGCCGCTGCGTCAGCCTGTGCCAGTCTTTCCCGAGCCTGTTCGACCTGATCGACGAATCCGAGACGATGGAAGTGGACAGCGTAAAGAAGGACGATTACTGGAAGGTGGTCGAGAATTGCTATCTGTGCGACCTCTGTTACATGACCAAATGTCCCTACGTTCCGCCTCACGAATGGAACCTCGATTTCCCGCACCTGATGCTGCGCGCCAAGGCATTTCATTACAGGAACCGCGATACCAAGTTGTGCGACAGAATACTCACCAGCACCGACACCGTCGGCAGTCTGGCCGGCATCCCGGTCGTCGCGCAGACGGTCAATGCGGTGAACAAGCTGAAACCGGCGCGCAAAATTCTTGAAGCCGTCGCGGAAATCCATGCCGACGCCTGGGTGCCGGAGTATTCAAGCCGGCCGCTGCGCAGCCGCTTGAAAAAGCTTCCGCTGAATACAGCCGGCGATGCGGCCGGCAGAACGAAAGGCAAAGTCGCATTGTTCGCGACCTGCTACATGAACCGCAACGAACCCGGTCCCGGAGAGGACATGGTCGCGGTGTTCGAACACAACGGCATACCCGTCACCATTGCCGAGAAGGAGCGCTGCTGCGGCATGCCCAAATTGGAACTCGGCAACCTGGACGCGGTGCGTGACGCGAAGGAAGCCAATATCCCGGTGCTGGCCAAACTGGTCGATGCCGGCTGGGACCTGACCGCGCTGGTTCCCTCGTGCGTGCTGATGTTCAAGCAGGAATTGCCGCTGATGTTCCCGGAAGATCCCGACGTGATCAAAGTGAAGAACGCCTTTTTCGACCCGTTCGAATACCTGATGCTGCGCCACAAGGAAGGCAAGCTGGAGACCGATTTCAGCGCAGGGCTCGGCAAGGTGTCCTACCATGCAGCCTGCCACCAGCGCGTGCAGAACATCGGCCCCAAGACCAGGGAGTTGCTGGCGCTGATTCCCGGCACCGAGGTGGACATCATCGAACGCTGCTCGGGACACGACGGTACCTATGCGGTAAAAAAGGAATTCCACCGGTACGCGATGAAGATTGTCCAGCCGGTTGTGAACCGGGTCAACCAGGCCCAGCCGGCGCATTACGGCAGCGACTGCGCGATGGCTGGTCACCACATCGCCCATGCTCGTGCCGACGGCACAGCGCCGGAGCACCCGATCACGCTGGTGCGCATGGCTTACGGTTTATAGATTAACTTAACCAAGGAGAGCTAAATGGCAAGCGAAGGATATCACGAGCCGATGGAAAAACTTTCTGCCGCGACGATGGACATGCACCGTGCAATCGTATCGCTGATGGAGGAACTGGAAGCAGTGGACTGGTACAACCAGCGCGTGGATGCGGTTGCCGATCCTGAATTGAAAAAAATCCTCGCACATAACCGCGACGAGGAAAAAGAACATGCCTCGATGGTGCTTGAATGGATACGCCGCCACGATCCTGTGTTCGATCATGAACTGAAGGACAACCTGTTCAAGGAGGGGCCGATCGCCGGCCAGCATTAAAGACATGGCAAAACTTACGCACGACAAGCTGATGACGCTGGAAGCTTATGCCAAGGCGCGCACTGCTTTCCGCGCCGACGTTATGGCGCACAAGAAGAACCGCCTGATCCATCTTGGCGACCATGTCTCACTTTTTTTCGAAGATGAGATGACGATGCAATACCAGGTCCAGGAGATGCTGCGCCTGGAACGCATGTTCGAACCGGAACTGATCCAGGATGAACTGGACGTCTACAACCCGCTTATCCCGGACGGCAGCAACTGGAAGGCGACGATGATGATCGAATATCCTGACGCTGAAGAGCGCCAGCGCAAACTCGCCAAACTCACCAGCATCGAAGACCGCGTGTGGGTGGGGGTTGCCGGCTTTGAACGGGTCTATGCCATTGCCGACGAAGACCTGGACCGCACCACCGACGAGAAAACCTCGGCAGTGCACTTCATGCGCTTCGAGCTGACGCCGCGCATGATCACCGCGCTGAAACAGGGCGCAAAATTGAACATCGGGGTCGATCACCCTGCTTACCAGGCCACGCTCGATCCAGTCCCGGATGCGGTGCGCACCTCCCTGTTGCAAGATTTGCAAGTCTGACCGTCCCGCATTACTCCGGGCAATCCGCTCTCATTCATACACCCCGCCGGCTGTTTTTTCAGAATTCCGCGAACCTGACTTCTTCGCCGCTTGCTTCATCGGTTGCTATTCACGACCGATAATCCGTTCATGCCAGTCGATTTGCCAACCAAATCAGTATAAGTTGAACAATCAATTAGATTTATCATCACACAAGCCTTAAATTGCAGCCGTGGACATCAACCACTTGATCAATCAACAAGGAGGAATTATGCAACGACCGGAAATCAAAACCGTCGCCAACCTCGAATCGGCTTTTGCCGGGGAGTCGATGGCACACATCAAATATCGCTATTTTGCTAAGATCGCGCGTGCCGCGGGCGACGAGGAAACGGCGCATATTTTCGAAGAGACAGCCGCCCAGGAAGTGCAGCATGCTTTCGGGCATCTCGATCTGCTTTATCCCAAGGAAACAATGTCTCCCGCGCGTTGCCTGGAAATGGCGATCGAGGGTGAAACATACGAATACACCGAAATGTACCCTGGCTTCCTCAAAACTGCACAGCAGGAAGGCAATACCCCTGCCACTGTGGAGATCAGCGAGCAGATCGCAGAATCGAAGCAGCACGCCGAGCAATTCCAGGCGATGCTGCAGAAGGCTGCTAAGCGCTTTGCCGCATTGGCCAAAGTGGAAGAGCGCCACGCCAATCAATATAGTGCCATGTTGGCAAAAGTAACCGCTTAATCAAGGAGAAAATTATGAAAGTCTGGCAATGTGTGGTTTGTGGTTTTGTATACGATGAAGTGGCCGGTCTGCCGGCCGAGGGCATCCAGCCCGGCACGGCCTGGGCTGATATTCCCGATAACTGGGCATGTCCGGATTGCGGTGTGGCCAAATCCGACTTTGAAATGGTCGAAATATGAACGGCGGGCAATTTTACTTCAGCATCCTGAAAGGCATGAATAAGTCATGAAACCAATTGTCGTGCTGGGCAGCGGACTGGCCGGGTACACGCTGGTGCGCGAATTGCGCAAGCTGGATCGCGATGCGGCGATCACGCTGATCACACGCGACAGCGGCGACTATTATTCCAAGCCTATGTTGTCTAATGCGCTGGCACAGGGCAAGTCCGCACAGACGCTGGTCATCACTGCAGCAGCGGACATGGCCGGGCAACTCGGCTTCAGGCTGTTGCAACACACCGAAGTACTGGGCATCGATCGCGCGCAAAAGCAGTTGCGCACAAACTCGGGCACGATCGAATATGACCGTCTGGTACTGGCACTCGGCGCAGACCCGATACGGCTGCACTTGCAGGGCGATGCGGCTGATGCGGTTATGTCGGTGAACGATCTTGACGACTATGCGAAATTTCGAGGCGCGCTTGACACTGTCCGGCTGAAGCCCGGACATATCGCGATCATGGGGGGCGGACTGATCGGTTGCGAATTCGCAAACGACCTCGCGACCGCCGGTTATACGGTCACGATTATCGATCCGACCGCTTACCCGCTCTCGGGTCTGTTGCCCGAACATGCTGGCAGGGAACTGATCGATCCGCTGGCTGCGCAGGGTGTAGCATTCCGGTTCGGTGCCGCCGTCAATGCGGTAAACCTGGGCCGGACGGGTTATGCGCTAACCCTGAACGACGGCACGATCCTGCAGGCGGACCTGGTATTGTCTGCCGTGGGACTCCGTCCGCGCATCGGGCTGGCGCGCGAAGCTGGATTGGCGGTAAATCGCGGGATTGCAGTCGATGCCCGGTTGTGCAGCAGCGATGCGTCGATTTACGCATTTGGCGATTGCGCCGAGATCGGGGGACTTGTCCAACCCTATGTGCTGCCGATCATGCATGCAGCGCGCGTATTGGCGCAGGTTCTTGCCGGCAAGGATGCGCGCGTGGAATTTCCCGCCATGCCGGTGGTGGTCAAAACCCCCGCCCACCCGGTCGCGGTATTGCCCGTTGCACGCGATACTGCCGGAGTCTGGCGCTCGCTGGACGCGGGCAGGAAGGGTGTCAAGCTCGGATTTTTCGATTTGCAGGACTGCCTGCAGGGGTTTGCGCTAACCGGTGAATATGCCGCTGAACGCAGCGCGATGGCCAAAAAACTGGGAGAACCCGTCACCTGACCCTGGTACCGGAGAGCAGCAATTCAATTTTGCACCCCGAATTCGCTACAGCCAAGTAAAACAAACCTCAAAAAATTCAGAGTTCACCCGAATTCCCCGCAAGGAGATGCCGATTCGCTACGAGCAACAACAGCGCGCGCGGAGTCGTCAGAAAGGTGTGGAAATCGAAATTTCTGTGCAGGGTAACCTTCAGGTTGTCCGGAACAAAAGATTTGCGCCGCATCGCATATTGATTATACGCAAGCAAGCAATTTTTTGAGCGCATCCGCTTCGCTGCTTGCCTGCTTACCCATTTGCCGCAACGCAGTATAACCAGCGACTTGGCTGTCGTCTTTTGACAGCTTAGTCGAATGGCCATGACCAATGACTTGGCGAGAGTTGTTTGCTCGCCTAGTCAGATGGCCAGTAGTTCTCTCAGTGGCTACATCAGCTGGGATACAACAAAGTTGCAGTGGAGACTAACCTTCAGGTTATGCCGAAACTAAAATCTTGATTGTTTCAGCCAAGCTGGATGGGGACAAACATTTTGGTACTCCCCCGAAGCACCAGCAGAGCGACATCCTTTTTGTGTTTCGAGACCAGCGCGCGCAGTTTCCTGGCGCTACCGACCTTTTCACCGTTCACCGACAATATCACGTCGCCGGACTGGATCCCTGCATTGGCGGCCGGTCCCTCGTCGACATTCTCTACCAGCAAGCCTTCGCCTACTTCGGCCTGCTTGCGCTCGTCAGCGTTAAGCGGGCGCACCTCGAGTCCGAGTCCGCCCTTATCCCCGCTAACGTTTTTTACATCGGCACTGGCAATCTTCATTTCGCCGACATCCACCGACAGATTCCTGGTCTTGCCGTTGCGCCAGATTTCGACCTTGGCGGATGTGCCGGGGGCGATATCGGCGACCATGGACGGAAGGTCCTCCGAACTGTCGACCTGCTTGCCGTTGAACTTGAGGATTACGTCGCCCGGCTCAATACCGGCTTTTTCGGCCGGGCTGCCCTTTTCAACCGAACTCACCAGCGCACCGGTGGGCTTGCCCAGGCCGAAAGAGCGGGCCAAGTCCTGATTGACGCCCTGAATCATCACACCGAGCCTGCCCCTGCTCACCTTGCCGTAATCGATCAGTTGCTTTTCCACTTTCATCGCGACGTCGATCGGAATTGAAAACGAAAGTCCCTGGTATCCGCCGCTCTGGGTGTAAATCTGGGAATTGATACCGATTACCTCACCGTTCAGGTTGAACAGAGGGCCGCCGGAATTGCCGGGATTGATCGGCACGTCGGTCTGCAGGAAAGGCGTGTAATTTTCATCGGGCAAAGAGCGCGATTTTGCAGACACGATTCCCGCCGTGACACTGTTTTCAAACCCGAACGGCGAGCCGATCGCGACCACCCATTGACCCACACGCACGGTTTTTGAATCGCCGATCCTGACGGTCGGCAGGTCATTCGCGTTGATCTTCAGCACCGCCACGTCGCTGGGTTTGTCGATGCCGATCACTTTTGCCTTGAATTCCCTTTTGTCGGTGAGTTTGACAATCACCTCGTCGGCGTTGGCCACCACGTGCGCATTGGTCAGGATCACGCCATCGGGACTGACGATGAATCCGGAACCGAGACCATGTGTGGGTATGCTGCTTTGCGGTGCAGGCGCCTGAAAGTGCCGGAAGAATTCATAGAACGGATCATTCGGATCAAGTTGCGGAAAGCCCTGAAAACCGGCAATCCCGGTTTTTTCAGTACCGGAGACGCTGATATTGACCACGGCGGGTCCCTGCTGGGCCGCTATCGTTTCAAAATCCGGCAGACCCGCGGAAGAATTTTGCAGTTTTTGCCTGGAAACCGGCGCGACGGCTGCAGTCGTGTTCGTGGTGGCGTTGGCGAAAGCGACCGGAGAAAATCCGCGGTAGACATACCCGCCAGTCATTGCCGCCGCGGCGACCAGAACAAACACAACATACTTCGCAAACTGCGGCTTAATTATCGATATCATTTTCCGACTCCTTGATAACAGCAAAGCTCATGAGCTCCGCTGTACGCGGCAAAGATCACAAACGCCCTGCTGGATTGGTTATTGCAGGCCAGTTTGGTTGCCCGCATGGCCCGGAAGTTCGTCGGATTTTGCAACAAATTGTTTCCGTTCCGTCAAAACCGGATGCGCCGCAGATTATCAAGCACGATGCCGGCAAATATTGCGGCACCGAACCAGTTGTTGTGCAGGAATGCGCGGAAACACCGATCGCGCTGTCGCCCTCGTATCAGCGAGTAGTGGAAAATTGCAATGCATGCCGCAATAGCGAGCCCCGTGTAATAAGCCCAGCCCAGATTACCCATTGGCCCGGCCATCTGCCCGGCCAGAGCGAGCAGGGCCAGCGTGACCGCATAGCATCCCATCACCGCAGCCACGTCGTAGCGGCCGAACAGCAACGCCGCCGAATGAATGCCCAGATGGATATCATCGTCCCGGTCCACCATTGCATATTCCGTGTCATATGCGATCGCCCAGAACACGTTGGCGACCAGCATCACCCAGGCGACCGGTGACACGCTACCGAGCTGCGCGGCAAATGCCATCGGAATCCCGAAGCCGAACGCTATGCCGAGATAGGCTTGCGGGATTGCCAGGAAGCGTTTGGTATACGGATAGCTGGCCGCGAGGAACACGGCGGGGAACGACAGCAGCAGCGTCAGCTCATTCAGAGGCAGGATCAGCACAAACGCGGCCAGCGAAAGACCGACCGCAACCCGGACAGCCTCACGAGGCGTGATACGCCCGCTGGTGACAGGCCGTTCCCGGGTACGTTTGACATGCAAGTCGTAATCGCGATCAGCATAATCGTTGATCGCACATCCGGCGGAACGCATCAGCACCGTTCCCACCACGAAGATCAGCACAATATTCCATGACGGATTTCCCGCGCCGGCTATCCAGACCCCCCACAGGGTCGGCCACAGCAGCAGCAGGATACCGATGGGGCGGTTCAACCGGGTAAGCTGCAGATAAAGCGAAAGTCGTTTAGCGAGCAACATGGATTCAAATTTTGATGTATCAGTTTAACCAATCTCTAGCTAAGCCGGCCTTTACTCGCAATAAGCATCATACTTGATACCGGCCATGGTCGCGTCGCTGAAATTATGATGGTCTTGATCAACAAGATTGTGCAAAGTATTACAAAATGTTACAGTAAATTTCAATTAGTTCCGAATTGCCTTGTAAATGAATGAGCTCACTTTTTCGGGGGGAAATGATGGGATTGATCGATTGGTTTAATGCATTATCCAGGGGTGATGAAAAGTCCGCGCAAACCGCACTTTCAAAGGCGCAATCGGGCATCATCAAGGAGGATGCCGTGATTGAAGGTCTTGATTTCGTGGCGGCAATTGAAGCACATCGCAAATGGAAAGAGCGGCTAACTGCCTATGTCGAAGGCACCTCTTCCGAAAAGCTGGATTACACAGCTATCTGCCGTGATAATCAATGTGCATTGGGCAAGTGGATATACAGTTCCGGCGGAACATCAATGGGTGACTTGTCAATTTACCACCAGTTAAAGGCCAAGCATGCGCAATTTCACATCACCGCGTCACGCGTTGTTGAACTGGTACAGAACAATGACAAGGATTCCGCGCATACGCTCCTTACCGGAGAGGAATATTCAAAAACTTCCATTGAAGTTCAGATGCTTATTTCCAAACTTTATGGATTGATGACGAAACAATAGCTCATTTTGTGTCTATGTTGCCGTCATGAATTTGAGTTGGCCGGCGAACCGGATAACCGAGAACTAGTGAGAAATGCCCGGTTGACGGCTGTTTCACATCTTTTCGAATTTACCGGTCGAATTTACCGGTCGATTTTACTGGCTTGCCATTTCAAGACCGCCTCGAGATCCGGAAGCGCTGCTTCCATCGCACGCACGCCTTCCGCAATCGCTACTTTCGAACGATGAAAATCCAGCAGCCCGAGCCCTGCCAGGCGCGGCGACACGACCAAATCCGGCGGGTCCCCGGACATGCGGCTGCGGCTGATGCGCACCTGCATGATATTGATGCTGCTGGTGATCACGTCGAGTATCGAGGGAAGTCCAGGCTCGTCTTCCGCGCGTTCCGGAATGAATGCGCCCAGATTCTCCTGCAGCTTGCGCCTCCATTCGCTGATCTCGCCGGTCGGCTTTTCCGTATTCCCGGGGCTGTTTCGACCTACGCGGTTTGAATTCAGGTCGACTGCGATCACGATATCCGCACCCATAGCGCGCGCCAGCGATACCGGCACCGGATTGACCAGGCCTCCGTCGACCAGGATCCGTCCCTCGTGCACGACCGGCATGAACAGCGCGGGCAGCGCAATCGAGGCGCGCACCGCGTCCAGGGTCGAACCGTCGCGCAACCACACCTCGGTTCCGGTATCCAGCGAAGTCGCCACCGCGGCGAAAGGAATGGCGAGATCCCCGATCGGGCGGTCGATGAATTTTTTGCGAAAGAATTCCATCAACCGGTCGCCCTTGATCATCCCGCCGTTCATGCGAACATCCATGAATGAGAGCACGTCTGCAAAGCCCAGTCCGCTCAGCCAGTCCTCGAAGCTGTCCAGTTCTCCGGCTGCATAGGCGGCTCCCACCAGCGCCCCTATCGAAGTGCCGCAAACCAGGTCCGGGCGTATGCCGGCCTGCTCCAGCACGCGAATTACACCAATATGTGCCCAGCCGCGCGCAGCGCCGCTTCCCAGCGCTAGCCCGACCCGCAATTTGCGCGCCGTATTCATGCATGACCTCCCGGCCTGGCCATTGTTGATTCCCGCCGTCTCTTCATCCTGGATTTTTTCGCCAATGTCCGTGGTCGCTGCCGGGGTTGATACGCTGGCAAGCGAAACTATCGATGCTACCCGCGCTTATTTGCCGTGCATCAGGTTGAGCTGTCTTGCGATGATGTCATGGTTCAGCCAGAGCACCGGTCCGGCGGGATTGGACGTTTCACGGAACATCAGCGGCCCGGTGCCTTCAAGCACCAGCGCGCTCAGTATGTCGGTGACGAGCGCTTTGCGGTCCTTGTGCATCTGGGTAATCTCTTCCGAAGTGCCTATCATCAGATTCGCCAGCTCCGCAGTATTGTCCATCGGCCATGCTTCGAAATTCCTGAACTTCTTCATTACGCTGCTTGCGTTGTAGTCGGAGATTTTCTTCAGCAGATTATCCAGCGCCTGCTCGTCCTGGAATAGCGCACGGCAGGCTTGCCACTGGGCATCAGCCCAGGCTCCGCCGTTTTCCTTTTTCAAGGCCTTGAGCAGCGGGAACAGCGAGAGCTCGACTCCGACAAAGATATCGGATGAGTTGGTGCGTATCTCCGGGCAGTTGTAAACCGTGGCCTTGATTCCCTGCCGCCAGGCTGTTTCGGCGACACGTTCCAGGCGCATCTTGGCCGGGCCCTGCGAGTAGTTGGTGTAGGTCTGCCACTCATATTGGCCGTCTGCCAGGATTTCGGTACCGTGATATCCGTAGGCGGTATAGCGCACCTGGCCGCCGGTCTTTTCGATCCGTGCGCGGATCGCCGCGCTGCCGTCGATCAGGTGCTGCAAGGTGTTCGCGGTGACCTCGTCGAAATTCATCAGTATCAGCTTGCCCAGGTCGCTGTCGAACAGCGCGCGCGACGACAAAAAACGCTCGCCGCGGCCCTTGTAGATCCGGTTCGCAATCGCCAGGAACACCTTCACCTTGGGTATCCCGCCGGCCATGGTATGGGCAAAAAACACGTTGCTGCCATCCGGGATCATGTTGTCGATCTCGGCCATCACCCTGGACACCGAATCCCTGAAACGCTTTATGCCGACCCCGCGGCATTTTTCAATCTGCTTCCAGTCCAGCTTGTCGTCCTGCCAGCTCTTCAGCGTCATGCCGGCCAGCAGGTCGGTCGGCGTGGGTTCGCCCGGCGGCGCATCCAGGTCGAATCCGGCCATCAGCGGCTCGTTGATGATGCGCCCGCCCAAATTGGCCTCGGCCGCAGCCAGTTCTTCGCCGGTCAGGGGACGCAGCACATTATTCTCGTCGCGCCGGCCAACGGTGATGCCGATGATCGTCATGCCCGCCCTGCGCGCCTCGTTGATCAGGCCGTTTGCATAACCACGGCCAAACAACTCGCCGAACAATACAAAAACATCGCCTTTGCGAAATATATTTGTTTGCGGGATATCACGTAATGGAATCGGTGCAATCATGAAAACTGGCTCCTGTATGGCTGATACCGCGAATTGTAATTTGATTTGATGCCGCCATCCTAATAATCTTGGCCACGACAAGGATTGGCATGCAGGCAATATCCAGCCCGCAAATTGTTTCAAGAAGTTTATTCGCTGAACTTTGCGATCAAATCCCGCTCATTCATAGCGACAGATGAAATGTGCCCCGCGGCAGGAAATCATTCCGGCCGCAATATCACTGGACCAGGAGCGGACATGAGCAGACTGAGAATACTCCCGGGCGCTGCCGGCGTTATTGCGCTGACCGCATCGATCGGCTTTATCGACGGACAGCGCAAACTCGACACGGAAAACCTTACCCGCGAAAATATTGCGCGGGTAAGCGCGCATACAATAGCCGTGGGAGGAGTTGTACCCAGGCTGATTGTGAAATCCGGCGGCTCGGCCTATCTGGTCGAAATTACGCGCGGGGATACTTCGTCCGGAATACTGATCAATGCACTGACCGGGCAGGTGCTGCTTGCCTGATTTGCGGTTTCTGATCACTTCAGCTTATTTTCCGGCGGTTGCCGTTCAACCTTGCAACAGCAGGATTCCAGGCAAAAAAACTTCCGTGACCAGCAGCGGCGCATCGCCAAGATAGAACAGCGAGCGCCGCGCCCACAGCCGGTGCGGCAGGTCTTTCTGCAGTGCGGCAGCACGCCGATACAATCGATGCGTGCTGCGCAATGCCTGATAATGCAGCGGTTTGCGCTCCACCAGCGGATGTGCGAACAGCAACGCGCCGAGCGGCTTGCTGCCCAGCGTTCGCACTTCCGACCAGACGCCGCGCAGATGCGCTGCTGCCAGCGCGCTGTGTGCGAACACCACCGGCTGTCCGTCTGCGTACAGGAATACTTCGCGCGACCAGGCAAGCTGATGTGGTGCAAGCCCGAGCAGTGCGGATTCGTCCAACGCGATTCGCGCGAGTCCGTTGCGCAGATTGCGCACCGCGAAGTTGGTGCAGCGTTGCTGGATGCGCTGCGTCAGCGAGCCGCGATCGCGCAGCCAGGGTGCAAATTCCGATCCGCAACCCAGCACTGAGCCGCACCAGTAATTGTCAGTATGCGGTGTGGTGCGGCGATCCTGATCGAACGGGTTTTCTTTCATGGTTGATGGGTCCGCTCTAGCCGGCCCCGAATTTCCGGTCATTTTAACTTGTCGTATTCTGGTACGTAATCCGCCCGGATCGCGGCCGCATACGAATCGCAATCCTGCGCCTCGCTGATCCTGCCCTTCAATCGCAGGCACTTGCCGAGATTGATCAGGAAATCGGCCATGTATGAACGAAGGTCGAGCGCACGCCGGTTCATCTGCCATGCGCCAAGCCCGTCGCCGCGCTGCCTGGATAGAACCCCGAGATATTGCAGCGCGGTCGCATTCCTGGGCCGGTGTTCGAGTACCTTCCGGTATCCGGCCTCGGCTTCCGCCAGGCGTCCCGCATGATGATGTGCCATCGCGTTGTGCAGGATGAATCCGATCCGCCCGGCCGGCAGCGGCAATACCGAAGTTTCCTGAATTGCACCACAGCAGAATTGGTATTCCTTGCCGCTGCCGCACGGACATGGATCGTTGCTTACCAGCATGGCCAGCATCGGCGGTACACCGGCCTGAGGCGAGGACAACGCCTCAAGCAGTTCGCGCCCTTCGCTGTCGTCCGGCACAACCTGCAAGCGTCGATTCAGCATCACTGCCGCTTCTTCCAGGCAACCCAGTTCGGCATAGTTCCTGCATAGCTGCAAGTACTGGCGGCTGGCCACGGAAGAATCGGCCAGCGCGGCGACGAATCCATCCAGTTCCTGCTGAGGCAGGACCGACCACATATGGAACAGGCCGTGAAATCCGAACGGGTCGCCCCTGGGGGAAATCGTCTCGTACGAAAACGCCTCGGCAACTTCCTCGGGAGCAAACCGGATCCCGTACTTCGCTTCGAGCAACGGACGGTAACGCCGCCCGATCGCTTCATCTTCGGGCTCGAGGTCGACGATGTCCTCGTCCCGCAACGCATCCAGCAGACGCCGGGAACGCAGCGAAAAGCCGCCGTTGCCGACACGGTGTTTATCCTGATACCAGCTCCACGGCGCGCCGATATAGTCGTATTCGAGGAACTCCGGACGCCAGCTTTGCGGATTGATGATGTAGCCGTCCCACTGGACCAGCAGCAGGTGTTCCGTGTTGCAGTACCGGCCAAGCTCCTTGAGCACAAAGCGGGAGTATTCCGCAACCGAGCCGATGCGGGGAATCTCTATCATCCGGCAACCCGCCAGCTCATAACGGTTAGCGCGATCCGACAGGAACATCACATCGCCGAAATTGCACTGCAGCCCGCATATATCCAGTGCGCGCAATGCGAGCGCAGGATTCAGGCAGTCAACCGCGCACAGCGTTACCGAGGGCAGCTCGGGTATGGATTTGCTTTGAGGATCGGTCAATTCAGGGTTGCCTTAAATTTGAAACTTCGCGTTTTTGCCGGATCGGCGTCTGACCCGGAAACGCGAACGGAAGGTGCCATTATAGAGCCCGGCCAGCCGGCCATCCAGCGCTGCTCAGACGTGCAGATAATCGTGCCGGTTGGCCATCCAGCGCTGCAGATGCGCCCGCGCTGCCTCGGGATGATCGCGCAACAATTCATCGGCGGCCTGGCGCGCCCGGTCGAGCAGGTCCTCATCCGCGCTGATATCGGCGAAGCGCAGCATCGCAACCCCGCTTTGCCGTGCGCCCAGCAATTCGCCCGGGCCGCGCAATTGCAGATCCTGCTGCGCGATTGCAAAGCCGTCCGTGTTCTCGAAGATGATCTTCAGTCGCGCGCGCGCCAGTTCGGCAAGCGGCTGCTGATAAAGCAGGATGCACAGGCTTTGCGCCGCGCCGCGCCCGACCCTGCCGCGCAGCTGATGCAGTTGCGCCAACCCCATGCGCTCGGCGTGGTCGATCACCATCAGGCTCGCGTTGGGCACATCCACGCCCACTTCGATCACCGTGGTGGCGACCAGCAATTGCAGTTCGCCCGCCTTGAATGCGGCCATCACGCGCGCCTTTTCCGCATTGTCGAGCTTGCCGTGCACCAGGCCAATGCGCAGTTCGGGAAAAGTTTCCCCGAGCAATTGAAAAGTTTCCAGCGCGGTTTGCAATTGCAGCGTCTCCGATTCGTCGATCAGCGGGCACACCCAGTAGGCTTGCTGTCCCGCGATGCAGGCCGCGCGCACCCGGTCTATCACCTCTTCGCGGCGTTCATCGTTGACCAGCTTGGTGATCACCGGGGTGCGGCCCGGCGGCAATTCGTCTATCACCGACACGTCGAGGTCGGCGTAGTAGCTCATCGCCAGTGTTCTTGGAATGGGCGTCGCGCTCATCATCAGCTGATGAGGCTCGTGCTGATTCGTATAGGCCAACTCCACTCCCGCGGTGGCGGCTTTGCCTTTCTTGTGTAGCGCCAGACGTTGCTGCACGCCGAACTTGTGCTGTTCATCGACGATCGCCAGACCGAGTTTGTGAAAGCTGACCTGCTGCTGGAACAATGCGTGCGTGCCGATTGCAAGAAGCGTTGCGCCGGATGCGATGCGCTCGGCGGCAAGCTGCCTGTCCTTTTTTTTCAAACTGCCGGACAGCCAAACCGGCTCGAGGCCGAGCGGCGCCAGCCAGTCGCGCAACTTGAGGTAATGCTGTTCGGCAAGAATTTCCGTGGGCGCCATCAGCGCTGCCTGGTAGCCGTTCTCGATAGCCTGCAGCGCGGCCAGCGCCGCGACGATGGTCTTGCCGCTGCCTACATCGCCGAGCAGCAGACGCTGCATCGGATGCGGCTTCGCCAGGTCGCGGCTGATCTCGGCACTGGTTCGCAGCTGTGCGCCGGTAAGCGCGAACGGCAGGGCTTCGACCAGGCGGGCAGTCAAATTCCGGTGCGGCAGCAGAGCGGGAGCGCTGCGCCTGCTGCGTTCGCGGTGGTGCACTCGCATCGACAGCTGCTGCGCCAGCAGCTCGTCGAACTTGATGCGCCGCCAGGAGGGATGACTGCGTTCCTCCAGCGACCTTGCCGATATTTCCGGCGTCGGGCTGTGCAGCAGCCGGATGCTGTCGGCGAACCCGGCGAGATTATTTTTATTCAGCATTGCATCCGGCAGCGTCTCGCTCAAAGGAATCGTCTCCAGCGCATTCCCGATCAACTTGCGCAACACCGGCTGCGCGAGACCCGCGGTGGTCGGATACACCGGCGTGAGGCTTTGCTGCAGCGGCGTGTCGTCATCCACCGCGCGGCATTTCGGGTGCACCATTTCCAGCCCGAAGTACCCGATGCGCGCCTCGCCGACCGCGCGTATCTGCCTGCCGACGGCAAGCTGCTTCTGCTGGCTGGGGTAGAAATTCAAAAAGCGCAGATACAGTTCGCCGCTGCTGTCCTGCAGGCGGCATAACAGCGTGCGGCGCGGACGAAAGGCGATCTCGCTGTGCACGATGATACCCTGCACCTGTGTGGTCTCGCCTGCCTGCACGTTCGCGATCGGCGCAAGATGCGTCTCGTCCTCGTAGCGCAACGGCAGATGCAGCAGCAGGTCGGCGCGGCGATGGACGCCGATCTTGGCGAGTTTGGCCAGCGTGGTCGGTGAGATTTTTGCGGGAGGCACAGTCAAGAATGGGGTTCAACAGGGTATTGAAAAACGTCGCGAGCGAAGGCAGAACGAGACTCGTAAGGACGAAGAAGCGGACTTTACATTTGAGTCTGTCGCGTTGCGATGCCTAATTCTGAGTCTTTGAGTTACAACGTTCTGGCGAGCGCAAAACCAACCACTTGGCAACAGTTGTTGGCTGCTTTGCGGGATGGCCAGTCGTTTCATCATTAGTTTTTCAATGCACAGTCAGTCCTGGATGACCAGCACCCCATCCATTTCAACCAGTGCGCCGTGCGGCAGATCGGCAACACCCACTGCGGCGCGCGCCGGATAGGGCTGGCGGAAATAGCCGGCCATGATCTCGTTCACCTTCGCAAAATGATCGAGATCGGTCAGGTACACGTTGAGCTTCACCAGGTCGTTGAAACTGCTGTCGGCAGCGCTCGCGACCGCGCGCAGGTTCTGGAACACACGGTGGATCTGCGCTTCGATCCCTTCTACCATCTGCATGGTAACAGGATCCAGCCCGATCTGGCCGGACAGGTAAACCGAATCGCCGACCAACACCCCTTGCGAGAAGGTGCCGATTGCTGCGGGTGCATCGGGTGTCTGGATGAATTTTCGGTTGGCCATGGCGCACTCCTTGAAAATAGGGACCGCGCCCGAAAGGCGCGTAGTGGACGGATTTGCGCCTATTATAGCCGTTTGGAGGGTGCCTCAAGTTATCACGGTTGGCTGTTGGCGCCCGGTACGCTCGCGCAATCCGGAGATTTGCAATGCGATCGCAATTAGATTGGCAAGCAGTTGTTGCGCATCCTGGTGATGCCTGGATAC
>JBAUQH010000160.1:0-3173 GCA_049580605.1 Gallionella sp. | reverse complement strand
ATTCAAAGGTGCAGCGGAGCAGCCGCTGGCGATCGCAACAAATGCAGCGGCCATCTCGGGACAATTGGGCAGCACAATCCCGACCCGGTCCCCCCTTCCCACGCCAAGCTTGTTGAGTGTGATCACGGTCTCTTCCACAAGACGATCCAGCGCCTGGTAAGTCAGCGGCTTTGCGGCAGGTGCAGTGATCGAAATTGCGGCCGGTGTGGCTTGTGCATGGATCGAGATCATTTCCGGGATGGAGGTAAATTTTTTCATGGTTGTCCTGGTGATTGTCGTTATGGATTGAGTCGCAAACTGATTTTTGTGTTCAGGCAATCCGCAAGGTCGCCTTGTGCTGCTGCAGATTTTTCGCCAGCAGCGAAGCGAGTGCATAAACCGCCTCGATGTTCGGTGTCGGAGTTTCGGTGATGTGGCCGAGTTCGATGACCGAACCCACCAGCGCATCGAGTTCGATCGGCCGGCCGAGCTCGACATCCTGCAGCATCGATGTCTTGTGCTGGCCGACTGCCTGGGCGCCGTTGATGCGCTTGTCCAGGCTGACCTTGAACTGGACGCCGAGCTTTTCGCCTATGTTCTGTGCCTCGCGCATCATGTTCGCTGCCAATTCACGGGTGGCCGGAAATACACAGATGTCTTCCAGCGTGGCGTGGGTCAGCGCGCTGATCGGGTTGAAGCTCAGGTTTCCCCACAGCTTCAGCCAGATCTCCGAGCGGATATCACTGATCACGGGTGCCTTGAAACCGGCCGCCTTGAATGCGTCGCTGATCGCGCGGATGCTGGGGGTGTCGCTGCCGTCGATCTCGCCGAGCGTGAAGCGGTTTCCCTCGATGACCTTGATCACGCCGGGTCGGATCACCTCGCTGGCGGGATAGACGACGCTGCCGATCACGCGGTCGACCGGGATGTATCTGGCAATGATGCCATCCGGGTCGACGGACCTGACCGGCGTGCCCTGATAGCGCTGCCCCGGTCCGCCAGGCAACTTGTGGAAATACCACCAGGGTATGCCGTTCTGCATCGTGATGACGCGCGTGTCGGCATGCATCAGCGCGGGCATGTCGGCGGCAACCGCGGCAACCTGATGCGCCTTGAGCGCGAGTATCACCACATCCTGAACACCCGCTTCCGCAATGGCCGAAGTGGCCCTGATCGGCTGGGCGAGCAGTTCCTTGCCGTCTTCCTCTATCAGTTTCAGGCCGTTCTGCTGCACGGCAGCCAGATTGGCACCGCGCAGGATCAACGTGACCTCATTCCCGCTCAGCGCCAGCTTGACGCCGAGCAAGCCCCCGATTGCCCCTGCACCTACAACGCAAATTTTCATGGTCTTTATCTTTTCAGGTTAAGAAATGAAATGTCAATTCGCGGCCTGCTCCCCATACCTGATGCGCAGCGTCCCGATACCGTCGATATGCACCTCGACTACCGCCCCCGGTTTCATCGGCAATACGCCCAGCGATGTTCCGCAGGCGATCACGTCCCCCGGTTCCAGCGTCATGTCCTGGCTAATCGCGGAAACGATTCGTTCAGGAGAGAAGATCATGTCGCTGCACGGATAATTCTGGCGTTCCTTGCCGTTGAGCAGCGTCCTGACAGTCAGGGACTTCCAGTCCAGCCCTGTCGCGATCAGCGGCCCGATCACGCCGAAACCATCGAAACACTTGGCCCGGGTCCATTGTGCAAACGACGCGTCCCTGGCAATCAGGTCCAGTGCAGTGATGTCGTTGATGCAGGTGTAACCGAATATCGCTTGCCGGGCCTCATCCTCATTTGCATGCTTGCATCGCCTGCCGATCACAACACCCAGTTCGCCCTCGTAAACCACACGCCCATCGTAGCCGACCGGCTGCGGAACAACTTGTTCGTGCGCGCAGTAACTATTGGGCGTTTTGACGAAATACAGCGGCTCGGCGGGAATGGCCAGATTCTGCTTGGCAGCCTGGGCATGGTAGTTGTTCCACAAGGCGATGAACTTGCCCGGCCGGCAGGGCAGATCGGGGCTGACATCGGTCAGCGCGATTTCGGTGCCGGTTTCACGCGGAACGGAAAACATTTCACCATCGCAAATCCTGACCCGGTCGCCGACAATCCGGCCGAATACCGGCTTGCCTTCCTGGAAAAAAGCGATCCACTGTGCCATATGGTTTACCTGGGCAACTTATTCTTAACGCGGTGTGCGTTATCGATTATTAACAGGCGCTTGAGTATTGCAGTTACGCTTTTGCCATGCTTGTGCTCCCTTTCTTCAAGCATGTAGCAGGATACTCTGCTGCGTATACGGAAGCAGCATATCACAATGCGTTGCCAGCTTAGAAGCTGTCATATAACTGCCGGCAGCAGACCGCAATCCACCCCGGCAAACCTGATACTGCGCACGGGGATATGGCGTAATTTCAGCGCAAAATCCCTGAAGCTGTCATGGGAAAACCGGCTAGCGGCCTGATTGACGAGCCGCCGCATCTAAGTTATAAACTGCCGACAATCGCGCAAAATTGTCGCGAATTGGCGTCCACTGCAGGGGCGTGATCCATGTACCAATCGAAAGGCGGTGTACGAAGAAGTCTGAATTATCACTGGTGAACATAACTCAACAAATAATACTTCAGGGAGGAGTAGTCATGAGTACTCAGAGTGAAACTTTGGCAGGCAGCGATAACCATGGTGCAAAGACAAGCAATCGTTGGGTCCAGCTAATACTGGGCATCATCTGCATGGCGATGATCGCCAACCTGCAGTATGGCTGGACCTTGTTCGTCAATCCCATGCACGACAAGATGGGCTGGACCAAGGCGGCCATTCAGGTCGCCTTTTCCGTTTTTGTATTGACCGAAACCTGGCTGGTACCGGTCGAAGGATGGGCGATGGATAAATTCGGCCCCCGCCCCGTCGTGATGTTTGGCGGCGTCCTGGTGGCAACGGCCTGGGTCCTGAATTCGATGGCAGACTCCCTTGAATTGCTTTACTTCGCAGCAGTTGTCGGCGGCGTCGGCGCCGGTTGCGTCTATGGCACCTGCGTGGGCAACGCCCTGAAACTGTTTCCTGACAGGCGCGGCCTGGCCGCCGGCCTGACGGCCGCCGGATTCGGTGCCGGTGCGGCAATCACCGTCATTCCGATCTCCAACATGGTAAAAACCGGCGGCTACCAGCAGGCCTTCTTCACCTTCGGCCTGCTC
>JBAUQH010000159.1:0-12885 GCA_049580605.1 Gallionella sp. | reverse complement strand
CGCCCAGCCTGTCCATCACCTTGTCCGCGACGATTTTCTTGAGCAGCGGCCACAGCAACATTTTAGGCGTCCACGCACCCCGCCCCTGCTGGTATTCGAAACGGTCCCAGCCGACCTCGACGGTCAGCGTGAACAGCTTGTGCCTGAGCGGCGGGCCTTCCTCCAGCTTGGCATGGATCGCGTTGTAGATGCGCTCGTAGATGCGCGGCACGGAAGCCAATATGGTGGGGCGGATGATTTTCAGGTCGTCGGCCAGCAGCGGGATGGAGCGGGCATAGCCGACCGACGCGCCGGCCATCATCGCCATGTAATAGCCTGCGGTGCGCTCGAAGGTATGCGACAGCGGCAGGAAGGACAGGAAGATGTCGCTGCCGTCCAATCCTTCCCCGAATGTGATCAGCGAAGCGTACGCGTTGTACAGGATGTTGTGGTGCGACAGCATCACGCCCTTGGGCTTGCCGGTGGTGCCCGAGGTATAGATAATGGTTGCCAGTTCGTCGCGATTGCGCGGACGCTCCGGTTGCAGCACCGCTTCGGCCGTAATCCACTTGTCGACGTGGCTCAGTCGCGGCTCGTCTTCAGCAACAATTTTTTCAAGGCTGACGAAGCGCTGCACGCAGCCGAGCTGATCGCGCACATCCCGTATTTCCTGCCATTGTCCGGCGGTCTCGAACAGCAGCACCCTGGCTGCAGCATTGTTGATGATGTAAGCCGCATTGTCCGCGCGGTCCACGGTATACAGCGGCACCACGACCAGGCCCAGCGACATCGCCGCCTGCTCGAACATCACCCATTCCGGACAGTTGCGCAGCATCAGCGCGACACGGTCGCCGACTGCAAGATTCTCGCGCAGCAGTGCCACCTGCCAGCGCGCCACCTGGTCGCGCATCTGCACCCAGGTCAGGTCCAGCCAGGTTTCCCGGTGAATATCGAAATAGCGGTAAGCGAGGGAATCCTGGGTGCGTTTCACCCGTTCGAGAAACAGGCCGTGCAGCGTGACCGCTTGTTCAGGCTTGATGTATTGGTCGATACGGCCCGGCATGTCCGTCCCTTCAATCAAGAAACAGGTCGCCGAACAGCGGCGTCCCGGCTTCGACCGCATAGGGCGCGAAATCCTTCACGCCCGCCTCGCGCAGCACATCTTCGTCGATGAAGAAATTTCCGTTGCAGCTGTCGCTGTCGCGGGTCAGGATCAGGTGCGCGGCGTCCGCCATGATGGCCGGCTTGCGCGAAGCGCGCAGCACCGCGCCGGGAAAATTGAACTCGATCGCGGCCGTCGCGATGGTGGTGCGAGGCCACAGGCAATTCACCGCGATCCCCTTGCCGGCGCCGTCGCGCGCGGCGAATTCGCGCGCCATGCCCAGCGTGCACAGGCTCATCCCGTATTTGGACATCGTGTAGGCGAGGTGCGGCGCAAACCATTTCGCATCCATGTTCAGCGGCGGCGACAGCGTCAGGATGTGCGGATTGGCGGATTTCTTCAGGTGCGGAATGCAGGCCTGGGAAGCGAGGAAGGTCGCGCGCATGTTCACATCCCACATCAGGTCGAGTCGCCGCGCCGGCGTGTCCAGGGTGGGCGTCAGGTTGATCGCGCTGGCGTTGTTGACCAGCACGTCGATGCCGCCGAAATGCTGTGCAGCCTGCTCGACCGCGTCACGGATCGCCGCGTCGTCGCGGACATCCAGCTGGATCGCCAGCGCCCTGCCGCCGGCCTGTTCCACTTCTGCTGCGACCGTATGGATGGTGCCGGGCAGTTTGGGATGCGGATCGGAAGTTTTGCCGGTGATCACCAGGTTCGCGCTGTCGCGCGCGCAGCGCAGCGCGATCTCGCGTCCGATACCCCGGCTCGACCCGGTGATGAATATCGTCTTGCCGCGCAGGCTGTTCATGTCACAGACTCCGATTTTATGATTGAACCGCGGCCCGCAATTGTTCCGGTGCAAAATCATCGACCATGATGACCTTGCGGCGCAACGCATAGTCGCGCTCCAGCTGCAACGCCTGTTCCGCGCTGATCAGGCCTTGGTCGCGCGCCTCGGCGATGCGCGACAGTTCTTCCAGCGACTTCAGCTTGCCGTCCTTGCGCGCCTGCTGCAGCATGAGCTGCAACGGTTCGCAGGCCAGGGTGCTGGCCAGTGCCGCTTCCAGCGCACCGATCGCATTCTGTTCGTCGCCGGGAATATAGGTACCCGCCGTCAAACGATCCCTCGCCGCGCCGGGTTGCATCATCAGCGTCGCGATCCGGTGCCCGAGGTGGTCGGATGGCGGCGCAAGGTTCTGTCCCAGCGGAAACACCAGCGCGCTGATCAACTGGCGCATGAATGCGTTAGGGAAATTCCGGATCACGCCGTCGAACGCCTGCTGGATCTGGAACAGCGAATCCTGCATCGCCCAGTCCAGCAGCGGCAGATCCTCGGCCGGACGCCCTTCGTCCTCGAAGCGCTTCAATGTCGCCGAGCACAGATACAGCTGGCTCAGCACGTCGCCCAGCCGGGCGGAGATTTTTTCGCGCCGCTTGAGCGCACCGCCCAGCACGGCCATCGCGATATCCGCGCTCAGCGCGAACGCGGCCGAAAAACGCGTCAACTGCTGGTAGTAGCGCCGGGTTTCCGCACCGCGCGGCGTTGCCATGCCATGCCCGCCGGTCAGCCCGAACACCAGGCTGCGCGCGGCATTGCTCAATGCAAACGTGACATGGCCGAACAGCGCGTCGTCAAACTGGTGCAGCGCGCGTTTGCGGTCGTGATCGTTGACCGCGGCGATTTCCTTCAGCACATAAGGATGCGAGCGTATCGCGCCCTGGCCGAAGATCATCAGCGTGCGGGTCAGGATGTTCGCGCCTTCCACGGTGATCGCGACCGGCATCTGCTGGTAGAAGCGCCCCAGGTAATTGTCCGGCCCGAGGCTGATGCCCTTGCCGCCGTGCACATCCATCGCGTCGTTGATCACCTCGCGGCAGCGCTCGGTGGAGTGGTATTTGATGATCGCCGAAATTACCGAGGGCTTTTCGCCCAGATCGACGGCCAGCGCGGTCATGCGGCGCGCCGCTTCGACCAGGTAGGTGTGCGCGCCGATCCGCGCCAGCGGCTCTTCCACGCCCTCGAATTTGCCGATCGGCATCTTGAACTGTTTGCGCACGCGGCAGTAAGCACCGCTGGCGCGCGCGACCAGCTTCATCCCGCCGATGCTGCTTGCGGGCAGCGAAATCGAGCGGCCGGCCGCCAGGCATTCCATCAGCATGCGCCAGCCCTGGCCGACCCGCGGCGTGCCGCCGATGATGAAATCCATCGGGATGAACACGTCCCTGCCCTGCGTCGGGCCGTTCAGGAAAGCGGAATTCAGCGGGAAGTGGCGGCGCCCGATCTGCACGCCCGGCGTGTCGGTCGGAATCAGCGCAAGCGTGATGCCGAGGCTGGTTTCGCCGCCGAGCAGGTGGTCGGGGTCATACAGCTTGAACGCGAGCCCGAGCAGCGTGGCGGCCGGCGCCAGCGTGATATAGCGCTTCTCCCAGGTCAGGCGGATACCCAGCACATTCTGATGACCGGCAAATTCGCCGTGGCAGACGATGCCGTAATCGGGGATCGCGCCGGCATCCGATCCGGCAAACGGCCCGGTCAGCGCGAAACAGGGAACTTCCTGCCCCTTCGCCAGACGGTGCAGGTGTTTTTCCTTCTGTTCTTCGGTCCCGTAGTGCAGCAGCAGTTCGGCGGGACCGAGCGAATTCGGCACCATCACGGTGATGGCTGCCGTGCCGCTGCGCGAGGACAATTTGCTCACCACGGCAGAATGTCCCTGCGCGGAAAATTCCAGCCCGCCGTAACGCTTCGGGATGATCATCCCGAAAAAACCGTTGTCCTTGATGAATTGCCAGACTTCGGGAGGCAGGTCGGCGCGATTGTGCGTGATATCCCAGTCGTCCAGCATCGCACACAGCTGTTCGACTTCGTTGTCCAGGAAGGCCTGTTCCCGTTCGCTCACCCCGCATTTCGGGAACGCCAGCAGCTTGACCCAATCCGGATTGCCGCCAAACAGCTCGCCATCCCACCATACCGTTCCGGCATCGATCGCTTCCTGTTCGGTGGCGGAAATTTTCGGCAGGACGTTGCTGAAGATTTTGAACACCGCCGCACTGACTACATTGCGGCGCATGAAAGGGATGCCGAAGAACGCGATAAACAATGCCAGCGCGACGCCGACCACGATCAGCACGTTGTCCGAGAAGCGCGCCATGATTGCGATCACCGGCACCACCACCATGACCGCGAGCACCCAGCTGGTGATCGAAGCCCGGAAAAATGCCAGCAGAACGAGGATTGCCAGCGCCGCCAGCACCGTAACTAACATGATCGATGTGCCTCCAGAATTATTATTTTTTCAATTGCACTTTAACGCGTTACCGATAACAGCACAATGACAAGCAATTCATCCGCGATGATAAAAAGTATTTCAGATCTTGTACCAGGGCAATTTGGACTGTCTCATATGTCGATGACCCGTTCGATACGACGGTCCGGCACCAGCCAGATGATGGCAACCGCGACGTAGATCGCATCTGAAACCCATTGATTCCAGAATGCCGCCAAAATTCCGATGGCATACAACAAAGGTGAAATTTTTCCCTTCCAGTCTTTGCCTACCGCCTTTGCCAGCAACGATTCCTTGTGCCCGCTCGCCGCGATGATCAGATTCGTCAATATCCAGTACGCGATTGCGGCCATCAGCAGCACCACGCCATACAGTGCTGTCGGCAGTGCGGCGAAATGGTTCTCGCCCATCCAGCCGGTCACAAAAGGGACCAGCGACAACCAGAACAGCAAATGCAGGTTCGCCCACAGGATTCCGCCGCTGACATGCTGCACGGTGTGCAGCATGTGGTGGTGATTGTTCCAGTATATGCCGAGGTAGATGAAACTGAGCACGTAACTCAGGAACACCGGCAGCAACGGCAGCAAGGATTCGAAATCGGAACCATGCGGCACTTTCAGTTCCAGCACCATGATGGTGATGATGATGGCGATCACGCCGTCGCTGAATGCCTCCAATCTTGTCTTGCCCATTGCTTTTCTTCCCCTGTATATCTAGCGCATCCGGCCGACCGCTTCCTCGACCCGCTCCACCGCGATGATTTCCATGCCGGCAATTTTCTGCTTTGGCGAATTCGCCCTGGGGATGATCGCCTGGGTGAAGCCCAGCTTGGCCGCCTCCTTGAGCCGTTCCTGGCCGCGCTGCACCGGCCGCACCTCGCCGGCCAGGCCGACTTCGCCGAACACCACCATTTTTTCAGGCAGCGGCTTGTTCTTCAGCGAAGACACGATCGCGAGCAGCACCGCGAGATCGGCGCCCGGCTCGGTGATTTTCACGCCGCCCACCGCATTGATGAATACGTCCTGGTCGAAGCAGGCGATGCCGGCATGCCGGTGCAGTACAGCCAGCAGCATTGCCAGACGGTTCTGTTCCAGCCCCAGCGACAATCGGCGCGGACTCGGCGAATGCGCCTCGTCGAGCAGCGCCTGAATTTCGACCAGCAGCGGGCGGGTGCCTTCCTGGGTCACCATCACGCAAGATCCGGCAACCTGCGCGTTGTGCTGCGACAGGAACAGCGCCGACGGATTGCTCACTTCGCGCAGCCCCTTCTCGGTCATCGCGAACACGCCCAGTTCGTTGACCGCGCCGAAACGGTTCTTGAATGCGCGCACCAGCCGGAAGCTGGAGTGGGTGTCGCCCTCGAAATACAGCACCGTGTCGACGATATGTTCCAGCACGCGCGGACCGGCCAGCGCGCCTTCCTTGGTAACGTGGCCGACCAGGATCATGGTGATGTTGCCGCCCTTGGCAACACGGGTGAGTTGCGCCGCACATTCGCGCACCTGCGACACCGAGCCGGGCGCCGAGGTCAATTGTTCGGAATACACGGTCTGGATCGAATCGATCACCACCACGTCCGGCTTTTCGTTTGCATTATTGGCAGCGATGGCTGCCAGGATCTGTTCCAGCTGGATCTCGGCAAGCAGGTGCATGCCGTGTGCATCGAGTGCCAGCCGCTTCGCCCGCAGCGCGATCTGCTGCGTCGATTCCTCGCCGCTGACGTACAGCACATTTTTATGAGTGGAAAGATGCGCCAGCGTTTGCAGCAACAGCGTGGATTTCCCGATGCCGGGATCGCCGCCGATCAGCACCACCGCGCCCTGCACCAGGCCGCCGCCCAGCACGCGATCGAACTCGACGATGCCGGTGGGCGTGCGCGGCACCTCCGCGGCTTCGACCTCGGCAAGCTTCTGCACTTTGCCGGTCGCAGCCAGCGCATTGAAGCGGTTCTTGCCACTCGCCGCAGGCTCTGCCACGCTTTCCACCAGGGTGTTCCATGCGCCGCAATGCGGGCACTGACCCTGCCACTTGCTGACCTGCCCGCCGCATTCCGTACAGGAGTAAATCGTTTTTGGTTTTGCCATGTCTGTTATTGATTGCGAATTGTGCGGCACACCAAAACAAATGGAGGCAGCCTGCGTTGCGGCAATTACTTGCCCAGCAGTCCCAGCCCGATCATGTTCTTCACCATCACGCCGATGTAAGCATGGATGAGCTTCTGGTTCGTATCGGAAATGCCGGTCTCCGACGAGGCCGCCCAGATCAGTTTGTTGGTCCCGGCATCATACAGGTTGGTTTCGATGACTGCATATTCGTCGTTGGCAATATAACCCGGCGTGTACAGGTAGCGGTAGCCGTAGGCGTAATAGTCGGGCCAGGTATTGTAGAACGGCGGCGGGTAATAGGGCGAGCCCGGCACATAGACCTGCACGACTTTCTTGCTGACCAGCCGGGTGATCAGCACCGCATCCGCGCCCAGCTCGGCCACTTTTTTCGCGATCACCGCCTGGTCGCCCTGTTCTGCATCGGTCAGAACGGTATAGCTCGCGATCGCAGCGGTGCCGTGGGCTTCCAGCTGGCGGACAAATTCATCCTCGAACAGCCTTCTGTTGAGCGGACTTCTGGCCATGCCGATGACCAGTATTTTGGAAGGGCGCGACTGGTAGGAAGGGTCTTTCCAGACCGAAGTGAGCTGGGTCGTTGCGCAGGACGCGAGCAACAGCGCAACAGGTACCAGATAGGCCAGCGGATTACGGAAATATTGCAGCATGTTTATGCTCCTTCTCAGCACAATAGACACGTAAAACTGACGCCAGTTCTACCCGCTCAGTCGGTGCGACATTTCAGCTCAGTTTGGCGAGGAACCGGTCCAGCTGGTTCGCGAAGTCGCGGCGATCCCCCTGGCTGAAAACGGGCGGACCGCCGGTTTCCACCCCGCTGCCGCGCAATGCATCCATGAAGTTGCGCATGGTCAATTTCTCCTCGATGGTATCCCGGGTATAGAATTCCCCGCGCGGATTGAGGGCATGGCCGCCCCGCCCGATCACGTCGGCGGCAAGCGGAATATCCGCGGTGATCACCAGGTCGCCCGGTTCGACCAACTCGGCGATCCGGTTGTCGGCGACGTCAAAGCCCGCAGGCACCTGCATCGCACGGATAAACTGCGACGGCGGGCAATGCAGCAGCCTGTTCGCGACCAGCGTCAGCGGGATTTTCCTGCGTTCCGCCGCACGGAACAGGATTTCCCTGATGACCTTGGGGCAAGCATCGGCATCCACCAGGATTTGCATCAGCTGCCTCCCAGTGCCGCGGAGATGCCCTGCCGGTTCCACCCCGGCATTGCGGAGCCACATTTCATTGCAGGTTTATTCACGCACAGCCGCTTTCTTCAAGGTACTTTCTCCACAGGATGATTTGCCACGGCAGATTCGCCGAATTGATGATTCAAATGGACGGCCGGGTTGCCATGCTAGAATCATTTCAACCATGGCACAGAAATACCGGCCCGAGCCTTCATGAAGCTGATGATGACTGCATTCGGAATGCCCTGGTCATTTTACAAACCCGACTTCTAACTCCACAAGGAAATCATATATGAAATACTTCAGGATACTGGCCGCGATAATCGCGGTTTCGCTGTCGCTGGCATCATACAATGCGGTCGCCGCTGAAAAGCATGCCGGCAAGGATCGGCTGGTGATTCAGGTCAGCGATGCAGATTCCGGCAATTGGAACCTCGCGCTCAACAACGCGAATAACGCGCAACAGGCATTCGGCGCGAAAAAGGTCGCCATCGAGATCGTCGCCTACGGCCCCGGTATCGGCATGCTCAAGATGGATTCCATCGTCGGCAACCGTGTCGCCGACGCGAAAAAGTCGGGTATCTCCATTGTCGCCTGCCAGAACACGATGAAGCACATGAATCTGACCGAAGCCGACATGCTGCCGAATACCAGCTACGTCCCGTCTGGCGTGGTTGAGATCATCAAGAAGGAACAGCATGGCTACGCATACATCCGCCCCTGACCTGCATCGGGCAAGTTGGTCGTGTCGCAAAGCCGGACAGGCTGCTGCCTGATAGGCTTTGCGGCATCTTTTGACTGAATGTGGAACAAAAGGTAACTAGATATGAAGCAAAATAAACCCTAGTTGCAGTTTCATTTCATCTTTGAAGGCAGCCTGATCGTATCCCCCGCCACCATGAACACGCCGTTGCCCTGGTGATGCAGCGTGCGCGGATTTTTTACTGAGGGATCAATCCACGCCTTGACCACCTCCAGCACGAAGAAGTTGTACCGGTTCACCAGCCTGCTATCGGCCACCCTGCATTCCAGATTGGCATAGCATTCTGCGATCAGCGGAGGCGACACCTGTGATGCGGGCAGCGGCGTCAGCCTGAACTTCTTGAACTTGTCGACCTTTTTGCCCGAACAGTTGCCGATACCGGCCACCTGCTTCGCCAGTTCCACCGTCGGGATGGCGATCACGCATTCCTTGGTCGCGACCAGCGCATCGAAGCTGTGGTTGCGGCCGCTGATCACGCAACCCACCAGCGGCGGCACGAACTCCATCATGGTGTGCCACGACTGGGTCATGATGTTCATGCTGCCCTTGCGCGCGGTGGCCACCAGCACCACCGGACCCGGCTCAAGCAGGCGGTAAACGCTGGACAGTGGAAATGTTCTTGGTGCCATTGCCATACCTCCATTCGCAAGGAATCACGAAATTCGCACCGCTATGATACGCCGTCGCGTAAAATTGGCACCACGCCAAAATGCTGTCCGCGGCCTACCCCAATCACACCATCAGTCAGGATAAATATCCCCACCGTGTCAGCCGAAGTCGAACATTTCTTTTCCGAACAGAGCCCGCTTGCCGCCGAAGTCGAATCATTCCGACCGCGCGAGCAGCAGCGCGAAATGGCGCTGGCCGTCGCCGGGGCGATACGCGACAACGCGATCCTGATCGTCGAGGCGGGCACCGGCACGGGCAAGACTTTCGCCTACCTGGTGCCGGCACTGCTCGCGGGCGGCAAGGTGATCATTTCCACCGGGACCAAGAACCTGCAGGACCAGTTGTTCCGGAAAGACCTGCCGATGGTGCGCGACGCGCTGAGGGCACCAGTGTCGGTCGCATTACTGAAGGGTCGCGCGAACTATATATGCCATTACCACCTCGCGCGCACCGAAACAGACGGGTTGTTCAAGACGCGCGAGGACATCAAACATCTGGGCAGGATCAAGCAATACGCCAAGATCAGCGACTCGGGGGACAGGAGCGGGCTGGCCGACGTCCCGGAGTACGCGCCGATCTGGATGCAGGTGACCTCGACGCGCGACAGCTGTCTCGGCCAGGAATGCCCCAACCACAAGGATTGCTTCGTGCTCAAGGCGCGCACCGATGCGATGAAGGCGGACATCGTGGTGGTCAACCATCACCTGTTTTTCGCCGATGTGATGCTGCGCGACGAGGGTGTCGCGGAACTGCTGCCGGCGTGCAACACGGTGATCTTCGACGAGGCGCACCAGCTGCCGGAAACCGCCAGCCTGTTTTTCGGCGAGACACTTTCCACCACTTTGCTGCTCGACCTGGCGCGCGACACTCGCATTGAAACGGCGGCAGCGGCCAAAGACTTCGCGCCGCTGCCGATAGCCTGCGACGAGCTGGACAAGGCGGCGCGCGACTTGCGGCTGGTGTTCAAAAAAGAAGGACGTATGCCGGCGGTCGCCACCGAGAATTTCAAAGCGTTCGCGCCCGCATTGAAGACGCTGGCCGATAAACTCGCGCAACTCGGCAGCCTGCTGGAAAAGCAGGCTGAACGCAGCGAGGGACTGGAAAACTGCTGGCAGCGCGCGCAGACCCTGTCCGGTCAAGTGGCCCAGTGGCAAAAAGGCGACGAACCCGACCGGGTGAACTGGCTGGAGATATTCCACCATTCGCTGCAGCTCAACAGCACGCCGCTGTCGATCGCCGAAATCTTCGCGAAACAGATCACCGGCAGCGCGCGCGCTTGGATATTCACTTCCGCGACGCTGGCGGTAAAACAGGATTTTTCGCACTACCAGGGCGAAATGGGTCTGTTCGATGCGCGGACCGCGTGCTGGGACAGCCCGTTCAACTACGCCGAGCAGGCGTTGCTGTATGTGCCGGCCAACCTGCCGGAACCGAACCGCGAGGGCTATACCGAAGCGGTGGTGCAGGCCGCGTTGCCGCTGATCGGGGCAAGCAGGGGACGCGCGTTCCTGCTGTTCACCAGTCTGCGGGCGATGCAGCGCGCCCATGAAATCCTGCAGGCCGAATTCGACCGGCGCGGCTGGGACTATCCGCTGCTGCTGCAGGGCGAAGGCTCGCGCAACGAACTGCTGACGCGCTTCCGCGACCACGGCAACGCGGTGCTGCTCGGCAGCCAGTCGTTCTGGGAGGGTGTGGACGTGCGCGGCGAGGCATTATCACTGGTGATCATCGACAAACTGCCGTTCGCGCCGCCCGACGACCCGGTACTGGCGGCGCGCATTGCGCAAATCGACAAACAGGGACGCAACGCGTTCATGGAATACCAGCTGCCGCGCGCGATCATCACGCTGAAGCAGGGTGCGGGAAGGCTGATACGCGATGAATCCGACCGCGGCGTGCTGATGATCTGCGACCCGCGCCTGATCAGCAAACCCTATGGCAAGCGCATCTGGCAGAGCCTGCCGCCCATGAAGCGCACCCGGGTTGCAGAGGAAGCAGTGGCATTCTTCAAGACCGATTAGCTTTGCCCGGGTTTTTGCAAGGGCGTCCTATCTGGGCGCGCCACCGCTTACCAGACGAACGTTGAGCATCTTTTCCTTGTTGATATGCATGGGGCCTTCCGAACCAAAGCTGATCGCAAACGCATAGGGATCATCTTTGGCCGAACCGGGTCGCAACGTGGCCGTCCAGAAATAGACTGCGGGCGTGCCCGGGAACAGCGCAAGATTGATCCTCGGGTTGAAGCACTGGCGCTCCACGATGGATGCCAGTTCCGCGATTTTCGGAACGCGCCAATCGTGATGGTTGGCATAGCCTCCCCCACGGTTAAGCTTGTCTGCCGCATCCCGCGCAGATTGCCAGGAATAGGTAACCGCTGTGCCGGTACAGGTTGTGCCGGTCCAGGTCTGCCCCAGCGAGCAACGCATCCAGGTCAGATCGGGTTCGACATCGGTCAGCGTGCCGTCGCCGTTGTCGATGAAGCGTTTGACCGGAGCCGACATCGGAAAGGATTTATCGCAAGTCTGTTCGGCCCGGGCAGTCGAAAACGGAAAAATGCCCAGCGACAGAAGCAGTAAAAGTAAACTTGACTTCATGTTCCACACCCCTTTTCATGCCCTGAAAAATAAAATGCAAGCGGATGACGAATCCGCTTGCCGAATACCGCATTGATGCTTGTGTTGTTACGACCTGTCGGCCTCGTCATGGATTTCCATTGCCATTCTACCAATCCCGCAAAATTTCCGGCAAACATCATAGTTATATCGATACGTCATAACTACTGCTGTCGAAAAACGCCAAGGTTGACAGAACCAGCTGCCAACCCTGGTTTATTGTTTGCTTGATCAGAAGCCGAAGGTCACACCGAGAGCCAGCAAGTTGGAACTTGCAGAAGCGTCTGTCTGTCCGGTAATGCCACTTTCGAGCACGCTATACATATTGGCAGCTGAACCGTTGGTCACGTGTTCATAGGCAGCGTACAGCGTCGCCTGCTTCGACAACGGGTAACCGTAAGACATGGCATAGGCCGAACCATCAACGTCAGTGGCCGTTTTTATAGACGTCTTGGCATAGCTTAATGCGACCGACCCGGGTCCGGCCGGAATGGTCGCGCTCAGACTGATCGCCGAGTTGTTGTCACCAGCTGCACCGACCCCGTTCGAATGCTTACCCTGCTGCCAGGTGGCAAACAGTTTGGCCATGGTCAGGTCATATGAAGCACCCAGCGCAAATTCCGACTGGTCATTCGCCGAAACGGCGTTGCTGGTCTTGGCATACACACCGCCTACGGACAATGGCCCTTGGTCGTAGTTGACGGACGCCAGGGTTCCGGTGTTATTTGAAGCGCCACTTGCCAGAACCAAGCCTCCCGTCGTATCATCGGTCGTCTGGTGGCCTATTTCAAACTGCAAGCCGCTGAAGTTCGGACTGGTGTAGTCGATCGCGTGATCGCCATGATTGGCACCGCCCGTCCAGCCGATCAGGAACCCGCCACCGGCGACCATCGCTCCCATCGGATCGGCGCCGCCTTCCGCAAACGGATCAAATTTCAGCGAGAACGCATAGCCTTCTGTTGGCAGCCAGCCGCCCTGCAAGGTACCCATGGAGTCGCTGCTCAAGCCGATCATTTTTTTGCGCGCATCAAATGTGCCCATGCCGCCGCTGTTTGTCAAATTGGTACCATATTCCAGATTGCCAATCGCCTTCAAGCCATTGCCCAGGTCATTCGAAACATTGACACCCAGATGCGTGCTGTCTGGCCCGCCGCTTTCAAGAACGGTACTGCTG
>JBAUQH010000158.1:0-11032 GCA_049580605.1 Gallionella sp. | reverse complement strand
GCGCGATGCCGGTGCTTGCCCGGCGCGCCGCTACTCCCGCCTTGTTGCGCCCGCTGCTGCATTGCGCGCGCAGCGAAATACTCGACTACGCAGTCGCGCAGGGTTTGCATTGGGTCGAGGACGAAAGCAACGCGAACGAAAGCCATCCGCGCAACTATCTGCGCCATCGCGTTATGCCGCTGCTGACGCAGCATTTCCCCGCCTATCGAGACACCCTGGGGCGCAGTGCCCGGCATTTTGCCGATGCAAACCAGTTGCTTGACGAACTCGCCAGTCTGGATGCGGGACAGGAACCGGTCGGCAACGCGTTGCGGGTCGCGGCACTGCGGGTGCTGTCCCCGCCGCGTGCCAGGAACTTGCTGCGCTACTTTCTGTATACACGGGGGGCGCCAATGCCGCAAAGCGCCCATCTCGACGAAATGCTGCGCCAGCTCTGCGAGGCGCGGGAGGATGCAGCCGTGGAAGTCCGCGTTGGCGATTTCCAGCTGCGCCGCTACCGGGACAGCGTGCATCTGTTGCCCGCGACAGAGGAATTTGACCGTGCCCTGTCATTGCCCTGGCAGGGCGAAACAATTCTGGACTGGGCCCCGCTCGCGAAGCGGCTGCATTTTTCGCGCACCACCGGTGCGGGGATCAGTTTCCGGAAGTTGCAGAACGCCCCGGTGACGCTGCGTCTGCGCAGCGGTGCAGAAGTCCTCAGGCCGCACCCGACCGCGGCGAAGCGGACCCTAAAGAACCTGCTGCAGCAGCATCGCATCCCGCCCTGGGAGCGGACTCGTTTGCCGTTGCTGTATTGCGGCGATGATCTGGCATGCGTGGTGGGCGTTGCGATCGATGCGGATTATCTTGCCGGTAAAAACGAAGACGGAGTGTTGGTATCCTGCAGTTAATTGGTCTATCATGCTGATCACAAAAGTTGCACATTATAAAAAGTTGTTGTCGCAGTTCCGCTAATCCAACGAGGGAGAAAAACATGAAGCTGATTATCGCGTTTTGCAGTGCCGTGCTGTTGAGTCTGTCTGTGGCGGCTTCGGCCGACCCCATCATCATCAAATACAGCCACGTTGTTGCTGTAGACACACCCAAGGGCCAGGCTGCATTGAAGTTCAAGGAGCTTGCCGAGAAATACTTGCCTGGCAAGGTCAAGGTGGAGGTATTCCCCAACAGCCAACTGTACGGCGACGGCAATGAAATGGAAGCGCTGCTGCTGGGCGACGTGCAGATCGTGGCCCCCGCATTGGCCAAATTCGGCAAATACACCAAGAAACTGCAGATATTCGACCTGCCCTTCCTGTTTGACAACATGGAAGCGGTAGACCGCTTTCAGCGCAGTCCAAAAGGACTCGAATTGCTCAATTCGATGGAGGACAAGGGCATCGTCGGACTGGGATTCCTTCATAACGGCATGAAGCAGTTGTCCGCCAACGTGCCGTTGCGCACCCCAGAAGATGCCAAGGGACTGAAGTTCCGCATCATGTCGTCGGATGTGCTCGAAGCGCAGTTCAAGCAGCTGGATGCGAATCCGCAAAAACTGGCTTTTGCCGAGGTTTACCAGGCGCTGCAGTCGGGCGTGGTGGATGGCGCCGAAAATCCATGGTCCAACATCTATACCAAGAAGTTCTACGAAGTTCAGAAATACATCACCGAGAGCGACCACGGCGTGCTTGATTACATGGTGGTCACCAACGCAAAGTGGTGGGAGGGCTTGCCTGCCGACGTCCGTGCAGGACTGTCCAAAGCGATGACCGAATCGATCGACTACGGCAACAAGATCGCGCTGACCGAGGACCAGAGCTATCGTGCCAAGGTTGTTGCTGCCAACAAGGCGCAGGTAATCACGCTCACCAAGGCGCAAAAGGCGGAATGGCGCAAGGCGATGAAGCCGGTCTGGGCGAAATTCGAACCGGAAATCGGCACGGATTTGATCAACGCCGCGCTGAAGGCCAACGAAGAAAAGTAAATCGCGCCATATCGAAACCAGAACTGAAAAGCAAATAATCGCATGATTCTATCGACCCCGGCTCTGCCGGGGTCTTTTCAGGAGGTGTCATGAAATTTCTCAAGCGTCTCGATGAGTGGTTTATTGCGCTCCTGCTTGCCGCAATGACGCTGCTGACTTTTGTGCAAGTGGTATTGCGATATGTCTTCGACTCCGGTTTCACCTGGGCGCTGCAACTCAACACGGTGATGTTCGCCGGCATGATCTTCATCGGCATCTCGTATGGAGTCCGAGTGGGCGCGCATATCGGTGTGGACGCAGTCGTCAAGATGCTGCCGCCCAAGCCGCGCCGCTTTACGTCTATTTTGGCGGTGCTGCTCTGCCTGCTCTATGCGGGGCTGGTGATCTACGGTTCGATGATCTATGTGTTGAAGATGAAAGCAGTGGGTATCGAAATGGACGACTTGCCGATCAAGATATGGATCGCGCGCGCCATCCTGCCAATCGGATTTACGTTGCTGGCAATGCGATTCCTGCCGGTGCTGGTTAATCTGGTGACCGGCAGGTCAGACCGGTTGCATCTTGCGGATGAGGTCGAAGAGGCGCTCAAATTGAAGGCAATGGAGGAAAACAAGTGAACACCCTGTTTCTCTTCAGTTGCCTGTTCTTCTGCATGTTGATCGGCATCCCTATCGCCATCAGCCTCGGACTGTCGAGTTTGCTGACGATCGTGTTTTTTGCGCAGGACTCGCTGGCATCGCTGACCGTCAAGCTGTATGACACCAGCGAGCAATATACCCTGCTGGCAATACCGTTCTTTATACTGGCCGGCGCGTTGATGTCCACCGGGGGTGTCGCGAAGCGCATGGTCGATTTTGCGATCGCGGCCGTCGGCCATTTGCGCGGGGGGCTGGCCATTGCATCCATCCTTGCCTGCATGCTGTTTGCCGCGGTGTCCGGATCGAGCCCGGCCACCGTGGTTGCTGTCGGCACCATCGTCATCGCCGGCATGGTGCGCAGCGGCTACCCGCAAGAATTTGCCGCCGGCGTGATCTGCAATGCCGGCACGCTGGGTATCCTGATTCCGCCGTCCATCGTGATGGTGGTATATGCGGCGGTGACGAATGTGTCAGTGGGCCGCATGTTCATGGCGGGCGTGATCCCCGGAATTCTGCTCAGCCTGATGCTGATGCTGGCGGTGCACTGGCGAGTCAAGAAACTGAATTTGCCCCTGACCCCGCGTGCTAGCTTCGGGGAGATAATTTCAAAATTCAGGAAGTCGATGTGGGGCCTGGCTTTGCTGGTCATCATCATGGGCGGTATTTACGGGGGGGTGTTCACGCCGACCGAGGCGGCAGCCGTATCGGCAGTCTATGCGGTTTTCGTCACGTTATTCATCTACCGGGATTTGAAATTCCACCAGTTGCCCCAGGTGTTTGTGGATGCCAGCCGCACCACGGTGATGCTGATGTTCATCATCGCCAACGCGATGCTGTTCGCCCACGTGTTGACGACCGAGCGCATTCCGCAAACCATTGCCGAACATATTGTCGCGATCGGCATGGCGCCGTGGATGTTCCTGCTGGTGGTGAACATCATCCTGCTGATCGCGGGAAATTTCATGGAGCCCACCGGGATCATCCTGATCCTTGCACCGATCTTTTTTCCGATCGCGACGCATTTGGGCATTGACCCGATACACCTCGGCGTCATCATGGTGGTCAACATGGAGATCGGCATGGTCACGCCGCCGGTGGGACTCAACCTGTTCGTGACCAGCGGCATCACCGGCATGAGCATCATTCAAGTCACCCGGGCGGCCTTGCCCTGGCTGATGGTGCTGCTGGTGTTCCTCGTGATTGTCACCTACATACCCCAGATCACCCTGTTCCTGCCCAATCTGCTGTTCAATTGATTTCATATCCCGCTGATAGAATTGCCGGGCGATTCCATTACCCCGCTTTTCATCGACGGGGAATGGCGCCATCGAAAATGCCCCCGGAACCACCCCTTGCCCGTCCCGGAATTGCTTCTGCCGGCTGCGACAGCACGCGCAAACCCTGCTAGAATCACGCCCTTGAAAATTTTTCATCAACATTTGATATTGTCTGGAGAAGAAGCATGGCCGTAGAACGAACCCTTTCCATCATCAAGCCCGATGCAGTCGCCAAGAATGTCATCGGCCAGATCTACACCCGCTTTGAAAATGCCGGGTTGAAGATCGTCGCCGCGCAGATGCGCCACCTGACCCGGACGGAGGCGGAGGGCTTTTACGCCGTGCACCGCGCCCGCCCGTTTTTCAATGACCTGGTCAAATTCATGATCTCGGGGCCGGTGATGATACAGGTGCTGGAAGGCGAAAATGCGGTGCTGAAAAACCGCGACCTGATGGGCGCGACCGACCCGAAAAAGGCCGACCAAGGCACGATCCGCGCCGATTTCGCGGACAGCATCGACGCCAATGCCGTGCACGGTTCCGATTCGGCTGAAAATGCCGCAATCGAAATCGCCTACTTCTTCCCGAAGCAGAATATACATTCACGCTGACAGCATACGATGCTGCAAAACCTCCTCGACTTCGATGCACATGCGCTGGCCGGCTATTTCACGGAAATGGGCGAGAAGCCGTTCCGCGCCCGCCAGCTGATGCGCTGGATCTACCGGTCCGGGGAGACCGATTTCGCCGCGATGACCGACATTGCGGCCTCATTGCGCGACAAGCTCGCGCAAACCGCCTGCATCACGCCGCCGGAAGTGATGCGCGAAGAATTGTCCGACGACGGCACGCGCAAGTGGCTGCTGAACGCCGGTACCGGGAACGCGGTGGAAGCCGTTTACATACCCGAGACCGGACGGGGCACGTTATGCATCTCCAGCCAGGCGGGCTGTGCGCTGAACTGCTCGTTCTGCTCGACCGGCAAGCAGGGCTTCAACCGGAACCTCAGCGTTGCGGAGATCATCGGCCAGCTGTGGTGGGCAAACCACCAGCTCGGCAAGGATGCGGATGGCAACTGGAAAATCAGCAACGTGGTGATGATGGGCATGGGAGAACCGCTGCTGAATTACGCGAACACCGTCAGCGCGCTGCGTTTGATGCTGGACGACCAGGCTTACGGATTGTCGCGCCGGCGTGTGACGGTATCCACTTCAGGCATCGTGCCGGCGATGGACAGGTTGCGCGAAGAATGCCCGGTCGCGCTGGCGGTGTCGCTGCATGCGCCGAACGACAGGCTTCGCGACGAGTTGGTGCCGGTCAACCAGAAATATCCGCTCAAGTCCCTGCTTGCCGCCTGCAAGCGATATCTTGAGCGCGCGCCGCGCGATTTCATCACGTTCGAGTATGTGATGCTGGAAGGCGTGAATGACTCGGTGCAGCATGCCCGCGAACTGGTGGAACTGGTTCGCGATGTGCCTTGCAAGTTCAACCTGATACCGTTCAACCCGTTTCCGCATACCGGGTACCGGCGTTCGCATCCCGACGCAATCCAGCGTTTCCGCGATGTGCTGATGCATGCCGATATCGTGACCACCACGCGCAGGACGCGCGGCGACGACATTGCCGCGGCCTGCGGGCAACTGGCCGGACAGGTCATGGATCGAACCAAAAGGACGCAGCAACGCTCTATTGGAGCTGCATAAATGAACCGGCGAGGTGCACTGTGAACAGATTCAACGTCATATTTCTTGCCTTGGCGCTGCTGACGGCATGCAATACCCCTACCGAAAATTCGCAGCCATACAAGAGCGCCAAGGTGCACACCGAACTGGCAGGCTTGTACTATCAGCGCGGGCAGTACGGCATCGCGCTGGATGAATTGACCCAGGCTTTGAACGCAGACAGCGAATATGCCCCGGCTTACAACGTGCGCGCGCTGGTGCACATGGCGCTGCGCGAGAACAAGGACGCCGAAGAAGACTTCAGGCACAGCCTGTCCCTCGATAACTCGAACTCCGATGCCCATAACAACTTTGGCTGGTTCCTGTGCCAGCAGGATCGCGCGAAGGAAGCCATCCCGCAGTTCATGGAGGCGATCAAGAATCCGCTGTATACGACTCCCGGTCTTGCCTACCTGAATGCCGGCCTGTGTTCCAGGAAAGCGGGCAACAGCAAGGATGCCGAATTTTTCCTGCAGAAATCGCTGCAGTTGCAGCCCGATTCAACGCAAACCCTGTTTGCGCTGGCAGATTTCGACTATGCCAGCGCCCGTTACTATTCTGCCAAGAAATATTTTGCCGATCTTGCGCAAAAGTCAGACAATCTCACCGCGGAGCAACTCTGGCTGGGGATAAGGATCAATCGCAAGATCGGTGATCACAATTCGGTGAACAGCTACGCCACGCAATTGCGCAATCGTTTCCCCGATGCGAGTGAAACTCAAATGCTGATAAACGGTAAATGATGGAACAGATTCCTGAAAATAACTCGGAGCCTTCCGCTCCCGCCCCGGTGCCCCCATTGCTGGGCGCGATGCTGCGCGAAGCGCGCAATCAACTCGGCATGAGCATCGCTGATGTCGCCGCGCAGACCAAGTTTGCCCCGCGCCAGATCGAGGCGCTGGAAGCGGAAGACTTTGAAAATCTGCCCGAGACGGCATTTCTGCGCGGATTTGTGCGCAGCTACGCCAAGATCCTGAACCTGGATGCGGAAACCCTGCTGGCGGCGCTGCCGCAGGCAAAATCGCCGGCGCCGGAACTGGTTCCGGCTTCGGTCGATGTGCCGTATCCCGAGGATCATTCCGCGCAAAAGAACCTGATCCTGCTGGCCGCCGCATTGCTGATGGCCGTGATCGTGGCAGGATTCGCGGTGTGGCATTTCACGACCCCGATCAAACATGCCGCAGTCGAGAAGATCGAGACCCCGGTTTCCCTGCCCGCCGAGGCAGAGGTGATCCATGCTCCGGCGGCCGAGGAACACAGAAATATTGAGCCGCCTCCTGCCGCGGAGCACAGAAAGGTCGAGCCGCCCGCTGCGGAAACCAGGCATCAGTCAAGCTCCGAAAAACCTGCTCCCCGAAAGGAAAAAGCCGTTCCGGCCGAAACCGTGCCGCCGGCAAAATCGGCAGTTGCGGCTACGCATAAAAGCACCTTGAAACAAACCGGCGCTGCGAGCGGCACAGCGGCCACGACGCCGGTGCGCCTTGCGACCGGAAAGACATCCTCCCTGCATCTGGTGTTCGATGAAGAATCGTGGACCGAAATCACCGACGGAACCGGGAAAATGATTTCGTCGCAGATCAACCCGCCCGGCAGCGAATTGTATATCAAGGGTCAACTGCCGCTTTCGCTGGTAATTGGCCATGCTGCAGCAACGCGTTTGTACCAGGACGGCAAGCCGGTCGACCTGGCGCCACATACCAATTCTTCAAGCGAAGTGGCGCGGCTTATATTGGAGTGAATGTGAGCGTGTCCATTATCAAACGCCGTCCTTCGCAACGGGTACTGGTCGGCAAGTTGGCGCTGGGAGGCGGCGCCCCGGTCGTGGTCCAGTCCATGACCAATACCGACACTGCCGATGCCGATGCGACCACCCGGCAGGTATTCGAGTTGGCCAAGGCCGGTTCCGAACTGGTGCGCATTACGGTCAACACACCCGAAGCGGCCGCGCAGGTCGCAAACATACGCGCCCGCCTGGACGGCATGGGTTGCGATGTCCCGCTGGTCGGCGACTTCCATTACAACGGCCACCGGCTGCTCACCGAGTATCCGGATTGCGCGCAGGCGCTGGCGAAATACCGCATCAATCCGGGCAACGTCGGGCGCAGCCGCAAGGAAGACGACCCGTTCACGATGATGATCGAGACCGCAATCCGCTATGACAAGCCGGTGCGCATCGGGGTGAACTGGGGCAGCCTGGACCAGAATCTGGTGGTGCGCATGATGGACGAGAATTCCCGCCAGGAGCGGCCCGAAGATGCCGGTGAAGTGACCCGTGCCGCACTGATCGCATCCGCGCTGCAAAGCGCGCATCGTGCAGAGCAGCTGGGCATGGCGCATAACCGCATCGTGCTTTCCTGCAAGGTCAGCGAGGTGCAGGACCTGATCTCGGTATACCGCGCGCTTTCGCTGCAATGCGACTATGCGCTGCATCTGGGCCTGACCGAGGCGGGCATGGGATCCAAGGGTATCGTCGCGTCGACCGCCGCGCTGTCGGTGCTGCTGCAGGAAGGCATAGGTGACACCATCCGCATTTCGCTGACACCGGAACCGGGCGGGGACCGAACCCAGGAAGTGCTGGTCGGGCAGGAGATATTGCAGACCATGGGAATGCGCGCGTTTGCGCCCATGGTGACCGCGTGCCCGGGTTGCGGTCGCACCACCAGCAGCTTTTTCCAGGAACTGGCACAAACCATACAGGGTCATTTGCGTACCCAGATGCCGCTGTGGCGCGAGCGTTATGACGGCGTCGAGAACATGACCGTGGCGGTGATGGGCTGCGTGGTGAACGGGCCGGGAGAAAGCAAACTGGCGAATATCGGTATCAGCCTGCCCGGGACCGGCGAGAGCCCGGCCGCGCCGGTATATATCGACGGGGAAAAGGCCGTCACGCTGCGCGGCGACAACATTGCCGCGGATTTCACCCGCATCGTCGATGAATATGTCGTGAACAATTACGAGAAGAGGGAAGCGTGAGGTTCAGGGGGGCCAGCAGGAAATCCCCTGATCTTTTTGCGTTATCACTTCTCCGGAAATGAAATGAGCAAAGAAACACTGCAAGCCGTACGCGGCATGAACGACATCCTGCCGGACGAGGCCGGTCTGTGGCTATGGTTCGAGGAAGTGGTGCGCGACTGGCTGCACAGTTACGGCTACCGCAATATCCGCATGCCGCTGGTCGAACCCACCGACCTGTTCAAGCGCGCGATCGGCGAAATGACCGATATCGTCGAGAAGGAAATGTACAGCTTCACCGATGAACTCAACGGCGACCAGTTGACGCTGCGCCCGGAAGGAACAGCCTCATGCGTACGCGCCGTGCTGCAGCACAATTTGCTGTATAACGCCCCCCAGCGCCTGTACTACAGCGGCCAGATGTACCGGCACGAGCGTCCCCAGAAGGGGCGCTACCGCCAGTTTCACCAGTTCGGCGTCGAAGCGCTGGGCTTCGCCGGCCCCGACATCGATGCTGAACAGATACTGATGTGCGCACGGTTGTGGAACAAGCTTGGCCTGCGCGATGTGAACCTGCAGCTGAACACCCTGGGCGATGCGGTTTCGCGGCACCGCCATCGTGCCAGACTGATCGCCTATTTCGAGCAGAACCGCGACGCACTGGATGCCGATGCCGAACGGCGCCTGCACAGCAATCCGCTGCGCATCCTGGACAGCAAGAATCCGGCGATGCAGCAACTGATCGACGGCGCGCCCAGTCTGATGGACGAACTGGAAGAAGATGCGTTGCGCCACTTCGACGAGGTGCAGGCGATACTCCGGCATCACGACGTGCCGTTCGTGATCAACCCGCGGCTGGTGCGCGGACTGGACTATTACAACCGCACCGTATTCGAATGGGTGACCACGCGGCTCGGCGCGCAGGGCACGATCTGCGCCGGCGGCCGCTACGACGGCCTGGTCGGTCAGATAGGCGGCAAGCCGGTACCGGCAACCGGTTTTGCGATGGGTGTCGAGCGGCTGCTCGCGTTGCTTCAGGAAGACGGCATGATGCTGCCGAGTCAGTCGGTCGATGTGTACGTGGTGCATCAGGGTGAAATGGCCGGCCGGCTCGCAAGCACCGTCGCGGAACGATTGCGCGACAGCAGCCTGAGCGTGCTGCTGCATTGCGGCGGCGGAAGTTTCAAGTCGCAGATGAAGAAGGCCGACGCCAGCGCCGCTCAGGTGGCAGTGGTCATCGGCGACGACGAGGCGCAGGCGAACGAGGCCAGCGTCAAACCGATGCAGGGTGGCGAACAGCAGCGCGTTGCCGTGCAGGAACTGACCGAAACGGTGCTGCGGCTGTTGAAACGCTAGCAATCTTACCGTGTGCCGGCTTTACCGGGCACGCTGCTGCAGCGTTTCAACGCGGCATACGGATTTATCAAGTGGAGTGAACGAAATGGCAACATTGGATTTGCAGGAACAGGAACAACTCGATGCCCTCAAGGCTTGGTGGAAGGATAACCGCAGCCAGATATTCTGGGTGCTGCTGATCGTCGCGATCACGACCGGCGGATGGCGGGGCTGGCAATATTACCAGCGCCAGCAGGCGTTTGGCGCGGCAACCCTTTACCAGCAATTGGTCGAGCAGCTTGCCAGCAACGATGCCAAGCGCGTCAACGACGCCGCCGCCGCAGTGGTCGGAAAATTCGGTTCCAGCGCCTATGCGGCGCGTGCAGAATTGCTGGCGGCCCGGGTCAATGTGGAGGTAAATGACCCGGCGCGCGCCAAGGCCCAATTGCAATGGGTGATCGATAATGCGCGGGAAGACACCCTCAAGGACGTCGCGAGATTGCGCCTTGCGGCATTGCAGCTGGATGAAAAAAACTATACCGAGGCGCTCGCCCTGCTCGACGCGGATCATCCCGATTCATTCGATGGACTGTATTCCGACCTGAAAGGCGACGTGCTGAGCGCGCAGGGCAAGACCGATGAAGCGAGGAGTTCATACAGGCTGGCATATCAAAAAATCGACCCGCAAAGCATCTATCGCAACCTGATCCAGATGAAACTCGACGCGCTTGGGCCTGCAAAATGACAGCTCGCACAGGCAGCACCCCGCAGACAGGAACCGGTCACGGGTTTAATTTCCGGTTAATGCCGGCATTGTTGCTGGGCATGCTGGTCGCGCTGGGCGGCTGTGCCTCTAGCGATTCAAGACCCGACTGGGCTGGCTTGAATAAGGATGCCGTGCCGGCCACGCTGTTCGACTTCAAGCAGACTGCCAGATTTGAAGTGCGCTGGCACACCGGCATCGGCGATCTGGGACCGGACGTACTGCAGACTGCGCTGACCCGGGACGCGATCTATTGTGCGACCGACGATGGAAACCTGCTGCGACTCGATGCCGCCACCGGCGAAAAAATATGGCGCATCAAGACCGGGATGGTGATCAGCGGCGGCGTGTCCAGCGGGGACGGTATGGTGTTCGTCGGCAGCAAC
>JBAUQH010000157.1:0-2967 GCA_049580605.1 Gallionella sp. | reverse complement strand
CGCTCGGCATGCTCGCCGCGCGGCGAACGGCTCGTGTGTTCGTCCCGGTGCGCGTGGCCATGCGTTTCGCGCGTCGCGGTCCGTGTGCTGCTTCGCGCCTGATGCGGGATCACGGCCGTTTCCCTGTCGATATCCTTCCTGATCAGCTTCTCGATATCCTTCAGGTATTTTTCCTCTTCCGGCGACACCAGCGAGATCGCCTTGCCGAAGGCGCCGGCGCGCCCGGTGCGGCCGATGCGGTGCACATAATCTTCCGGCGCATGCGGAATCTCGTAGTTGATCACCATCGGCAGCTGGTCGATATCCAGACCGCGCGCGGCGACATCGGTGCCGATCAGCACGGCGACGGTTCCGTCCTTGAATGCTTCGAGCGCCTTGATGCGTTCCAGCTGGGTCTTGTCGCCGTGGATCGCGTCGGCCGCAACGCCCTCCTTCTGCAATTGCCTGGCGAGCCGGCTCGCCGTGATCTTGGTTTTGGTGAACACCAGCACCTGCGACGCATCGCTGCCGCGCAACAGCTGCGCGAGCAGCACGTGCTTGTCCGCCTGCTCGACCAGGTAGACCTTCTGCGTGACATTCTCGGCCGTCGCATTGCTGCGCGCGACCTCGATCAACTTGGGCCGGGTCAGGAATTCCGCGGACAGCTTCTTGATTTCGGTCGAGAACGTCGCGGAGAACATCAGGTTCTGCCGCTGCTTCGGCAGCAGCGCGAGGATGCGTTTCAGGTCGGGCATGAAGCCCATGTCCAGCATCCGGTCCGCCTCGTCCAGCACCAGCACCTGCACCTGGTTCAGCTGCACCGATTTCATCTCGATGTGGTCCAGCAGGCGTCCCGGTGTCGCGACCAGGATTTCCACGCCCCGCTTCAGTGTCGGCGTCTGCGTCTTGATATCCACGCCGCCGAACACCACCAGCGAGCGCAGCCTGGTGTGTTTGGCGTAAGCCTTCACGCTTTCTTCGACCTGTATCGCCAGTTCGCGGGTCGGCACCAGGATCAGTGCGCGCACCGGATGGCGCGCCGGTGAGGCACTCGGACTCGCATCCGGCAACAATTTCTGCAGCATCGGCAGCGCGAATGCGGCGGTCTTGCCGGTGCCGGTTTGCGCGCCGGCCATCAGGTCGCTGCCTTCGAGCACCAGCGGGATGGCCTGTGCCTGGATCGGGGTGGGTACGGTGTAGCCGGACTCGGTCAGCGCCTTGAGGATTTCCGGAGCCAACTTCAAATCTGCAAAACTAATCGTCGTCAATTTTCTGATCTCTTCTTGATGTTCGGGAACAGCGCTTCCCCTTCTAGACCCGCATTATACGCTTCAGGTTCAGACTGGCGGCCAGAATAGCCCAACTTTATGTTTTAAATTGTTATTTTTTATCTGGCACACTTTCAGCACCCGCGCCCAGCCCCTTTCGCCAGCCCCCTATCGCACGAAATCAAGCAGGGACGACAGGCCGTTGTATTTGCCGAATGGCATTTCGCGGATGAGCAGCTCCAGTTGTTGGTGGTTCATTGCGCTATTCAATTTGTTGACTTAAACAGATCGATTCCGTACCAGGCATCGCCTTTCAACCGGCATCGGTATCCAACAGCACCGGCAGGTTCTGCTCGGCACGCGTCCCGATGCGTTCGTATTCGGCGATCACCTGCGCACCCAGCAAAAACAGCGTGGCGGCCAGTTCCATGCTGAGCAGCACGATGATGGTCGTGGTCAGCGAGCCGTAAACCACGTTCACCTGCGACAGCGTGCCCAGATACCAGCCCAGCGCATGGCGGATGATTTCCCACGACAGTGCTGCCGTGGCGCCGCCGATCAGCGCGTGGCTGGCGGTCAGCCTGCCCACCGGCATGAAGTAGTAGATCGAGGAAACGAGCAGGATCTCGCCGATCACGCCGGCAACGTAGATCAGCCAGCGCGAGAAACCGCTCAGCGACCAGCTGTGCCCGAGGATGGCGATATGTTCGCCGCCGATTGCCATCAGGTCGACGATCACGAACGTGCCCACGAACAGCACGGCGCCGATGAAAAAGATATAGCCGAACGGCAGCAACAGGGAAACGAGGATGTGCCGCCGGCGCTGCGCCACCCGGTGCAAAAAGATCACGGAAATGGCGTTCTCCAGCACCTTGAATCCGAGCGAGCTGAAAAACAGCATTGTGACGAGCAGCACCCAGCCGATCACCTTGCGGTGTACGAGAAATGCCCGCAGCTCCGCAACCACCGCATTGTTATCTCCCGGCACCACATAAGCCAATGCGGTGTTGATCGTCGCCAGCAACACATCCTGGTCGATCACCTGCGACAGCGCGATCACCACCAGGATCAGCAGCGGCACGATGGAAAGCAACGCGTAATACGCGACCGCGCCGGCGAGCAGCAGGCCCTGGTTCGCCCGAAATGCTTTCAGGACCCCGAGCGAGAAAGCGACCGGGTTTTTCAGAACGTGGGCTGTTCTCGGGTCGATGAGATTCATGGCGGAAAACCGGATTGGCTGTTGCGATTTTCCGAGTATCTCAGAACAACCCGGGACGCGCACCGGTTTTGCCGGGAGTTGCCTTTCAGCGCACAGCGGAAATTGCCCTGATGACGCGTGCGGCCGGAAATTTTCCTGATGAAAAGTGGTGAAAAAAATCAAAGACGCCGCACGTCGCCCGGCGTATCGATGTCGGCGAGGATGCCGGGATCGTCAACTGCGATATCGGTCACGCTGGCGCTGTCCCTTTCCAGCAGCCGCCGGGCGCCGTTGTCGCCGTGCAATTCCACAAGCTCGTCGAAGTAACGGGAAGCAAATCCGACCGGATGCCCGCGCCTGCCGGCATGGCTTGGCGCAGCCAGCGCCGCGCCATCGAACAGCGCATTGCGCACACCCGCGATTGCGGTCGACGGAACGGCCGGCATATCGGCCAGCCCGATCAGCCAACCGGTTGCGTCATGGTTTGCGAGCACGCCGCAGACCAGGCTGGCGGCCATGCCC
>JBAUQH010000156.1:0-34056 GCA_049580605.1 Gallionella sp. | reverse complement strand
TGAACACCGAGGTTTGAAACTCCACGCCCTCTGCCTGCATCTGCGCCATGCGCCAATCGACCAGACGCTTGTCGAGCTTGAAGTCGGGAATACCGTAGCGCAGCAATCCGCCGATGCGGTTGTTCTTTTCGAATACCGTCACGCTGTGGCCTACGCGCGCCAGCTGCTGCGCGGCCGCCAGTCCCGCCGGGCCGGAGCCGACGATGGCGACTTTCTTGCCGGTGTTTTTCACCGGCGGTTGCGGCACGACCCAGCCGTTCTCGCCGCCCTTGTCGATGATCGCGTGCTCGATGGACTTGATGCCGACCGCGTCGTTGTTGATGTTCAGCGTACAGGCCGCTTCGCACGGTGCGGGACAGACGCGCCCGGTGAATTCGGGAAAGTTGTTGGTCGAGTGAAGCACGTCCAGCGCCTCGCGCCAGTTGCCGCGAAACACCAGGTCGTTCCAGTCCGGGATGATGTTGTTGACCGGACAACCCGTGGTGCAGAACGGGATGCCGCAGTCCATGCAGCGTGCGCCCTGAACCCTGGCCTGCTCGTCATTCAGGTGCAGCACGAACTCCTGGTAGTTTTTGCGCCGCTCCGCCACGGGCAGACTGGCTTCGCTGAGACGCTTGAATTCGATGAACCCGGTTGGCTTACCCATGATGAACACCTCTGCAAATCCGTTTTGCGGGCGAATCGCTGCGTCGCGTGCTCGCTCGCTCCTCGCCTATCCATTCGATATGTCTCGTCTCTCGCTGTGAGGCTTCTTGCGGTGCCCGCGCGACACGGTTGGGCGCAGCCCCCCGGTGCGGGAGCGCGGAGCAGCAGGCTTGCCCGCCCCATATGCTTCGCATCGCCGTGTCCAGCCTGCCTTTCCGCAAAGCCAAATTTTCAGAGGTATTCATTAAGCGGCCTCCTTCTGCTTGACTTGCTGCGCCGCCATTTCCTGCAATGCACGCCGGTATTCGGTCGGCATCACCTTGGTGAATTTGGGCAGATATGCGGTCCAGTTTTCCAGAATATGTCTAGCGCGCGGGCTGCCGGTGTAGCGCAGATGCTTCTCGATCTGCTCGCGCAGCGCGAGTTCATCGGCCTTTTCAAGATGATTGAAATGCACGCGACCGTGCGCTTCCACTTCGCCGGTCTCGCTGGCGTCGACCTCGGCCGGAACCGGCTCGAGCGCGACCATCGAAAGATTGCAGCGCTTCTCGAAACCGCCGTCTTCGTCCAGCACATACGCGACGCCGCCGGACATCCCTGCCGCGAAGTTTCGCCCGGTCAGACCCAGCACGATCACCATGCCGCCGGTCATGTATTCGCAACCGTGGTCGCCCACGCCTTCGACGACCGCGATCGCGCCGGAGTTGCGCACCGCAAAGCGCTCGCCAGCAACACCCGAAAAGTAGCACTCGCCGGATGTCGCGCCATACAGCACGGTGTTGCCGACAATGATGTTTTCATGCGTGACGAGCCGGGAATCTTCCGGCGGCATGATGCTGATGCGTCCGCCGCACAGTCCCTTGCCCACATAGTCGTTGCCTTCGCCGTGCAACTCCAAGGACACACCGTGCGCCAGGAAGGCGCCGAAACTCTGCCCGGCAGTACCGGTGAATTTCACGGTGATGGTATCGTCTGGCAGGCCGGTATGGCCGTAGCGCGTCGCAATTTCGTGGGACAGCATGGTGCCGGCGGTGCGGTCGACATTGGCAATCCCGCTTTCAATGACCACAGCCTGCCGGTTGTCCAGTGCATTCTTAGCCTGGGCGATCAACCGCCTGTCCAGCGCCATTTCCAGGCCGTGATCCTGAATCTGCGCGTGACGTCGCGCGACGCTGGCCTCCACGGCCGGCTGATGGAACACCCTGGAAAAGTCCAGGCCCTGCGCCTTCCAGTGCGCGATGCCGTGCTTCATGTCGAGCAGGTCGCTGCGCCCGATCAGGTCGTCAAATCTGCGTATGCCCATCTGCGCCATCAATTCGCGCACCTCCTCGGCAACGAAGAAGAAATAGTTCACCACGTGCTCCGGCTGCCCGGTGAATTTCTTGCGCAGTTCGGGGTCCTGCGTCGCAACGCCGACCGGGCAGGTATTGAGGTGGCACTTGCGCATCATGATGCAGCCTTCCACCACCAGCGGCGCAGTCGCGAAACCGAATTCGTCCGCGCCCAGCAGCGCGCCGATAAACACGTCGCGGCCGGTCTTGATCTGGCCGTCCACCTGCAACGCGACGCGGCCGCGCAACTTGTTCAGCACCAGCGTCTGCTGTGCCTCGGACAGGCCGAGTTCCCAGGGTGTACCGGCATGCTTGATCGAGGAAACCGGCGATGCGCCGGTGCCGCCGTCATGGCCGGATATCGTGATATGGTCGGCCTTGGCTTTGGATACGCCGGCCGCCACCGTGCCCACGCCCACCTCGGAGACCAGCTTTACCGAGATCGCTGCGCCGGGATTCGCGTTTTTCAGGTCGTGGATCAGCTGCGCCAGATCTTCGATCGAGTAAATGTCATGATGCGGCGGCGGGGAAATCAACCCGACGCCGGGCACCGAGAAGCGCAGCTTGGCAATGTACTCTGACACCTTGTGGCCGGGAAGCTGGCCACCTTCGCCGGGCTTGGCGCCCTGCGCCATCTTGATCTGGATCAGGTCTGCGCTGGCGAGATATTCTGCCGTCACGCCGAACCGGCCCGACGCCACTTGTTTGATGCGCGACCGCAGCGAATCCCCCGCCTTCAGTTCGCGGTCGCTTTCGATGCGGTTCTTGCCGATGATGTCGGACAGCATTTCACCGCCCTTCAGTACCCTGAAGCGCGCCGAGTCTTCGCCGCCCTCGCCGGTGTTGGACATGCCGCCGATGCGGTTCATCGCGATGGCCAGCGTGGTATGCGCCTCGGTCGAGATCGAACCCAGCGACATTGCCCCGGTCGCAAAACGTTTGACAATCTCATTGGCCGGCTCGACTTCCGCGAGCGGCACGGCCGGGCCCGCCGGCCGGATTTCGAACAGCCCGCGCAGGGTTTTCAGCCGGGTGCTTTGTTCATTGATCAGCTTGGCGTATTCCTTGTATGTGGCGCCATTGTTGGTGCGCGTCGCGTGCTGCAGCTTCGCGATGGAATCAGGCGTCCACATGTGTTCTTCGCCGCGCACCCGCCATGCATATTCACCGCCTGCATCGAGCGCGTTCGCCAGCACCGGGTCGCGACCGAAAGCGCTGCGATGCGTGCGCACCGCCTCCTCGGCCACTTCGTTGATACCGATACCTTCGATCTGAGACGCGGTACCCGTGAAATATTCGTCAATGAAGCCGGCATCTAGGCCGATTGCCTCGAATATCTGCGCACCGCAATAGGACTGGTAGGTCGAGATGCCCATCTTGGACATGACCTTCATCAGGCCCTTGTTGATCGCCTTGATGTAGCGCTTCTTGGCTTCCTTGACATCGACTTTTGCAGGCAGGTTCATCGCCGCGATGGTTTCGTAGGCCAGCCACGGACACACCGCTTCAGCGCCATAACCGGCCAGCAGGGCGAAGTGATGCACCTCGCGCACCGAACCGCTGTCCACCACCAGTCCGGTGCTCGTGCGCAACCCTGCCTGAACCAGATGGTGATGCACCTTTGAACACGCCACCAGGGCGGGGATCGCAACGCGTTTCGCGGACATCGCACGATCCGACAGAATCAGCACGTTGTAGCCTTCCGCCACGGCCTTGTCGGCCGATGCGCACAATGCCTGTACGGCCAATTCGCAACCGGGCGCGCCCTGCGTTGCCGGATAGGTGACATCGAGCACCAGCGAGCGATAGCGACCCTGGGTCAACTGGTCGATGTTGCGCAATTTGGCGATATCGTCGTTCGACAGCACCGGCTGGTGCACTTCCAGGCGCATCATCGGCTTGCTATCCTCGATGCCGAGCAGATTCGGTTTGGGGCCGATGAACGAGGTCAGCGACATCACGATCTCTTCGCGGATCGGATCGATCGGCGGGTTGGTCACCTGCGCGAACAGTTGCTTGAAATAATCGTAGAAAGAGCGGTTCCGGTTCGACAATACCGCCAGGGCCGCATCCGCACCCATCGAGCCGGTCGGCTCTTCACCGGCATTCACCATCGGGGTCAGGATGAACTTGATGTCTTCCTGGGAATAGCCGAAAGCTTGCTGGGTATCGAGCAAGGATGCCTGCAATTTCGGCTTGGCGGCCACCTCAGGCAGGTCGCCGAGAAAATAGCGGGTCTGCTCGATCAGTTTCCGGTATGGCTTGGCGGCGGCGAGCTGATTTTTCAGTTCGCTGTCGTCGACGATGCGTCCGGCCTGCATGTCGATCAGGAACATCTTGCCGGGCTGCAGGCGCCACTTCTTGACGATCTTGTGTTGCGGTATGTCCAGTACCCCCATCTCGGAAGCCATCAGCACCATGTCGTCTTCGGTGATCAGATAGCGCGCCGGCCGCAGTCCGTTTCGGTCCAGCGTCGCTCCGATCATGCGGCCATCCGTAAAAGCAACGGCTGCCGGGCCATCCCACGGCTCCATCAGCGCGGCATGGTATTCGTAGAATGCGCGGCGTTCCTCGTCCATCAGCGGATTGCCCGCCCATGCCTCGGGAATCAGCAGCATCATCGCGTGCGGCAGCGAATATCCCCCGGCGACCAGCAATTCCAGCGCGTTGTCGAAGCAGGCGGAATCGGACTGGCCATCCACGATCAGCGGCCAGAGCTTTTCCAGGTCAGCACCAAGCAGTTTTGACGACATTGCGGCATGGCGCGCGGTCATCCAGTTCACGTTGCCCTGCACGGTATTGATCTCGCCATTGTGCGCGATCATCCGGAACGGGTGGGCCAGGTCCCAAGTCGGGAACGTGTTGGTGGAAAATCGCTGGTGTACCAGCGCCAGCGCGCTGACCACCCTGGTGTCCTGCAGATCGAGGTAATATTTGCCGACCTGGTTGGCCAGCAGCATGCCCTTGTAAACGATGGTGCGTGACGACAGCGAAGGGCAGTAAAATCCTTTCCCCCGCAAACCGGGCAGACTGTCTACCGCATGTTCCATGGTCTTGCGGATCACGAACAGCTTGCGTTCGAACGCTTCACCGTCGCAGCAGTTTCCGCCCCGTCCGATGAATACCTGGCGCACCACCGGCTCGACATTTTTGACGCTTTCGCCCAAGCCCGAACTATCCACCGGCACATCGCGCCAGCCCAGCACAGACTGGCCTTCGGCAACGATCTTTTCAGCGACGATGCGCTCGCACGCGGATCGGGCTTCCGTATCGCGCGGCAGGAACAGCATCCCGACGCCGTAGTCTCCGGCGGCAGGCAGCCGGATTTTGCCCCAGCCCATTTCATCGCGCAGGAACTGGTCTGGGATCTGCAGCAAAATACCCGCGCCGTCGCCGGCCATCGGATCGGCGCCCACCGCGCCGCGGTGGGTCAGATTTTCCAGAATCTGCAAACCCTGACTTATCATGTCATGGCTTTGTTTGCCCTTGATATGGGCCACAAAGCCCACCCCGCATGCATCGCGCTCCTGGCGCGGATCGTACAAACCCTGCTGCAACGGCAAAGAAGAATTGCTCACGTGTTCCCCAGTCCAAACAAAAGTCCAAACAAAAATCAGATCATCAAACCAAAAAATGACGACACCTGCCGCCACGTCAATTTCAAACGCGAAAGGGGGGAAATTCTACCTTGTCCACTGGGGATGGGCAACAGCGCCGAAACACGCCTTGCCAGGCTATACCAGTTCTTCTACCGCGAAAATTCGGCGATGTTCGCGTATCGCATAGCGATCTGTCATGCCGGCAATGTAGTCCGCGACCGCGCGGGCACGGTCTTGTTCGGCCAGGAGCTGGAATTGCGGCGGCAGCAGGCGGCTGTCCGACATGAATATGCCGAACAGTTCACCGATGATGCGCTGTGCCTTGGCGCTCATGCGCAGCACACGGTAATGGCGATAAAGGTGGATGCGCAGGAAGTTCTTCAGTTCCAGTTGTTGCGCGTTCATCCCGTCGCTGTAGGCAATCAGCGTCGGCGCATTGCGCACGTCCTCGAGCGTGGCCGGTGAACATGCCGCAATATTCGACTCGCTCTGCCTGATCAGGTCGGTCACCAATATATTGATCATGCGCCGCACGGTTTCATGCACCACGCGCCGCTCGGGCAGGCCGGGATAGGCATCGCGCACGGCTTTCAGTTGCTCGGCGACGAGCGGAACGGCCTCGAGCTGTTCCAGCGAGATCAGCCCGGAGCGCAAACCGTCATCGACATCATGATTGTTGTAGGCGATCTCGTCCGAAAGATTGGCAATTTGCGCTTCCAGCGAAGGGCGGCGTTTGTTCAGGAAGCGCTCCCCGACATCGCCCAAAATGGCTGCATTGTCGGGAGAACAATGCTTGAGGATGCCCTCCCGTGTTTCGAAGCACAGGTTCAATCCGTCGAATTCTGCATAGCGTTCTTCAAGCGTATCCACCACGCGCAGCGATTGCAGGTTGTGCTCGAATCCGCCATAGGCTTTCATGCAGTTGTTCAGCGCATCCTGCCCGGCATGGCCGAACGGAGTGTGGCCGAGATCGTGCGCCAGCGAAATCGCTTCGGCGAGGTCTTCGTTGAGTCCAAGGCGCCGCGCGATGGACCGCGCAATCTGCGCGACTTCGATGCTGTGGGTCAGGCGGGTGCGGAATAGGTCGCCTTCGTGGTTCACGAACACCTGGGTCTTGTATTCGAGTCGCCGGAATGCGCCCGAATGGATGATACGGTCGCGGTCTCGCTGGAATTCGCTTCGCCCCTGCGGGGCTTCCTCGGCAGTTCTTCTGCCGCGCGAATTGTGCTCGGCCACGGCATAGGTCGCGGGCCTGTCAGCCATGGCTGGTTCCCGGCTGCTCGGCTACCGGCTCTTTGCAACAGGCTTGCAGGGTTTGCCGCAGGATGTCAGCCGGAACCTCGCCATATACCACTGCCAGACCGATCTGTCTGAGCAGCACAAAGCGTATCTTTCCGCCCTCGACCTTCTTGTCCAGCCCCATCAGATCGAGATACTTGTCCGGGCCCAGGTCGGGGGCGACCACCGGCAACCTGGCACGCTCGAACAGGCTGCGTACACGCCTGACATCCAGTTCGCTGATCCATCCCATGCGCCGCGACAGGTCTGCTGCCATGACTGTGCCCGCCGCTACGCCTTCGCCGTGCAGCCAGTTGCCGTATCCCATGCCTGACTCGATTGCGTGACCGAACGTGTGCCCGAGGTTCAGCAGTGCGCGTTCGCCGCTTTCGCGTTCATCGGCCGCAACCACTTCGGCCTTGTTCCTGCAGCAGCACTCGATCGCGTATTGCAGCGCGCCGGTTTCGCGTGCCAGCAATTTCTCGATGTTCTGTTCCAGCCAGCCGAGGAACGGCAAGTCGCGGATCAGGCCATATTTGATGACCTCGGCAAGCCCGGCCGACAATTCGTTATTCGGCAGGGTATTCAGCGTGTCGGTATCGGCCAGCACCAGTTTCGGCTGGTAAAACGCACCGATCATATTCTTGCCGAGCGGGTGGTTGATGCCGGTTTTGCCTCCCACCGATGAATCCACCTGCGCAAGCAGCGAGGTCGGTATCTGGATGAACGGCACGCCGCGCAAATAGGTCGCTGCCGCATAGCCGGTCATGTCGCCGATCACGCCGCCGCCCAGCGCGATCAGCGGCGTGCTGCGCTCGCAATGACTCCTGAGCAGCGCGTCATAGATCAGGTTCAAGGTATCGGAATTTTTATAGGCTTCGCCGTCCGGCAGAATGATTTCCTGGCTTTCGACCCCGATCTGCTGCAGGGATTGCCGCAACCGTCCCAGATAGAGCGGGGCGACCGTTGTGTTCGAGACGATGGCCACCCGCTTGCGCGGTATCGCGGGCTGCAGCAACGCAGCCTGGTCAAGCAGTCCGCTGCCGATGTGTATCGGATAGCTGCGTTCGCCCAGTCCTACGGTCAATGTCTTCATGTTGTCCCGGTCATTCCGAATGGTAGTTTTTTTTGAATGCCTCAATTTCTCCCACCAATCGCAGCATCAGCGCATGGGCGCTCTGTTTGCCGCTTTGTACCACGATATCCGACACCTGCCGGTAAAGCGGGTCGCGCTGCTGGAAGAGTTCAACCAGCTTGGCAAATGGATTCTCGGATTGCAGCAACGGCCGGTTGCGGTCATGCCGGGTGCGCTGCCATAAATCATGCGCACCCGCCTTGAGATAGATTACGATCCCGCTCTGTTTAAGGATCGCGCGGTTATCCACGTCCAGCACCGCGCCTCCGCCGGTTGCCAGCACCATGTTTTCTCGTCCGGCCAATTCGCGAATAGCCGCCGTTTCCCGCTGGCGAAATCCGGACTCGCCTTCCACATCGAATATATGCGGAACCGTCACCCCGGTGCGCCTGATGATTTCCTCATCACTGTCGATAAATTCCTTGTCCAGATGCCGCGCCAGCACCCGCCCCATCGTGGTTTTCCCCGAGCCCATCATGCCCACCAGGATCAGGTTGCCCGACTCCAGCTTGCGGCGGCTGCCGTGGCTGATGCTCGCATTGTTCTCCTGGTCGGTTTGCATATTTGATATTGTAAACGATAAAAAACAAAAGCCCGGACCGGCCGGGCTTTTGAAACAGGAAATGCCGGGTTTTTGCGTTGTGTCAGCGCAAACTCATTGCATCCTTGATGATCTTGGGTGTGATGAAAACCAGCAGCTCGCTCTTGTTGTCCAGGTTGGCGGTGCTTCTGAACAGGTAGCCCAGCACCGGGATATCCCCGAGCAACGGCACCTTGTTGACACCATTATTCTGCTGCTGGATATAAACGCCGCCAATCACCACCGTACCGCCGTTTTCCACCAGCACCTGGGTGGTTACCGCGTTGGTATTGATGCTTGGAACGCCGGCATAAAGTTGCCCGACCGAATCTTTGTTAACCTTGATATCCATGATGATATTGTCATCCGGCGTGATTTGCGGTTTGACTGAAAGGCTCAGCGTCGCGCTCTTGAACGCCACGTTCGTCGCGCCGCTGCTGCTGGCCTGCTGATAGGGGATTTCGGTGCCGGTTGCGATCGTCGCCTCGGTCTGGTCAGATGTCACGACACGTGGACTGGAAATGATCTTGCCCTTGCTGTCGGTTTCCAGTGCAGAAAGTTCAACCGACAACAATTTGCTCGCACTGCTATTGAAAAGCAGCATCGAGAACGTACCAGCAGTGCCTGCAGAGGGCAAATTCACATTGGGCGTGTTGACGGCCGGTGCAGTAGTAGTAAGTCCCAGAGTCGGGTTATTCCCAGCCCCTATCGGTAGGGAACTGGCACCCACATTCCCCAACGCATTGCCCACGTTAAACGTGTCAGTGGAGTTATATCCGAGCTTAACGCCTAGATTCTTGCTGAAGTCGTCCGTCGCCTCGACGATACGCGCTTCAATCATCACCTGGCGCACCGGAACATCGACCTGCTTGATCAGCTTGCGCGCTTCCTCGAGACGGTCGGGGGTATCCTGAACAAACAGGGTATTGGTGCGCGCATCGACTACGGCGCTGCCGCGTTTGGATAGTATGCGCTGCTTGTCGCTAGACAGAAGCGTAGCGATTGCATCGGCTTTCTGATAACTGATCTGGAAACTCTCGGTGCGCAAATCCTGCAGCTCGGAAATTTCCTGGCGCGAAGTCAATTCCAGTTTTTCCTTGGCCGCAATTTCAGCCCTGGGTGCAACCTGGATCACATTTCCGACCTTCCGCATATCCAGCCCGCGACTCTGCAAGATGATGTCCAGGGCCTGATCCCACGGTACATCCTTCAGGCGCAGCGTAATATTGCCGGTCACGGTATCGCTGATTACCATGTTGGTACCGGTAAAATCCGCGATTACATTCAACGCTTCGCGGACATCGATCTTCTGGAAATTCAAGGTCAGCTTCTCGCCGGTATATCCGGTGCCGCCCTGCGCAAGTTTGTTTGGATTGGTCACAACCGGCTTCACCTCAACGATGAATTTATTGTCGGTCTGATAGGCCGAATGTTCCCAGTTGCCCTTGGGTTCGATCACCATGCGCACGTTGTTACCCTGGGCATAGGTATCCACATCCTGCACTGGAGTGGCGAAGTCGACCACATCCAGCTTGCGCTGCAAATCATGCGGCAGGCTGGTTTTGAGGAAGTCGACGATAAGGTTGGTTCCTTGTTGCCGTATGTCAATTCCGATACCAGGGTCGGAAAGATCGACTACGATGCGCCCTTCGCCATTCTGGCCACGACGAAAATCAATGTCGCGCAATTCGTGCTTTTGCGCCCCTTCCTTGGCTTCGGCAAAACGCGAAGTTCTGCTGGTCACCATATCTGCGGACTTGTTATGCAGTGTGAGCAACAGATATTTGCCGTCAAGCTTGCTGTCATAAGTCAGCATCTGGTCCAGATTAACCACCAGTCGGGTGCGGTTGCCGGCCTGGACGATATTGGCGCTGTGCAAATTTCCCTGATTGAAATCCTGGACCGATTTTCCCAGGCCATTTGCTGTGTTGGGGAAATCAAATACGATGCGCGGCGGTGTATTGATCGTGAATGAGGCCGGCAATCTTGCCAGCGGTTGCGACATCTGTAGCTTGATGACCGTGACCCCGTTCCCGGTGCTGACACTCATCGCGGAAATGCTGTTCTGGTCTACCGCCTGGGCTGGCGCACAAAACACAAACAATGCCACGGGCAGGGCCGATAACCGTAGTACATTTTGGATCATTCTGATTAGCAAGTTGTGGAATATCCCCGATTGGCCGGACGATAACCGGAGTTTGCCTGCGCGAGTGTCGGTATCCCCTTTGCGAACACACCAACTCGCATCTTGCGGGAGGATTCGTCCTAAGGACGAATTTTTCGCGGTGTCGGTCAGCTGTTTCATCATTTACTCCTAATCATTCAATTAACTGCAGGCTGCTCATGCGCTCGGTCCAGTCACCGGAACTGTCCTGCACTGTCTCTTTGATATCGACTTCGGTCTCGGTCACACTCTCGATTAATCCAAAATTCATACCGATGTGATTGCCGGATTTGACCCGATAAAGCTTGGAATCCGGAGCTCTTATCACCGCATAGCCTACCTTGTTCATGTAAAGATAACCGACCATTTTCAGACTTTCGAGCGGAAATTCCTCGAGCGCTTCCTTGGGACGATTAAAATCAGGCTGGTTGATTCCAGTACCCCCGCCTGCGCGCGATTCGGGTTTGCGGGGTTTGAACGGGTCGGGCAAATTGGTATCGTTGTTATAGGCAAAATACTCGTATGGTTTGACTTCGGGGGGCGGTTCGATCTTCCCGCGCATGTCCGCGCCGGAATTTTTGACGAAATCATGCAAATCCTGCATTTCATCGCCACCGCAGCCAGCCAGCAATAGCGAAACGAGCGCAAAACAGATCATCTGTTTCATTTTCGCTTCGCCCCCTTCCGTTTTGCGGCCTGCTCAGCAGCCACTTCTGCCTGATCAAGGTAGCGGAAGGTCTTTGCTGTCGCGTTCATCGTCAACTCTTTGCCCCCTTTCGCGATCGATATATCATTCAGGGTGACGATGCGCGGGAGCATCGCTATATCGCTGGAAAATTTTCCGATGTCATCATAGCTTCCCGATACCTTGATGCTGATCGGCTGTTCGGCAAAAGCCCCTTCCTTTTTTTCGGGTCCGGGCTTGAATAGTTCGAACTGTAATCCGCGCCCAAGTCCGGCCTGGTTGATATCGGTCAGCAACGCATCCATTTCGGATTTGCTTGGCAGTTGTTTAAGCAATGCGCCGAAGGACTCCTGTGTTTCAGTGAGCTGCTTCTTGATCAGGTCAAGGTTGATTGCCTGTCTCTTTTTATTCAGGAAGGTTTCCTTCAGCTGGCCCTCCTCCTGCCTTGCCTTGTCCAGTGATTCCCACTGGTCCTGCCAGATAAAAAACGCGCCAGCCGCAACCACGGCAATAAACATGGCAACGAAGGCAATAATTTTTGCGGACCATGGCCACGCACCCGGAGTCTTCGGATTCAGGTTTTTAAGGTCGTTAAGACTATGCTTCAGGTCATCCAGGTTCATCGCAACACCTTAACGCTTGGGCCCGGCTGGTTTGCCGGGGGTCGGAGGATTGACCGCTTTTAGCTGCTTGGTCAGATTGAAGGTCAGCGAAAATTGGTTGATACGTCTGCTTCCCGTACTGACTGCATGAATTTCAATCAACGTTGGGGTGTCCAGCCAGGGCGAATCTTCAATTGCACGCATCAGGGTGGAAACGCGTGCATTCGACTGGGCGTAGCCAACCAGGTAAATTTTGTTGCCCGTCTGCTTCAATGTGTCCAGATATACTCCATCCGGCAGAATGCGCAGCATTTGATCCAGCAGATGCACTACGTCTGACCGCGTGCTTTGCAGACCCTCCACGACATTCTTACGTGCCAGCAGTGCCTGAGTCTGCTCGCGCAGGCTTTTAATTTGCGCAATTTGCTTGTCCAGCACCGCCGTTTCCTGTTTCAGATAGGTATTGCGTCTTTCCTGATATGAGATCTGTGCATCGATAGCGAACTGCACCGCCAGGACCAGGAATGCGCCGATCACCACTGAAATCACGCTGAGCGCGATAAACTGGATTTGGCGTGCGCGCCGCTTTTCGGCACGATGCGGCAGAAGGTTTATGCGTATCACGATGGGTCGAACCTCCGCATGGCCAGCCCGCATGCGATGATCAGGGAGGGTGCATCCGTCTGCAATTGCCGCGGCTTGATCCTGCCCGACAGCTTCATCAGCGCAAATGGATTGGCCACCATGGTGCTGACCTGGGTGCGTGTCGCAACCGCATCATCCAGTCCGGGCAATGACGCACAGCCGCCGGAAAGCACAACGTAATCGACCTCATGGTATTGCGTGGAAGTGAAGAAAAACTGCAATGCGCGCGCGATTTCGGTCACCACGTTTTCACGAAAGGGCGACAATACATCACTTTCATAATTATCCGGCAAACCACCGTTGCGTTTGGCTGACTCCGCTTCCTCGGCAGACAAGCCGAATACGCTTTGAATCTGTTCGGTCAATTGGTCACCGCCCACCTGCTGGTCCCTGGAATAGACAGATTGTCCGTTGCGTAACACATTCACGTTCATCACGTTCGCGCCGATATCGATCAACGCGACGCACTTGTCTACCGCGGCACCGGGAATCTGTGCGCTGATCTGCTCGAAAGCCATCTCGGCCGCGTACGGTTCAACATCCATGACCATGGTTTTAAGACCGGCCAGTTGGGCTGCAGCAACACGGTCTTCAACGTTCGCCTTGCGGGAAGCCGCCAGCAGCACTTCAAGCTCGTCGGGGTTTTCGGGCGAAATGCCGATAACCTGGAAGTCGAGATTGACTTCTTCCAGCGCGAACGGGATGTACTGGTTTGCTTCGGACTCGACTTGATATTCCAGATCTTCTTCGCGCAAGCCGGCGGGCAACAATATCTTCTTGGTGATAACGGCTGCAGCTGGCAATGCCATGCTTACGTTCCTGATTCGCGTGCCCATTCGTTTCCAGGCCCGTTGCATACTTTCGGAAACGGCTTCCAGATTGTTGATATTTCCATCGGTGATTGCATCCTTGGGCAGCAGTTCGATCGCGTAACGCTCAATCGTGTACCCACCCTTTTTAGGCAACGCGCTCAGCTCAACCATCTTGACCGATGAAGCACTGATATCCACGCCAATCAGTGGCGGTGATTTTGCCCATAGGAAATCCAACGGTATGTCAAAATTTACTTTAAGCATTGACCGGTTAGCGCTCTATTTGTATAAACTGGTTTAAATCCTAGCAATAAGCATAAATTGTGTAAAGCTATTTTTAGGGGTTATTTATATCCACAGAGCCGATATAATTCAACACACAATACCACTGTAAATTATTACTCGGACAACCGCACATGTCTTTACGTAGCTGGCCCCCTCTTGTTCTCGTCATTCTCACTCTTTTTCTGCTGCCGACCATACTGCTGGGTTTGGCGGCGATCATAGCTTATCCGACATTGCCGTCACTGGAGGTACTTACAGACTACCGGCCCAAAATACCGCTGCGCATCTACAGCGCGGAAGGTACGCTGCTGGGTGAATTCGGTGAAGAACGCCGTGCACTGGTCAAGATATCCGACGTGCCGGACGTGATGAAGGATGCCATCCTTGCGGCAGAAGACGACCGGTTTTACGAACATGGCGGTATTGATTATTCGGGGGTGATCCGTGCGGCACTCTCCAATTTCACCGCAGGCACCGTCAAACAGGGCGCCAGCACCATCACCATGCAGGTGGCACGCAATTTTTTTCTGACCAAGGAAAAAACCTGGACCCGCAAATTCAATGAGGTGCTGCTCACGCTTAAAATCGAACACAATTTGAGCAAGGACGAAATCCTGCAGCTCTATATCAACCAGATCTATCTTGGTCAGCGTGCATACGGCTTTGCGATGGCTTCCCAGGTTTACTTCGGCAAGCCGCTTTCCCAAATCTCGATTGCAGAAGCAGCCATGCTGGCCGGTTTGCCCAAGGCGCCTTCCGCATATAATCCCATTGTCAATCCGAAGCGCGCCAAACTTAGGCAGCTGTATGTGTTGCGCCGAATGCATGATCTGAACTATATCAGCGACGAACAATACCAGTTTGCCCAGCAGCAACCCATTGTGACGGTCCACGGCAGCCCCGAATTCAGCGTCAAGGCGGACTACCTCGCCGAAATGGTCCGCCAGGCTGTTTATGACAAGTACCAGGACGCCGCGTATACGCAAGGGCTGAAGGTTTACACCACGATCCGGGACAAGGATCAGCTCGCCGCGTATCAGGCAGTCCGCATGGGCGTGCTGGAATACGATCGCCGCCAGGGATACCGGGGGCCCGAGGGTTTTGTCGACCTGCATGGTGACACGAACAATACGGACCCGTTGGATGAGGCGTTGCAGGACCTGGACGATAGCGGCGACCTTATTCCCGCAGTTGTGCTGGAAGCATCTCCCACCCTGGTGCGTGCCTATTGCAGGGGCGGCGAAATTGCCGAGATTAGCGGTGAAGCATTGCAGTTCGCCCAGGCTGCTTTGAACAAACGAGTCGCACCGAACCAGCGCATCCGGGTCGGCTCGATCATCCGTCTGCGCAAAGATGCCAAAGGAGTATGGCAGATCAGCCAGCTGCCGCAAGTCGAGGCCGCCTTCGTTTCAGGTGATCCGCGCACAGGCGCATTATATTCGCTGGTTGGCGGTTTCGATTTCAACCACAACCAGTTCAACCACATCACCCAGGCTTGGCGCCAGCCCGGCTCGAGTTTCAAGCCCTTTGTCTATTCTGCCGCGCTGGAAAAGGGCTTTACCCCGGCCACCGTAATCAATGATGCGCCGCTGATCTTTAATGCAGAACAAACCGGAAACGAACCCTGGGAGCCGAAGAATTACGACGGGAAGTTTGAAGGCCCGATGAGCATGCGCGAAGGACTGATCAAATCAAAAAACCTGGTTTCGATACGCATACTGCAGACCATTACCCCGGAATACGCGCACGACTACATAACCCGATTCGGATTTGACCCGACCAAATACCCGGCCTATCTGACCATGGCACTTGGTGCCGGGTCCGTCTCGCCGATGGAAATGCTGACCGGCTATTCGGTGTTTGCCAACGGGGGTTATCTGGTCAATCCGTATTTTATCCAGCGCATCGTTGATGCGCAGGGCAACGTGCTGTACGACGCTGCACCCGAAGTACCGGGCAATGGCGCAAAACAAGTCATCGACGTACGCAATGCCTACACTATGGTCAGCATGCTGCAGGATGTGGTCAAGCATGGCACCGGCATCCGCGCGATGCAGCTTGGCCGGCAAGATCTGGCGGGCAAGACCGGCACCACAAATGACTCCATCGACGCGTGGTTCTGCGGTTTCCAGCCGACCGTGGTCGGTATTGCCTGGATGGGCTACGATCAGCCGCGCAGTCTGGGCGACAGGGAAACCGGCGGAGGTGCGGCCTTGCCAATCTGGATGGGCTACATGGGAACCGTACTCAAGGATGTACCGGAAGCGACTTACACCATGCCGGATGGCATAGTCGAAGTTCACATCGACGCAGACGGCTACCGCGATGACAAAAGCCCCCTGGTCGATTATTTTTACAAGGAAAACGTCCCCCCCGAACGTACCGTACCTGCACCCAGCCAGGAAACCCGGCCGGCCGACACCGTCAGGGACCAATTACTCTAAACGATGAGATGGGTAAAGAACGCGCGCCCAGGGAATTTTCAAACCGCCGCGACCTGATGCGCGAACAACTCGCGCATCACGCGGCAAAACTAATGGCGGAAGATGGCATCACCGACCATGCCTTTGCCAAACGCAAGGCCGCACGGCAACTCGGCGCTGCGGACACGCAACACATGCCCAGCAATCAGGAAGTGGACAACGCGCTGAATGTCTACCGGGCGCTTTACCAGCGCGGCATCCATCCCGGCGTCCTGCATCAGCTTCGTAATCAGGCGCTGACGACCATGCGCCGGCTGGCGGATTTTCATCCCTACCTGACCGGCTCGGTATTGAATGGCACGGCCGGCGAACAGTCCGATATCAACCTGCAGCTGTTCAGCGACGATGCAAAGTCCGTGCTGTTGTTCCTGCTCAAGCACAGGATCGCTTTCGAGGACGGAGAATGGAAAGTACGGGTGAATGGAAGGGAGGAAACCGTGCCAAGTTACACGCTGACCAGCGAATCCGGAAACCAGACGCACATCGTCGTCCTGCCAGCAAATGCCCGCCACAGCGGCAGCCGTCATCCGGAGACCCATGCCGACATATCAGCGGTTCAGACTTTGCTGTCCGACTGACTACTGACTATAGAATTTCCATGCTCCGGACTCGTGACTGCAAGACGGGAATGCCTGCGGAATTACGCATCAGCCTTTCAGCCAGCTGGCAGCATCCAGCGCGAAATAGCTCAATATCCCGTCCGCCCCGGCACGCTTGAACGACAGCAATGCTTCCAGCACGCAAGCTTTTTCGTCAAGCCAGCCGTTTTGCGCGGCCGCCTTGAGCATCGCATATTCGCCGCTGACCTGATAAACGAAAGTCGGCGCCCTGAACTCGTCCTTTACGCGACGCACGATATCAAGGTAGGGCATGCCGGGCTTGACCATCACCATGTCCGCACCTTCCTGCAAATCGAGCCCGACCTCCCACAGCGCCTCGTCCGAATTGGCCGGATCCATCTGGTAGGTAAATTTGTTTCCCGAGCCCAGGTTGACACTGGAACCGACCGCATCGCGGAAAGGTCCGTAAAAGCTGGAAGCGTATTTGGCCGAGTAGGCCATGATGCGGGTATGGATATGCGCGTTGGCGTCCAGCGCTGCACGTATTGCAGCAATGCGGCCATCCATCATGTCCGAAGGCGCGACGATGTCAGCACCTGCGGCGGCATGAACCCGGGCCTGCTGCACCAGCACCGCAACGGTATCATCGTTGAGGACATAGCCGCTCGCGTCGATCAGGCCGTCCTGCCCGTGGCTGGTATAGGGATCAAGGGCAACATCGGTCATCACGCCCAATTCCGGAAAGTTCCTTTTCAGCGCGGCAACCACACGCGGCACCAATCCGTCCGGATTATATGCTTCCCGCGCATCCAGGCTCTTCAGCCGTGCGTCGATCACCGGAAAAATTGCCATCACCGGGATTCCCAGTTGCACGCATTGTTCGGCATCCTTGAGCAGCCTGTCCTGCGTCTTGCGCTGCACCCCCGGCATCGACTTCACATCCTCGACCCTGTTGCTGCCGTCCAGCACGAAAACCGGGTAGATTAAATCGGCTGTCGTAAGCGCATACTCACGCATCAAGTCTCTCGAAAAGCCATCATGGCGCATTCGCCGCATGCGTTTGTGAGGGTACTGCCCTAGTGTTTGCATGATTTTTCCTACGAAAGTAATTTTTTTGGAACTAATTCAGATATTGCTTATCTTATTGCCTGAATGATGTGAGTCATTCCACGTTTCTCCTCCCTGAGCGTGTGTCTTAACTCTGTTGAGACTTTGCCCCCTGCCTCCCCCTTTGGCAGGGGGCATTTTTTTGCCCGCATAACTCAAACCTCGTCGCCATACTGTGTTGCTCTGGAAAAAATCTTGCTTGCATATCGCCATGTATGCGGCGCTATGATTATTTTCCTGCGCCTAGTCCGGCTTATAACCAGCCACTTGGTCACCGTTTTTTTGGTGGCTAGTGGAATGGCTAGTAGTTACATCAGGCATTTTGGATTTTCCTGCAAACCAGTTTGCTATCATGGCTTCCGTCTCTTCCGCGCCCTGTTTTTTTAGGCTGGAAAACAGTTGCACGGTACAGTTTGGAAAGTGCTCGGCCAGATACGATTTTACCCGATTCAAAGTCAGCGTGGCTTGTTGCCTGCTGAGTTTGTCTGACTTGGTAAGCAGGATATGCACCGGTTTGCCGGTCGGCGCAAACCAGTCCAGCATGTTCTCGTCGAGTTCGGTCAACGGATGACGAGAATCCATGATCACCACCAGGCCGCACAACTCATTGCGCGTTTGCAAATATTCACTGAGCAAACCTTCCCAGTGGAGCTTGCTTTCTGGCGGCACTTTGGCATAGCCGTAACCCGGTAAATCCACCAGAAAGTTATTGTTACCCTCCCCATCGTTCCCTAGGGAAAAATAATTCAGATGCTGGGTGCGTCCCGGCGTTTTGCTGGTATAGGCCAGCCGCACATGGTTCGCCAGCGTATTGATCGCACTCGACTTTCCGGCATTGGAACGGCCTACGAATGCGACTTCCCTGCCGCCATGCTGCGGCAGGTCTCTGATGTGATTGACGGTGGTAAAAAATGCCGCTTGCGAAAAAAGGCCCATTACTTCCAGGATTTGAAAATCAAGTCCGCTGCATCTATGGTTGCGGCAATATCGGATTCGGTATGCGCGGCCGAGACAAATCCCGCCTCGAAAGCCGATGGCGCGAGATACACGCCGGCCTCCAGCAGCGCATGGAAAAATCGATTGAAGGCATCCTTGTCGCAACCCATCACCTCGGCATAACCGGTTGGCAAAGTCTTGCTGAAATAAAGGCCGAACATGCCGCCTATTGATTGCGCACAGAACGGGATGCCATGCTGGCGCGCACTGGCAGTCAATCCCTCGGTAAGTTGTCTGGCCAGACTTGAAATGTTTTCATAAAAACCTTTTGCTTGAACCAGCTTCAAGGTGGCCATTCCCGCCGCAACCGCGACCGGATTGCCGGACAGCGTTCCCGCCTGATAGACCGGCCCGAGCGGGGCCAGATACTGCATGATGTCGCGCCGTCCGCCGAAAGCGGCAGCCGGCAAGCCGCCGCCCATCACCTTGCCCAGCGTGACCAGATCGGGCTTGATGCCGTAATGGCCTTGTGCACCCTGCAAGCCGACGCGGAAGCCGGTCATCACTTCGTCTATGATCAGTACCGCGCCATATTCAGTGCACAGCTTGCGCAAAGCCTGGAGAAATTCCGGTTTCGGCGCGACCAGATTCATGTTGCCGGCGACCGGTTCGACAATCACCGCCGCGATTTCCTTGCCCATGTCGGCGAAGGCCCGCGCCAGTCCTGCGGCATCGTTATAGTCGAGGACCGTGGTGAGCGCGGCGATCTCTGCCGGCACACCCGACGAACTCGGTTGCCCGAAGGTCAGCGCTCCGGAACCGGCTTTCACCAGCAGGCCGTCGGAATGGCCGTGATAGCAACCTTCAAATTTGATGATGCGGCTGCGTCCGGTAAAACCGCGCGCCAGGCGTATCGCCGACATCGTGGCTTCGGTGCCGGAACTCACCAGCCGGACCATTTCCAGGCTGGGCAACAGCTTGCACAGCAGTCCCGCCATGTCCAGTTCGGATGCAGTCGGCGCACCAAACCCCAGACCCAGGGCTGCTGCGTCCTGTACTGCCTTGACCACTTCGGGATGACAGTGCCCGACGATCATCGGACCCCATGAACCGACGTAATCGGTATAGCGCTTGCCATCCGCATCCCATACATATGCGCCCTGCCCGCGCTCGATAAACAACGGCGTGCCGCCGACCGAACGGAATGCGCGTACCGGCGAGTTCACGCCGCCCGGTATGAATTTCCGGGATTCATCGAAAAGCTGTTGATTGTGTGAGGTCATTTTGTGTCGGTCTGTCTGTCGTACTGGATTCAGAATAGTTCAAATTTGCAAATTGCCGCGCGGCTTGCTGTATATCACCCGCATTGAATACCGCGGAAATCACAGCCAGCGCATCTGCGCCGGCTTGCAGCAATTGCGCTCCGTTTTCGGCGGTAACCCCCCCAATGGCGACCAGCGGAATCGCAACCTCGCGGCGGAGTTGTCGCAATAAATCAGGTGTAGCCGTCACTGCACCGGGTTTCACCGTGGAGGCAAAAAAACTGCCGAACGCGACGTAATCCGCACCTTGCCGAACCGCCTGATACGCGAGCTCCGGACGATTATAGCAAGATAAGCCGATCAGCCTGTCGCTGCCCAGCAATACACGAGCTTCGATCAGGCCGCCGTCAGTCCCACCCAGATGAACGCCATCTGCGTCGACCTGCCGGGCGAGCAACGCATCATCGTTGATGATCAGCGGAACGGAAAATTCCCGGGTCAGTTCGCGCAGTGCGACTGCCTGTTCGAGCTTCAGCTCCGCGCTTGCGAGCTTGTTGCGGTACTGCAATAACCGCGCCCCGCCGGATAACGCCAGCCTTGCCTTGCGTACCAGCCCGGCGGTATCCGCTTCGTCCGGGGTGATTGCATACAGGCCCCTAATTGGGACGTTCCTGCTGCTCATCTTCTTCACCGCGCGCCCAGAACAGGCGATCCGGAATGTGCTGACCCATTCCGGGACGAAAACCTGCATTCAGGGTTTGCCAGGTGTATTCCTGTGCTTCCTTGACCGCCTCCGGAGCGGCCACGCCCTGAGCCATCAGTGCCGCGATTGCCGATGCGAGCGTGCAGCCGGAGCCATGGTATATCCCCGGCAGGCGTGCCCAGCTGTCTGCGCTTACGACACCGCGCTCGCTGTACAGCGTGTTGATGACCTTGGGTGTCTGTTCATGGGCTCCGGTGATCAGCACGTACTCGCAACCCATGTGCAATATCCGTTGGGCGCATTCCTCCAGCGACGGATCGTCCTCATCATTGTCTTCGTCCAGCGCAAGTCGCCGTGCCTCCATGCTGTTCGGCGTGATGATGGTCGTCTGCGGGATCAGCAGCTCGCGCATCGCGTCCAGCATGTCCTCATTCGCCAGTTCGTCACCGCGGCCGGAAGACAGAACAGGATCAAGCACCAGCGGAATATCGGGATAGTCGGCCAGTATCTCGGCAATCGCAGCAATGTTTTCCACACTGCCGAGCAGGCCGATCTTGAAAGCCGCTACCGGCACGTCCTCCAGCATCGCACGCGCCTGGTCCGCCACCCATTCCGGTTCGATGGGCAGCACATCGTCCACCCCGCTGGTGTCCTGCACGGTAATTGCGGTGACTACCGTCAACGGGTGGCAACCCATGCTGGAAATTGTCAGAAGGTCAGCCTGCAGGCCCGCACCGCCGCTCGGGTCGGATGCGGAAAAAGTCATTACTAACGGGAACGATTCGGACATGGTCTTGGCCAGGGTTAATATGCGCGTGGTATGCACATTTTACCCCATATGACGGCGACTACCGAATACAATCAGGCATTCAACAAGGAGAACATGGGATGCGGATACTTCACACCATGCTGCGCGTGGTTGACCTGGAAAAATCACTCGCTTTCTATACCGGGGTGCTCGGCATGAAATTGCTGCGCCGCAACGACTTCCCGGACGGAAAATTCACGCTTGCGTTCGTAGGCTACACCGATGAAGCCAGCGGCGCGGTGATCGAACTGACGCACAACTGGGGCGTCGAAAAATACGAATTTGGCAATGCTTTCGGCCATATCGCCATCGCGGTCGAAGATGCCTACGCAGCGTGCAATAAGATCAGGGAACTCGGCGGCAAGGTGGTGCGCGAAGCGGGACCGATGAAACACGGCAGCACGGTGATTGCCTTTGTGGAAGACCCCGACGGCTACAAGATCGAACTGATCCAGAAGAAGGGTTGACGCCCGTGCTTTGCCCCGGACCGGACTTTCATTCACGCGGTCAGGAAACTTCCGGCTTTGCATCGAGGTAATTCGCCACCCCGACAAAGTCCGCCACCGCCAGATTTTCGGCGCGCAATTGGGGATCGATCCCCAGCCTTTGAAAATCCGCTTCGTCCAGATAGCTGCGCAGCGTATTCCTGAGCGTCTTGCGCCGCTGCCCGAAGGCCGTCCTGACGATCGCGGCAAACAATTTCTCGTTGTGCACTTCTATCTCTCCCCCCGGCAAAGGAATCATCCGCACGATCGCGGAATCCACCTTGGGTGCCGGACGAAAGGACTCGGGCGGCACGTCAAACAATTTTTCCATCCCGAAACGGTATTGCAGCATCACCGACAGCCTTCCGTATGCCGGCGTGGATGGCCCGGCCACCATGCGCTCGACCACTTCGTTCTGCAGCATGAAATGCATGTCGCGTATGCGGCCGGCGCTCGCGGCAAAGTGGAACAGCAATGGCGATGAAATGTTGTAGGGAAGGTTTCCGACAATGCGCAGCGGGGCGGGCAGGGCTGCAAGATCGAAACCCAGCGCGTCCCCCGCATGGATGATCAGTTTCGCTTCCGGGCCGCGCTGCGGGTAATCGCGCCCCAGCCGCGCGATGATGTCGCGGTCGATCTCCACCACATGCAGGTGATCCAGGATCTTCAGCAGCGGCCGGGTCAATGCGCCCAGGCCCGGTCCGATCTCGACCATGTTGTCGCCCGGCCCGGGCCTGATCGCCGAAATGATGTCACTGATGATATTATCATCGACGAGAAAATTCTGGCCGAAGCGTTTCTTGGCCTGATGGCTCATCGCGGATGCCTGAAACGCGGATGCCTGAAACCGTGTGCAGGCTGGCACGAATCGCGTTTGACAACGCAGGCATTATTTCCCGCTTCCCTAAGCCGGTCCATATTCCGTGGTCTGGTTTTTCGACATCTGGTCGGCGAGCCTGATCGCTTCGAGCAGGCTGCCGCCGTCCGCATTCCCGGTTCCCGCGAGTTCGAGTGCCGTGCCGTGATCCACCGAAGTACGAATGATGGGCATGCCAAGCGTCACGTTCACGCCCTGCCCGAAGCTGACATTCTTCAAAACCGGCAGGCCCTGATCGTGATACATCGCGAGCACGCAGTCGCATTGGGCCAGTTTGTGGGGGGTGAACAGGGTGTCTGCTGGCAGCGGCGCGCTGACGTTCATCCCCCCTGCTCTCAATTTGTCCAGCACCGGAATCATCACCTCGATCTCTTCACGGCCCAGATATCCGCCCTCGCCGGCATGGGGATTCAGGCCCGCCACCAGTATGCGCGGCCCGGTGATACCGAAGCGGTGCTGCAAGTCATGCTGGAGAATTCTCAGCACATCCTCCAGCAATGGGGCGGTAATCGCCGCAGGCACGTCTTTCAGCGGAAGATGCGTGGTTGCCAGCGCGACGCGAAGGCCACCGCCGACCAGCATCATCACGACTTGTCTCGTACCGGTCAGCTCGGCGAGAAATTCGGTGTGGCCTGAGAAACCGATACCCGCATCGTTGATGACGCCCTTGTGCACCGGCGCGGTGACCATGCCGGAGAATTCGCCTGCCATGCAGCCTTGCGCCGCACGGCGCAGCGTCGCCAGCACATATTCGCTGTTCGCCGCGTCCAGAACGCCGGGCCGGCATGCCGCGGCAAGCGGCGCATGGATGACCGTCAGGGAATTGGGCTGGATGTCCCTTTGCCGCGAACCCGGGTAATCCAGGATTTGCAGCGGAATATAGAGCTGCGCCGCGCGTTGCTGCAGCAGAAATTTGTCGGCGATGACAATCAGCGGAATATCAGGCGGGGTGGCAGCAAGCTGCACGCACAGATCCGGGCCGATTCCTGCCGGTTCACCCGGGGTAACAACCAGTGGCGCACGATGCGAAGCGGAATTCACTGCTTACTTGTTCGTGTCCAGATGGTATTCGATGAATGCCCGGTCGCGCAGCTGGCGCAACCAGTCCTGGAACAACTCGTCCGATTTGAACGTGCCGATCGCGATGCGTGCCTGCTCGCGCTTCTGTTTCTCGCTGACATCGGCATTGCGGCGTGCCAGCACCTGGATCAGATGCCAGCCGAATTGCGACTGAACCACGCCCAGCTGGCCCGGTTTCAACTTGTTCATCTCCTCCTCGAATTCGGGCACAGTCTCCCCGGGGGAAATCCACCCCAGGTCGCCGCCCTGCTGCGCGCTGCCGTCCTGGGAATATCTTCTGGCCTGCTCGGCAAAATCCGCACCGGCCTCTATGCGCTGCTTGATTTCCAAGATGCGTTTTTTGGCCTCAGCATCAGGCATGATTTCGCTGGTCTTGATCAGGATATGCCGGACATGGGTTTGCGTGATCACGACCGGTGCATTCGCGCTGCGCTTGCCCAGCAGTTTCAGGATATGGAAGCCGCTTGAGCTGCGCAGCAGCGCAGAAGTATCGCCCGGCTTCATTTTTTGCAGCTGGTCCATAAACAGCGGGGGGATGGTGTCGCCGGAACGCCAGCCCAGATCGCCGCCTTTCAGTGCGTCCTTGGCATCCGAAACACTTGCTGCCACCTGTGCAAAATCCGCACCGGCATTAATTCTGGCCAGCGCCTGCTCGGCCCGCGCGTGCGCAGCCTGGATTTTTTCGGCGCTAGCCTGCTCTGGCACCACCACCAGGATATGGGCAAGATGGAACTCCTCTCCCTCGCTGCCCAGCCTGGCCTTGTTGGCGAGATAGTCGTCCACTTCCTTGTCGCTGATCATGATCTTGCTTTCCACTTCGCGTTTGCGCAACCGCGTGGAAATGATTTCGCTGCGAATTTCTTCGCGGAATTTCTTGTAATTCACCCCGTCGGCCTCCAGCTTGGCGCGAAATGCCGCCAGGGATGGAAATTTATTCTGTTGCGCAATGCGGGTAATCGCCTGGTCCAGCTGTGAATCGTCCACCCGCACGCCGGTATCCTTGGCATATTGCCGCTGCAGCATGTCGGTAATCATGCGATCCAGAATCTGCTTTTGCAGCACATCCATGGACGGCAGCGGGGTGTTCTGTCTTTGCAACTGGCGAACCACGTCATGAATGCGATCATCAAGCTCATAACGCGTAATCACATCGTCGTTGACCACCGCTACCACCGAATCGATATCCCCAAGCTGCTGCAGCGGACCCTGGGACGGCTGGGATTTCCCCGCCAGTGTCGTTGTTGCCACAGCAGGTTTGGCGGGCGGACTATCTGCCGCAAATGCGGCCTGGGCCGCAATCAACACACAACACATCATAAGGGTTTTTATTTGCATTCGTTTCTTTCAGTCATCAGGGCATTTCCTGCGGGGATCGAATGGCTGCCTTGTCATTCAATTTCGTATAGCCGGGCACGCTCTGCTTGAGCAGATCCAGAGGATCCGAACCGACTTTGACAAAGTCGTTCAGCTCCAGCTGCACGAAGAATCCGGTATTGGATTGTTGTGTTGCAGTCGCAAAGCGTTGCGCCACCAGACGCAGCAACCAGCAGTCCTGATTATACTCAAGCCCGCCGATCGCCTCCAGAATTCTGGAGTCCTGCAGCGAATAGTTCCAGCGGCCCACGCCGAACCAGCGGCCGTATATCGGCCATTGCGTCGATATATCGACCTGGCGCAGCCCGCCGGTATCAACCGCGTAAGGGACCCCGCCGATCAGGGTGTAGGGCACGCCGCCTATGGTGGGATAAGTGATTCCGTTCAGGGTGGTGTAACCGGTGGGCGTGACCGGCGCGCCCCCCGGAATCAGCGCGCCGTAGGTTCCGCGTGAAAAGCGGTAGCCAAAATTCAGCACCTTGCCGGGCTCCGGACGATAATGCGCCGCGGCATTGTAATGCTGGACCTGGGATTGATTGGGGTCGAATTGCAGCTCGCTGTCCAGCGACCAGCGGCGGCTGATACGCCCGGAAAGCGCCAGCAAAATATCCGACTTGTTGGTGGTGGTCGCAGGCGCAACCAGATTGACCTGGGGTGCCGTAAAGCTGACCCGTTCCCCGATCAGCATTTTCAGGCGTTCCGCTCCGCTTTGCTGTTCCAGCAGGCGCGAGGTCAGCGCCAGCGTGAGCTGGTTCGCATCGCCGACCCGGTCGTTGCCGAAAAACCGGTTCTCCATGAACATCTGGGCAAAACTGAAATCGGCCTGCACCGTGTCGAAATTCGGCAGTTGGGACTGGTCCTTGTAGGGTATATAAACATAGAATGCGCGCGGTTCCAGCGTCTGGATGTAGCCGCTGCCAAACATTTTTCCCTCGCGCTCGAGCGCGATGCCGCTGTCCAGACTGAAAATGGGGAGCGTGCTCGACATGTCCGACACCGTTCCGGTATTGTTCGCACCCAACGCGTAATACGCGCTATGCAGCGACACCTTCGGCGTCAAATAATATGCCGGAGTACTGACCAGCGGATAGCTGACGCTGGGGTTAACCACCAGGCGCGTGGCATTCACCAGGGTAGGATGGGTGAAATTCACGATCTCGCCGGTAAAACCGATGTTTGTGCCGGTGTAGTTTTTTTGTGCATCCAGGGTCAATTGCGGCGCGCGGGCATAGGGCACGACAATCGGCGCAGCCGGGTCCTGCAGGGTCTGGTAATGCTGCACGCGAGCCATTCCGTCCCACCAGTCCCCGCCATAGCTGACACCGCCCTCCTGCAACAGGTTGACCTGCGAGGTGGTGTTGATCGCATTGCCCAGATCGCGGAAATAATTGTCGTCCCCGACGCGCGAGTAATTCAGAAAACCGTTCAGGTTTTTTCCAAGCGTCTGGTCGTGTTTGATGCTGAAAAAGGAACGGCTGCTTTGCGTAATTTTGTCGCTGGGTAGCACGTCGACTTCCAGATTGCCGTGATAACCCGGCTCGAGATAGCGAAATTCGTTGTTCAGCATCAAGCCGCGCTTGGACATTTCCCTGGGCGCAATCGTCGCGTCAAAGTTGGGCGCAATGTTCCAGTAGAACGGCAGTGTGATCTCGCTGCCCCCGGTGCTCGTTCCGCCGAATATCGGAGACAGGAATCCCGACTTGCGCTGGTTGTTCAGCGGGAAGTCCATCCATGGGGAATAGAGGATCGGGACGCCCTTGAACTCGACCAGCGCGTTGTGGGCTACGCCAACCTGCCGGTCTCGGTCTATATTCAATTGCCCCATGCTCAGCTCCCAGTCCTGGTTCCCCGCCGGGCAGGTGGTATAGCTGGCTTCGTCCAGGGTGTAGTGCAGGCGATCCTGTATCTGGAGCTTATCCGCCGAACCGCGTGCGTTGTTTTCCTTCAGATAGTATTGCGGCTGCTCCATGGTTCCGCTGCTTTCGTCCAGATTGAACAGCAGGTGAGGCCCGCTCATGGTTGTGCCATCCTGTTTCAGCATCACCGACCCGCGCGCGTCAAGTTCATGGGTGCGCTGATTGAACAGCAGGGTGTCGGCACGGATCGATTTCCCGTCCTGGCTTATCGTCGCATTACCGGTCGCCTCGATCCGGTCGTTTGCTTTGCCGACCAGCTTGTCGGCTTCGATCACGGCCGGTCCTTCCTTGTCTTTTTTCGACGGTGCTGCGGGTTGCGTGTCCCGATGTGCATCAGGCAGGTCGGTATCCGCGTAGGAATGCTGCGCAACGCAAAACATCAGCACAATGAAAGGGTATGTGAATCGAAACCGCATAACGCGCAGCAAATAGTATGGTGTTAAACTCCCGCAAGTTTATCATCAAGTCCCCATGAGAGCCCGTTATGCAACGCCAGCAACAACTTTCCGTGTGGCTGCACAGCCTGTTCCCCGGTGAACAATTTACGCTTGCCCCCGCTTCGGCCGACGCCAGCTTCCGGCGCTATTTCCGCATCACGTTTCAAAATCATCAGGCAAGCCATGGACGGTTCAACGGGATCGAGCAGACTGATTTGCAAGACGCCGCACAGCAGGCTGGATCGCTAATTGTGATGGATGCCCCGCCGCAACGCGAGGACTGCCGCCCTTTCGTGCATATTTCCAAACTGTTTGAGGATGCAGGAACACATGTGCCGCACGTGTATGCGCAGGACCTGGAACAGGGTTTCCTGCTGTTGTCCGACCTCGGCAACACCACCTATCTGCAGGCATTGACCGGCGCAGAAACCGGTGTAGCCAAGTGGCTTTACGGCGATGCCACCAATGCGCTGATCGATATCCAGCTTGCCTCGCGCGACCACGAGTTGCCGCCCTACGACGAGGCCCTGCTGATGCGCGAGATGCGCCTGTTTCCCGACTGGTATATCGCCAGGCATCTCAACGCGGCGCTCAGCGAGGAACAAAAGTCCCGGATGGAAACCGTGTTCGCGCGCATCATCGAGAACATCCTCGCCCAGCCGCGCGTCTATGTGCACCGCGACTTCCATTCCCGCAACCTGATGAAGCTCGGGGAAAAAAATCCCGGAATACTGGATTTCCAGGATGCGGTATACGGCCCGATCACCTACGACCTCGTATCGCTGTTCAAGGATGCCTATATCCGCTGGGAGGAAGCCGATATCATTGACTGGCTGATCCGCTACTGGGAAAAGGCGAGAAAGGCCGGCCTGCCGGTGCACGACGACTTCTCCGCGTTTTACCGCGACTACGAATGGATGGGCGTGCAGCGCCACCTCAAGGTGCTGGGCATCTTCGCGAGGCTATACCACCGCGACGGCAAGGACGGTTACCTGAAGGACCTGCCGCTGGTCATGTCGTATCTGCGCGCGGCCTGTGCGCGCTATATCGACCTGAAACCGTTGCTGAACCTGCTCGATACACTGGAGCCGAAAATCAGCAGGGAGGGCTACACATTTTGAAGGCAATGCTGTTGGCCGCCGGCCGCGGCGAGCGTATGCGACCGTTGACCGATCTCACCCCAAAACCATTGCTGGAAGTTGCCGGCAAACCGCTGATCGTCTGGCATATCGAGAAGCTGGTCAAAGCCGGCATATCCGAGCTGGTGATCAACCATGCCCATCTCGGCGTGCAAATCGAGCAGGCACTGGGCGACGGCAGCCGCTTCTGCGCGCGCATACGGTATTCACCCGAGGCACATGCGCTGGAAACCGCGGGCGGCATCGCAAATGCTTTGCCCATGCTTGCCGACGGACCTTTCGCTGTCGTAAACAGCGATATATTCTGCGACTACGATTTTGCCGGCCTGCACCAGCACGCTGCCGCGCTGAAACCAGGCGGCGATACCGCGCACCTGGTTCTGGTGAACAATCCCGCCCATAACCCAAGCGGGGATTTCCTGCTGCAAAATGGACGAATCGCAAAGCGCAACGGTTTGCGGCTGACTTTCAGCGGAATCGGCATTTACCAGCCAACGCTGTTCGCCGGCATCCCGCGCGGCAGCACCGCGCCGTTGGCCCCATTGTTGCGCGCACAGGTCGCACTCGGCAAGGTCAGCGGCGAGCACCATGCGGGGTTGTGGGTGGATGTCGGCACACCGCAGCGACTCGCCGAACTCGACAGGCAGGTTGCGACGCTGCAGAATGCGCCATGACGATGAATACGACAATCTATGCCGAACGCCGCGCCCGTTTGCTGAAGAGCATGCAGCACGGCATTGCGATCATCCCCACCGCGCCGGAAGTCGCGCGCAATGCCGATACGCACTATGACTACCGGCACGACAGCAATTTCTATTACCTGAGCGGTTTCACCGAGCCTGAAGCGGTGCTGGTGCTGGTAGCCGGATCCGGTCAAAGCGCCGGCGCGCAATCGATCCTGTTCTGCCGCGAAAAGAATCTGGAACGGGAAATCTGGGACGGCCACCGCTACGGCCCCGATGCGGCACGGGAGCAGTTCGGCTTCGACGCGTCCTATCCGGTCGAACAACTGGACGAGAAATTGACCGAGTTGATCGGCAACCAGTCGGCGCTATATTACCCGCTCGGCCTCTACGCCGTGTGGGACCAGCGCATTCTCGGCTTGCGCGGTGCGGTGCAGGAAAAATCCCGCAGCGGCATCCGCGCGCCGGACCAGGTTCGCGACGTGCGCGCGCTGCTCAACGAAATGCGGCTGTTCAAGGATAGCCACGAACTGGGCATCATGCGCCGCGCCGCCGCGATTTCCACGGCCGCCCACAGGCGCGCGATGCGTTTCACACACCCCGGCATGTTCGAGTACCAGGTCGAGGCGGAACTGCTGCACGAATTCTGCAGCCGCGGTGCGCGCCACCCCGCTTACACCTCCATCGTCGCCGGCGGCGCGAATGCCTGCGTGCTGCACTATGTGGGCAACAATGCCAAGCTTCGCGATGTCGATCTGCTGCTGATCGATGCGGGCTGCGAACTGGACGGCTATGCCTCGGATATCACGCGCACCTTTCCGGTCGGCGGAAAATTCAGCGCGGAGCAAAAGGACGTGTACGAAATCGTGCTGGGCGCCCAGGCAGCTGCGATTGCCGCAGCAATCCCGGAACAGCCTTGGAACGCGCCGCACGATGCAGCGCTGCGCGTGCTGGCGCAGGGTTTCATCGACCTCAAGCTGTGCCACGGCAGCGTGGATGAAGTGCTGGAAAGCGGGAGCTACAGGCGATTCTACATGCACCGCACCGGCCACTGGCTGGGTATGGACGTGCACGATGTCGGCGACTACAAGATCGGCGATGACTGGCGCCCCCTGCAGCCAGGCATGGTGCTGACCGTCGAACCGGGTTGCTACATCCGCCCTTCCGATGATGTGCCGATGTCGCTGTGGAACATCGGCATCCGCATCGAAGACGATGTGCTGATCACCGCGCAAGGCAATGAAGTGTTGACCGATGCCGCGCCGAAATCGGTGGCGGATATCGAAGCGCTGATGAGAAAATCGTGAACACCGAATACGACATCGCCATCATAGGGGGCGGACCAGTCGGAGCAGCGCTGGCGCTGGCATTGCGCGATAGCAGGCTGAAGGTTTGCGTGCTGGAAGCGCGGCCGGCCGGTGCCTCGAGCCGGGATGCGCGCGCACTGGCACTATCCTACGGCAGCCGGCTGGTGCTGAACCGGCTCGGGGTATGGAATGCACTGCAAGATGTATCGTCGATACGTACGATACACATCTCGCAGAAGCAGAGCTTCGGCCGCGCGGTGCTGCAGGCCGATGAACTGAACGTGCCGGACCTCGGCTATGTGTTGCCTTATCCGGCGCTGCAGGATGCATTGACTGCTGCACTGCAACTTACTCTCTCCCCTGCCCCCTCTCACGCAAGCGGGAGAGGAAAGCGCAGCTGTGCGGGGGAAGGGAGCCGGGAATTTCAATACATCACCGGCGCCAGCGTCACCCGTCTTGCAAGCGAAGCCGATCAAGCCGCAATCGGCTATCAGCAGGACGGCGCCGAGCACATGCTGCAGACCCGTCTCGCAGTGGTCGCCGACGGCGGCAAGCTGCTGGCGCAGCAATTCCCGCCGAAAGTGCGCGAGTACGGACAAAGCGCGCTGATTACCCACATCACCAGTTCCGCGCCGCAAGCCAATACCGCATTCGAGCGTTTCACACCGCAGGGGCCGCTGGCGCTGTTGCCGTTCAAAGAGGGCTACGAACTGGTTTGGACCGCGACGCACCAGGCAGCGAAGGAAATGCTGGCCTGGGACGACGCAAAGTTTTTGCATGAACTGCACCTGCACTTCGGCGACCGTGTCGGTAAATTCCTGACCGTGAGCAATCGCAGCTGCTTTCCGCTCGGGTTGAGGCGCGCACCGCAACAGACTCCGATGCCGCATGTCGTGCTGCTCGGCAATGCCGCACAAACCCTGCATCCGGTTGCCGGACAGGGCTTCAACATGGGGCTGCGCGACGCGTGGGAACTGTCCCGGAAAATACTCGAAGCCAGGCCGGAGGAACTGGGTAGCGAAGCGATGCTCGCCGCCTACCGAGCGGAACGCCGCACCGACCGCGAAGCCGGGATACGCTTTACCGACGGGCTGGTGCGGCTGTTCTCCAACGACGTGCCGCTGGTCAGCGCCGGCCGCGCCGCAGCGCTTACAGCGCTTGACTGCCTGCCGTTTGCGAAGAAGTTTGTTGCCAAGAGGATGATGTTCGGGGCGAATGGGTAGTTGAATTTGGCCGTTCGTGCGATAACCCGCGACTTGCCATTCGTCTTTTGGCAGCGTAGCCGAATGGCCAAGTCGAAGGAAGATGGCCCAAATACGAGTCAACGTCGCCGCGGGTTGCCCGGCAGAATTTACCAATAACTCAGTTAGTGTTGTTTGCTGGCGCAGCCAGAAGGCAGGTAATTTCGACGATTGCAATTCTTGTCTTGCCAAGAAAAGAAATCTGAAGAAATCGCCTGCGGTCGGCCGCCCCTCGGGTGCGCTGCGTTGCTCGACTGGTCTGTGGCTGCTGAACTCGCAAGACCCGCTTCGCGGCCGCTTGCTCGAACCTATTTATCGGGCTACCCCTGAACCGGCTGCGCAACACGGCGGCGCTCAGGTGAAGTAAATTCGAACTACATATTCAAAATATTCAATTATTCACAGATGCCGCGTTCTCGCGGCATCTGCCTCTTATCGACACAGAGCAGAACTTCTACGCTTGAAACAGGCTATCCAAAAGCCTTCAGCCAAATAGCCGCAAAGCAGGCATTAGTAACGCGCAGCTCAGATCTTCGGAAACCGTAAGCGGCTGACCATCAGTGAGCCGGAAATCGCGAATACTAGTACCAGCGGATGAAGCGTAAAGCCAACCAGCATGACCTGTCCGAACCATAGAGACTCGCCTAATGCACCCTGTGAAGCGGCCCAGGCCAACAACAGCACCAACAGAATCGACGTTGGGATGGGCGTTCCCTCGAAGTATTTCACTTTGCTTTCGCCATCGGACAGTGCGTTTGCCGTGATGTTGTAGCGTGCCAAGCGGGATACTCCACATGCCACAAAATAGGCCAGGACAATCCGGTCGTATAAGCCCTGCATGCCGCAACCGTAGCCGATCACGGCCGGCGCCACGCCGAAGGAGATGACATCAGCGAGCGAGTCGAGCTCGCGGCCCATTGCTGAAGTCTGCTGTCGCCACCTGGCAATCCGCCCATCCAGGACATCAAAGACTAATGCGGCAAGTACCATCCCGCAAGCCAGGTAGACATGGACGACGCCGGTCGTTTGCAGGTACGTCAGCATGGAGAACAACGCCCCCGTGCCACAGACAGCGTTTGCCAGCGTAAACCAGTCGGCGAGATGGAACTCGCGTATCATGGAAAAGGACTTATGCAGTTTATGTATCTTCACGGCGGACAGAATCAATAATGGTTTGAACTGAATACAGCATATAAATATTACCGCTATTAGAACGTACAAGCGAAAGGTGGCTTTTGGCACCGACCAGCTATTCATGTTTCATAATACACGTCTATAAAGCTCCGATTGGAGCTTTAATTGCGGATCAATTGCTCGGGCAACCGTTTTGCGGATTCTGCAGTCAAACAACGCGCGACCCAAAATTATTAAGGTATATACCCTTGCACCTTCCGATCAGCAACCCGCCCCAGGAACCGCTTGACGTAACCAGACAGAAGGGGTGCAACGCCCCTCGGTAGAAAGATAGATGCTGTAGGGTTCAACTTGCGCGGGATCTGCTTGGCGTGTCCGCGTAGGCTATGGCAAAGCACGGACGATAATTGTCAGATCATGACCGCCGGATCGGCGACGCCTCAAATCCACAACCGGGGGAAAGCTTTAGGAATATGCACCGGCTGGGTCGGATTCTGACTTGTCAAAAGACAGGATCATGCGTTGACAGACTCCATTTGGCGTAAAGTTGCTATGTGAACTTGCTGAATGCTTGTCCTTAAGCCGTTAATGAAAGATTCGTTCCGGTCTTAGGGCGTGAACTTTGAAGGATTGCAGTATGCCTTTACGCGGCGAAAATTATCCAGCAGTTCGGCATTGATACGCCATTTTATTTCATTCTCCTGATGCCACCCGCCAACCAGTTCTGTTCCAACGAACCAAACCAGCTGTGCTTATGGCAAAC
>JBAUQH010000155.1:0-22017 GCA_049580605.1 Gallionella sp. | reverse complement strand
CCTTTATGGCGGGAGCAAATTGCATCTGATTGCGTACCTGGTTCACATCGCCTGCCACCAATTGCAGTTTGGCGTTGTTATAACTCGCGCCGCTTGTATTCGTCAGTGTCACCCACGCTGAAAGGTCGAGATTGTCATCCGCCGCGTTCAGTTCGGCAACGTAGTCAGCCTTCCATGCCAATCCACCGGTAAGATAGGACAGTTCCACATCCTGCTGCGATGCCCCGTTGTTGTTGAGCAGCATGACCAGGGTCGGCCTGTCGCGCAGGTTGGCCGGTACGTCTGGATAAACGATGCGTCCCGGAATGCCTGTCTCGATGCGATCGCCGATCTTCATCACCACACCCTGACTTGTGGCCAGAATAAGCGCCTGTTCTGAAGTCTCTGCGCCGGTCACGGGGTTGGTGCGTACGATGTTGACTGTCTTGCCCACATATTTATCCAGCAGTTTTTGCGGGGTAAGCAGGTCGAAGTCGAAATTCTGCTCGAGGACGGTCAGCATGCCTGGGTTGGTCAGGCTGCGGAGCATTGCCGTCTCGGGGCGTATTTGGGCGCTGACATCACGGAATGCCAATGTGCTTTGTCCGCCCCCGACCAGAATTTTGCGTTGGTCTTTCACCAGGGCAAGATTCTCGTTATAGATCGTCACGGCGACGCTTTTCTGGTCTTGAAGCGTGCTACGCAGTTCGCCGGCTTGGGCAAAACAAGAAAAGGCCGTGAGTAAAAACAAGAGCAGGGGGCGATATGAGGACCTCATGAATGACTCCAATTGGGTTCATTGATCGGCGGCATTCTGTTTCTGAACTTTCTGCACAACCCGCGGCTAACATTCAATTATGAGGTTGCCTAAGACAGTACACCCCGGCCGTTTTCGGCGATCAAATTCCTTGGGGCAACGTCGGCAATCCAGTGGTACTGATATTAACAGCCTGCAAGTCAGGGATCGAATTGATCTGCTTGTCAGAACAGGCTGATTTCAGAAGCCAGGGAGGATGTCGTGATTTCCAGATTACCGATGATTTGCCGCCAGTCGTCGCCATGGTGCGTTCCGATATATTCAAGGAACGACGCTTCCGGATCATTCAGCAGAATGGCGATAGCGTACCCATCGATATTGTCGGTGATCTTCATCAGTACGTCGTATTTGGTACCGCTCGCCATTGCATCGTCGGTCACGACCGGGGGCGGATCGAAGTATACCCTTGGAATTTCCATGCGCAGTGCTTCGGTAAAATCGGATTGTATGGCTGATTTCGCTTCGTCAAAGCTGCGAAAACCCGAGTAATGCCCGAACGGGCGTATCTCGAAATACTGCTGCACAGGGGGCGGCATTTCCTGTTCATGCGCGGCTTCGAAAGCCGTCTCGATCTCCGACCGGTCGCCTCCCTTCGGGCGTATCCGGATGATGAGTGCCTCGGAAATGCCGGCAAACCCATTGGCCTGGAAATATTGAACGATGCGCTCGGCGGCCTCGTTGGCCTGGAGAGTTGGGGTGTTTTTCATGGCGACACGCATAATAGAGAAGGTGCACAGTTTACCTAAAGCAGGCAAGGAAAGCACTCACCCGGTGGATGTTGCGGCGAGCATTGCCAGAATTCAAGCATGCCGGATTTTTCCTCAGGCAGGTTAGAATTGAGGCTCACCATTACGCATGGCGGCCGTGAACATCTCTATCGCAACTATCCAGGGATATCTTGTACATCCATTGACGCTGCTTGCCGTGTTCCTGACTGCAAGCCTGATGATGATCTGGCGTCTGCATGCGATGGAGGGCAAGGGCTTCGAAGGCACCGTTCTCGGCACACTGATCATGCCCTACTGCTCAGGGTTCCCCAATCTCGTGTTCGCTTATGTGATGAGCAGTTCGGCCAAAAATGGCGGACTGGTCATCGAGAACTGTCTCGTCAACAATGTCACCAACCTGACCTTGATCCTCGGTCTGGCCGCCATTTTTGGTTCGGTGGCCGTGGCCCTGAAGGGCGGCTCGAAGCAGAAAAGGGCGCACGCGGAATTTCACCGCATCAACCGGCTGAACCTGTTGTTCACGCTGATTGCGCTGTTCCTGTTCACCGGCACGCTGTGGGCGCTGGCCAAGGACCGGGTGCTGGACTTCTACGACGGTCTGGTGCTGATCGGCCTGTTTCTGTTCTGGCAGGTGTTGCACGTGTTCGAGGTGCTCAAGGACAACATCCGCAAAAACAAGGGGTTCCACTGGTCGCTGCTGATTGACATTGTGCTGCTCGGAGTCAGCGCCTACGGCGTGTACTATTCGGTCAACCATCTGGTGGACTGGGTTTCGACCAATAATAGTCCATATCTGAGCTTTGCCAAGCTCGGCTGGTTCAGCGGCCTGCTGATGGTCGTGCCAAATGCAATTCTCGCGCTTTATTACACGCGTATCGGCAGGCAGGACATCGTGATGACTTCCCAGGTCGGCGACGGGCATATCTGCATCCCGATGTGCATCGGCCTGTTCGCGGTGTTCAAACCGATACACGTTCCTGCTTTCTTCCAGATGGGGGCCTTCATCATCCTCGGCGCGGGTGTGGTTCATTTCCTGTGCATCAGCATCCTCGGCAGAGTCCCGCGCACGGTCGGCTTCGGTCTTATCGCGGTCTACGCGTTGTTCCTGTATAAAGGACTCATACAGTAAGCCAGGCATTTCGGCGGATTGCGGCCGACCGATTATTCACGGGAATTTTTTGTTAGGGAATTTATCGCCCAACTGGGCGCTTGGGATCTTCGCACCATTCGCTCCAGCTGCCCGCATATAAAATAGAGCCGACTAGCCCCGCCTGTTCCATGGCCAACAGATTGACGCATGCGGTTACGCCGGAGCCGCAAGAATGAATCACGTCGGATGCATGGATGTTTCCCAGCAATTCGGAAAATTCCTTGCCAAGAATTTCAGGGGATTTGAATTCGCTGCCTTCCAGATTGTTCTTGAAAAAGCGGTTCAGCGAGCCGGGAATATGTCCTGCCAACGGATCGAGCGTTTCGTTTTGTCCGTGAAAGCGATCGGGCGAGCGCGCATCGATGATGGTTTTGCGTTGCGATGCAAGATTATCGAGGACCGCATCGACCAGAATCAATCCTTGGTACGCCGCGGTCTTCGGTTTGTTTTCAAGCGGGGCAGGGGCAAGTATCTCCGTGCTGAGCTGTCCCTTCCAGGATTCCAGTCCGCCATCCAGCACCTGCACCCTGCCATGACCGATTGCCCGCAACATCCACCACAAGCGGCTGGCAAAGGCCGAGCCCTGGCTGTCGTAGGCAATCACGTGGAAATTGGGGGCCATGCCCAGGCGTTGCCTTGTCGTTGCCCAATGATCGGGTTCCGGCAGCGGGTGGCGTCCGTTCTTCCCGGTATTGGTACCGGATAGATCGTTATCCAGATCGACATAAATAGCGCCCGGAAGGTGGCCCTTTGCGTAAGCTTCCCGTCCGGCCGATACGTCGGCCAGATCAAAGCGGCAATCGCAAATCAATACCAGCGCGCCACTATTCAGGAGTTCTTGCATCTGGCTTGTTGTGATGAGTGGATTCATATTCAATAATGTTTAATAAACCCCGTTATGGCAATAAACACAACTTCATAGTATCAAGTTCGATGCCTGAAAGTAGCATTCGCCAAGTTCTGCTAACGACCCGGAAAGACAGTCGGCTATGATCTTAAGCAACCCTGCAGCCGGCGTAAGCGGATCACAGCAAGCGACCAAAATAGCCTTTTGGATTCTTCGTCATGAATGATTGCCATCTGGGGTTTGCTGTCGTTAATTCGCACTAACCTCAGAATCGAATTCCATCTATGGGCCGTCCGGTCCAGTTTCCGGCGAACATCGGTATTTCCATCGTACTATTTTAATCCAACGATGAGGGTGTGACCTTTATCACAGACAACTGTATGAACAGCACTTACCATGCTCGCAATATCCGATCCACCCGAATGAATTGCAACAAGGGTACACCCATGCGTATAGCCGTCAGCAGCCAGAATTTTCGTACCGTCACCGGCCATGCCGGCCGGGCTCGTCGCTTCATTATATTTGAAGCCGATGGACGAGAAACGCCACGCGAAGTCGGGCGACTTGATCTTGAAGCAAATATGGCTATCCATGGCTACGATCATGGCGCCGTACACCCTCTCGACAGAATGAATGTGTTGATCACCGGCGGTGCGGGCGAAGGCTTTATCCGCCACCTGGGAGCACGCGGTGTTCGGGTAGTGTCCACTGAAGAAAGCGTTCCTGAATTGGCAGTGGCAGCTTTCCTTGAGGGTCGTGTGAGGTCAGCCAGTGAAGGTTGCAGTCATGAACATAGCGACATCGTCGAAGAGGAACTCGCGCATGGACGCAAAAAAGGGCACACCTGCAACTGCAGCGGCTGAAACGCGGATTGTTATATCGATCTAAAGAATGGATTTAATGAGTAGATAAAAAATATAAGGAGATACTGCGATACCCCATGCTCCCATTTGGGGGTTTATGAAAAACGAATCCAAGACATCTTTGTATGTTGAATTGGCATCGAAAAATGTTATTACAATTAATGGAATAACAACGATACCCAAAAAGAAGCAACCTGCAAAGGCAAGCAACTCCTTCACGATACGGCGATTATCCGGTGTATTCATTCTTTGTATGCGTCTAAATTATGTCGAAAAAGAGAATACTTCCAGCTTCCGACCAGGCATAAACATCATAGACATAGCGACTTGCAACGTCATGAAGTTGGAAACGATGAAACTTCGCTAATGCATCATGGACTGGGTCGAGTTGAATAGCAACCACGTAATTCTGCCAATGACACGCAGCCGATCTCCATGGTGCAAAAATTTTGCCGCAGGCCAGCCTGTAGCGACTGACTCTTATTGGCCGGATTACGCCCTTATCACCAAACTTTGAACGTCTGAATTACACCGGTGATCTCAACCGGTCAGCTGCCGCACGATTGTCATTTCTCCTTCCGGAAAAAGACAACCCAAAACGGAAGTTCGATTTTCTATCAAGAATTTCAACGTCAGCTATGCATCTTCCTCCACAATCTGCGTTCAATCGATGCAGCCGCCATGAATCCGCCCATGAATGCGCCCTGAATTCCCAGGCTGGCGGCATCTTGCCCAGCCAGTAACAATCCGGGCAATGGTGTGCGGACATTGAGTGCGCTGTGGTTCATCCGTTCTGCCGACATCTCGAGCCCGTACATGGCACCTCGATCTGACACAACAAAGGACGCCTGCGAAAGCGGGGTAGAGAGCTCATGGAAATCAATCATGGGCGCAAGCTGCGGAAAGTGGCGTTTGAACTGCGCCAGCAGGCTTTCTGCAATCCAGGCTTTGGTTGCTTCGTATTGCTCGGGACGGTGTCCCGGAACGCTGTTTGCCCACTCCGAGAATGGTTCCCAACGACAAATCGTTACTACTTCCGCGGTGTGATGATCAGGGTCCCGGTGAGCCGGGTCCTTTAGCGACGAAAAGGACACAAACATCGCCGGCGCTTCCTCGTCCGCGGGGCGCTCCCATACCCGGCCAACTTCGTTGCTTTCGTACACCCATACGTTCGCAGGGGTTGCCCCATATTCGCGAATATCACCATGGAAACCCAGATATAGACTCACGTATGAAATACTGGACTTCAGAGACGCGACAGACTTGCGCCATTCAGGCACAACATCTTTGGGAAGCGCTGCGGCGGTGTTGTGCGCACCCATAGCTGAGACAACAATGGGCGCGTCGATCAACCCACCACCGGCCAGGCGCACCCCGCTCACTCGGCCGCGCTCCACGCGGATTTCTGCAACCGCGGCACGGGTATGCAGCTCTCCACCAGTGGATGTGATTGTCTCTCCCAGGGCTTCAGAGAATTTCGCCGGGCCTCCGACGGGATAGTAAGCGCCGGAGAAGTAGCTGCCCGTGACCAATGCATGTAACGCGAAGGGTGAAAGCGCCGGCGCCACGCCATAATCGCCCCAACGCGCAGTGAGAAGTGCCGCAAGTCGTCTGTCGGCGATATCGCGCACCGTTTCGGCAGTCGTGTTGCCTAGCGCACGACGCACCCGCCCGGCGTTGAACCAGCGCACAAGAGCTGCGAGAGGCGCGGGCAGTGCTCTGGCTGCGATCAGCGCCATGTTAGCCGTTATAGCCTCATCGCAGGCCGCAAAATACCTGTCGATGGCAGAGACCTCACCGGGAAAAGAAGCCTTTAATCGCGCGATATATGCCGCTCGTGGTGACTCGATCGGGAATTCGAACCCGGGAAACCGCACGATGTCGTAGGGCGATCCCAGCGACGCGAAGCCCAATCGGCCATCCGTAAGCCAACGCAGCATGCGTCCGAATTGGTTCTCCGGCCCCGGCGCCTCACCGGCGCCCCCGATGTAATGCACGCCGGTCGGGAACGTGTATTCGCGGCGGCTGAAGGTCTGGGTGAGCCCGCCGAGCTGGAAATGTTGTTCGAGTACGAGGACACGGCGGCCGCACTTCGACAACGCAGCCGCAGCCGCAAGGCCACCAATTCCGGAGCCTATAACAATGGCGTCAATTCCACGCTGATTCGTGTTCATGCTCTAAACAGGCTTGATTCATCGGAAATCCCCTAAACCTTGCGGTCCTCACCTGCATAATAGTGAGGACACAGCGAAGCTTTCTTGAGAAGTAATGCGAACGAAAGTTTCAGGCCGACAGCGCAGCTTCATGCATCTTGATATGTTCCACGAAAGCGGCCGGTCGCCGCACACTTTCAAGCGCCCGCTTTTAACGCTACCGGATTGGTGCTAAAAATTCCCCAACACGATTGCGTACGGCCGCCACTACCCTTCGGCAGGCTGATTTAACAACTGGTATGACTACTGGCAATCCGACTAGCCCTTCGACCGGGCTGCCAATAGCGTTGCATCGCCATTCGCTAAGTTGCCATTAGACGGGGGACATCAGCCGCGGGTAAACGTAAGCCCAGTCGCTGGATATCAGGGAACGGACATTATTCAATGTTCCCTTAAATGCTGAAACCGGCCAGCTTCTTCGGCACCGCGACATTTTTCAGAACAACATACTGCGGCAGGCCATCCTTGAACGGCGGATAGTCCTCGCCCTTGATCAGCGGCGACAGGTAGGCGCGGCATTTTGCCGTGATACCGAAACCGTCGGCGGTGATGAAATCGCGCGGCATGAATTTCTCGACGTTCGCGACCTTGGAGAGCGGCGCGACCCCGATCTTCCATTTGTAGGGTTTGTCGGAGATGCGGTCGACGGTGGGCATCACCGCATTCTGTCCCTTGATCGCCAGTTCCACCGCGGACTTGCCGAGTGCGTAGGCCTGGTCGACGTCGGTTTTTGACGCGATATGGCGTGCGGCGCGCTGCAGGTAATCGGCCACGGCCCAGTGGAATTTGTGGCCGAGCGCGTCCTTGACCATGTTGGCGACAACCGGCGCCGCGCCGCCGAGCTGCGCATGGCCGAACGCATCGCGCGTGCCCTGTTCGGCAAGGAATTTCCCGTCCGGGTAATGGCAGCCTTCCGACACCACCACGCTGCAATAGCCGTACTTCTTGACCTTTGCGTCCACCTTGGCGAGAAATTTCTTCTGGTCGAATTCGATCTCGGGAAACAGGATCACGACGGGAATGTCGTATTCCTCGACCAGTCCGCCCGCTGCGGCAATCCATCCGGCATGGCGGCCCATCACTTCGAGAACGAAAACCTTGGTCGAGGTCTTGGCCATGGAACGCACGTCGAAGCTGGCTTCCAGTGTGGAGACGGCGATGTATTTCGCGACCGAGCCGAAACCCGGGCAGCAGTCGGTGATCGGCAGGTCGTTGTCCACGGTCTTGGGGACATGGACTGCCTGCACCGGGTAGCCCATTTTTTCGGAAAGCTGCGAGATCTTGTAGCAGGTGTCGGCGGAGTCGCCGCCGCCGTTATAGAAGAAGTAGCCGATGTTGTGCGCCTTGAAAACTTCGATCAGGCGCTCGTATTCGCGCTTGTTTGCTTCCAGGCTCTTGAGCTTGTAGCGGCAGGAACCGAACGCGCCGGAGGGCGTGTAGCGCAGCGAGGAGATGGCCTTGGCGGATTCCTTGGTGGTGTCGATCAGGTCTTCGGTCAGCGCGCCGATGATGCCGTTGCGGCCGGCGTAGACCTTGCCGATCTTGTCCTTGTGCTTGCGCGCGGTCTCGATTACCCCGCAGGCAGAGGCATTGATGACTGCCGTGACTCCGCCGGATTGCGCGTAAAAAGCATTCTTTTTCAACATGAACGTTCTCCTAGATTATTGAATTCAATTTCTGAAAGTCTTCCTTTGCCCTGCCTGATTCCTGCGAATTCCCCGCCAGTTTGCCGTGATTGAAATGATTTCATGTTACGTTATATTCTGGAACAAATGAGTATCGCGCACTTTTCGCTGCCCATCCCGGCGGGATGAATGGAGTTCATAGATAGCCTGCCAATTGGCTTCAACTATTAATTCGCAGTCCTAAATTTCCAGTTGCCAGAAAAATTTCACGGAGCAAACACAGCAAGCCGGAAATCAGCGCGAACATCGCCAGAATGAAAAGCAGCGAAACGGTGCGGGATGGATCAAAGCCCGTCACCGCGCCCACAAAAAGCGCTGCGATGACGATACACACCAGAAGTGCCGATATCGTGCACAGGCTGACTGCCCAATGAACCCATCGCGTTCTGCGCGTCAACATCGCCATTTCAACTTTCTGCGCGGGTTTTATTTGCCCGTCCGAATTGCCCAGCACCCTGGAACGATCCACGATGCGGGCGAGACGATTCGTGATCACGTTGAGTATTGCACCTATACCGGTCAGCAGAAAGACGGGCGCAACGGCCAGTTGAATGACATGAGCAACAGTCGTGACGTCAGTCGCGCTTTGCATGGCAGTACCCCATTTTCAAGCAGTCAGTATCATAGTGGATCAGGCGAAAATTCAGGGCGGAATTTCCGCCCTGAATTATTGTGCAGCCGGCTTTTGTTCCGGAACCTGGCTCAGATCAGCGGCACGATCAGCAACGCGACGATGTTGATGATCTTGATCAGCGGGTTCACCGCGGGGCCGGCGGTATCCTTGTAGGGGTCGCCGACCGTGTCGCCGGTGACCGCGGCCTTGTGCGCTTCCGAGCCCTTGCCACCGAAGTTGCCTTCCTCGATGTATTTCTTCGCGTTATCCCAAGCACCGCCGCCAGTGGTCATCGAGATCGCCACGAAGATGCCGGTGACGATGGTGCCGACCAGCACGCCACCCAGCGCCTGTGCGCCGAGCGTCAGACCGACGATGACCGGTACGGCCACGGGCAACAGCGACGGAATGATCATTTCCTTGATCGCGGCCTTGGTCAGCATGTCCACGCAGGTGCCGTATTCCGGCTTGCCGGTGCCTTCCATGATGCCGGGAATCTCCTTGAACTGGCGGCGCACTTCGACCACCACCGAACCGGCGGCTCGGCCGACCGCTTCCATGCCCATCGCGGCGAACAGGTAGGGCACCATGCCGCCGATGAACAGGCCGATGATCACCATGTGGTTGGACAGATCGAAGGCCAGTCCGGGATGGTTGACGGAAAGCGCGTGGGTGTAGTCGGCAAACAGCACCAGCGCAGCCAGGCCGGCAGAACCGATGGCGTAGCCCTTGGTGACGGCTTTGGTGGTATTGCCCACCGCATCGAGCGGGTCGGTGATGTTGCGGACCGCTTCGGGCAAACCGGCCATTTCGGCAATGCCGCCCGCGTTGTCGGTGATCGGACCGTAAGCGTCAAGTGCGACGATGATGCCCGCCATGGACAGCATCGACGTTGCGGCGATCGCAATGCCGTACAGGCCGCCCAGTGCATAGGCACCGTAAATTGCCAGACACACCGCAAGCACCGGCGCTGCGGTGGATTTCATCGACACGCCCAGGCCGGCAATCACGTTGGTGCCGTGACCGGTCGTGGATGCCTGCGCGATGTGGCGCACCGGACTGAACTCGGTCGCGGTGTAATACTCGGTGATCCATACCATGGCGCCGGTCAGCGCGAGTCCGATCAGCGAGGCCAGATAGAGATCCATCGACGAAACCAGTTTGTCGCCGATCATCACGCCGTTACCCAGCAGCCAGGTGGTCACCGGGTAGAACGAGATCACCGCCAGCAGGCCGGATACCAGCAGGCCGCGATACAGCGCATTCATGATCTTGCCGCCCGTGCGCGCATTGACGAAAAAGGTACCGATAATGGACGCGATGATCGAGACGCCGCCCAGCACCAGCGGGTAGATCACCGCATTGGGTGAACCGGTAATCAACAGCCCGCCCAGCACCATGGTGGCGATAATGGTCACCGCATAGGTTTCGAACAGGTCCGCGGCCATGCCGGCGCAATCGCCGACATTGTCGCCGACGTTATCGGCGATCACCGCCGGGTTGCGGGGATCGTCTTCCGGAATGCCTGCTTCGACCTTGCCCACCAGGTCTGCGCCGACGTCCGCGCCCTTGGTGAAGATGCCGCCGCCGAGACGGGCGAAGATGGATATCAGCGAGCTGCCGAAAGCCAGTCCAACCAGCGAATGGGTGGCTTCGGTCGCGTTCGCGCCCATCACCGTGGTCAGGAACACGAAGTAGCCGGTCACACCCAGCAGGCCCAGTCCAACGACCAGCAGGCCGGTGATAGCGCCCCCCTTGAAAGCGACGTTAAGCGCGGCATTCAATCCTTCGGTGGCGGCCTGTGCTGTGCGCACATTGGCGCGCACCGACACGTTCATCCCGATATAACCGGTCAAGCCGGACAGCATCGCACCGATCGCGAAGCCGACTGCGGTCGGCCATTTCAACGCGATCAGGATAACGACAAAAAGGATGGCGCCGACGATGCCGATCGTGGTGTACTGGCGGTTCAGGTAGGCTTGTGCGCCTTCCTGTACCGCAGCGGCAATCTCGCGCATGCGATCATTGCCGGTCGGTTTACCGAGTATCCATTTGATTGAAAAGATGCCGTAAAAGATTGCAACAACAGCGCATAACAACGCAAATCCAAGACCACCCGACATGATACCTCCCCTTAAGAATAATCAGCCAATTGCCCCTGCATAAATTGCATGCCCGAGCTTCCACAAGCAACTACAGGCCGTAAGGATACTTCCAATTTGAATTAGCCGCCGTGCATTTGTTGGTTATAGCGATATGCCCTGAAGGGCGATAACAATGTGCACCAAAGGGTTATAAGGCCGTCAACTACGCGGCTGGCTGAATTGCAGATCCGGATATCCAATGACAGAATTTGTTGTGCGATGCCTGTGGATACGCATATTTGCGGTATACTTCGATGACGATCCTGAGCATTTCGAAAATGTCGGGAATGGCCGCAACCGGTTCATGTTGGGTTCATCGGGGCGCTCATCTGGTAACACAGCCTGGACGGCGGTTCGCGGTTACAGGAGGCAATGTTGCATTGCGTCCCAGATGTTCATGCACTTCCGATTTGAAACGGCGGATTTCTTGGCCTGTGAATCTCCCTGGACATTCAGTCAACTTGCGTATGCGCTTTCCCCGCTTTGTAGTTCGTTCGGGTCGTGTCCAGCAGCACGATCTGAATGTCCATCACATTGGTACCGGTCGGACCGGACTTGAAATGGCAGATGGTTCCCGATTCCCTGTCCAGCCTGCCGAAGAATGCATAGGAATCGTTGTTGTCCAGATAGTGCTGCGGATCGATGCCCAGTCTATTCGCCCGTGCGATCGTTTCGCCATCGACCATTGCGCCGGCGGCATCGGTCGGCCCGTCGGTACCGTCTGTGCCTGCCGACAGCATCGCGACCCCGGGAAGGCCATCGACCTCAAGCCCGAACACCAGCGCGAGCTGCTGATTCCGGCCGCCCTTGCCGTTGCCATGCACCGTCACGGTGGTCTCGCCGCCGTACAAAAGGCAACGCAGCTGGTCCGGCTTCATGCCGGCGAGTTCGTCGCGCGCTGTCTGCGCCAGCAACCTTGCTGCATCACCCGCCTCTCCTTCGAGTGAATCGGAAATCACCCTGGCTGAATACCCGAGCTGCGCCGAACGCCGCTGCGCTGCGGCCAGCGCCAGGTTTATTCCGGCGACGATCACGTTGCGCGTCCTGGTCAGGCAGGGATCGTTTTCCTTTACGGTTTCTTCGACCTGTCCGGCGATACCGCGCTGCAGATAGTCCGCGACGCGCGGCGGAAGTATTTCACGCAAACCGAATTTTTCGATTACCGCCCATGCTTCAGCAAAAGTCGAGTTGTCCGGCGAGGTCGGGCCCGACGCGATCACGTCGAGCGGATCGCCGATCACGTCCGAGACGATCAGCGTCACCAGACGGGCCGGGAAAGCCGCTTCGGCCAGCCTGCCGCCTTTTACCCTGGACAAATGCTTGCGCACTGCGTTCAGTTCGAAAATATTTGCGCCCGCATTCAGCAGCAAACGTGTCGTTTCCTGCTTGTCCTGCAGCGTGACGCCTTCGACCGGCGCGATCAGCAGCGCAGACGCGCCGCCCGAGATCAGGCCGATTACCAGCGCTTTTTCATCGCTGGCTTGCGCCATGTCGAGGATGCGCTGCGTGCCCGCGATGCCGGCCTGGTTCGGCACCGGGTGGGCAGCCTCCACCTGATCGATGATCGTCAGCGGCGCGGTATGCCCGTCCTTGACCACGATCAGTCCGGTCGCAATTTTGTTGCCGAGCAGTGTTTCGAGCGCCAATGCCATGCGTGCAGTCGCCTTGCCCGCGCCGACCACGATGATGCGCTCGAAATCGGCAAGGTCATAAGTTTCCCCGGCAACTAGCAAACGTTCGTGCTCTATCCGTACCGCATTGAGCACCGCTTTGTATGGATCGACCGCGGCCAGTGCGGCGTCGAAGATGCCGGCCAGTTCCTGCCGGTGTATCGGCGATCCCGCTGCAGGTTCGTCAGCCAGCAGGTCAAGCACGCTTTCGTTCCAGCCGGCCGGGCCGGGGAGTCGGGTTTTCAGCAAACCTGCCATGGCGATCCGCGTATCAAAGCTGCCATCCGCGCGTCTGACCAGCACCGGTTGATCGGCCTCCACCAGCATCGCCAGGTCGTTCAGGCCGTCGCCGAGCGCGATGCTCCGCGTTTCGCCGAATTGCCTGCGGTAGAGCGCAATCAGCATGTTCACCGCGCGCCCCTTGTCGTGGCTGCCCATGATGTGGAACAAACGGCCCTGGGTCCAGCGCAGCCCGGCGGCCTCGATCGCGTTCAGGAAAACACCGTCCAGTTCGCCGTCAAACAGGAACGGCTCGTCGAACTCCCGCTGCTGTGCCGCAATCGCGCCTTTCTCGGCAAGGCCGGTCAGCGCCGCGACTTCTGCGGCGCTCATGTCTGCAAAGCCGCGCACTTTTGCGTGGTGCTGCTCGCGCAAACGGGTGAATTGTTTCCTGATTTCCGCATACGGCGTGCCCAGCCGGATCAGCTGGTATTCATCCGCCGGTTCGGCATCGACGGCAAACGGGAAATAGCCGCGCGGGATGAATATGCCGCCGCCGTTTTCGGAGATGAACGGGTGGGGTGAGCCGAGCAGCCGGCGGTAATGTTCAAGCTCCCGGCGCGTTTTGCTGGAGCACAGGATCAACGGCGTAGCGCTGGCGGCCACCCGCTGCAATGCGGGCTGCGCGTCGGCAAATGAATAATTCGAATGATCCAGCAGCGTACCATCGAGGTCGGTGAAGATGATGGTTTTCTTCATCGCGTCGCGGTTCTGGTTCCGGCCGGCTGGTCACGCGGCGCCGTTGCGCGCGGCATCTCGGGGCATGAAGTTTGCCGGCAGGTGCAGCAGTGCAAACAAAATAACTGCGACAACGGCACCGGTCAGGTGGCTCAGCGGAACCGGCACGAAATTCCCGCTGCCGACAACGAGCAGCATCAGGGATGTTCCCGACACCAGTTCGACCCAGAGCTTGGCGGTCAAACCTGCCAGCATTGCGGCGCACAGCCAGCGCCAACTTCCCTGTTCGGTCATGCCCTGCAGGCACAGATACACGACGGCAGCGGTGACGATGCCGGAAAGGCCGCCATAGAATTGCAGCGCGGGTTCGAACAGGTAGATCGCAACGCCGATCAGCACGGCTGCCGAGACACACAGCATCGTCAAATGACGATAACCGCGCTGTTCGATGATCGCGCCCGCGATCAGGAATGCGGCCAGATCCAGGGCCAGATGCGCATCCGAGAGATGGACCAGGTTGCCGGTGAGCAGCCGCCACAGTTCGCCATGGGCGATCGCGGCCCGGTCAAATATCAGCAGCGGCCCCTGCCCGGGCAAGAAATGAACCAGCAATGCGGCGGCGCAGATCGCCAGGGTCCGGACCGGCAGGCGTGTTCTGCTCAGGAGCGCTTGCGAAGCCACAGGAAACCTCCGCCCAGTCCGGCGAGCAGCAGCAGCGAGACCGGATCGATGGCGCCACCGCCCGTGCCGCCGCTATAACCCGGGGAATTGACGACCTTGTATTCCTGCGGGCGCTCTTTGACCTTTTCCTTGAACTGTGCGAGTTGTTCGTTCAGGTTCACGATCAGCTGTTTCGCCGCCTCGTCGAAACCCTTGCCGCTGTCGATGCGCAGCTGCTGGCTCTGGTTGACCAGTGTGGCCGAACCCTTGATGCGGCTCAGGCCGGGTGCGCGGAACAGCATCTTGCGGCTGGGTATGTCGTAGACGACCGCATCAAGCATGGTCTGCGTGTCGTTCTTTTCGCCGGGTATCACATAGGCGCCGACGATGGTCCAGTAGGTGAGGCTCGCCATGCCTTCATCGGTGAACTGTACCTGGTCATAGGACAGCAACGCGATCACGTCCACGCCGTACATGGTGCGTATCTGGTCGAGATTCGCAAAACTGCCGCCGGGCGTGAGGTAGGCCGAGGGGATGATCTCGATATCCTTGACGAAAGGATATTCCCTGAAGCGGTCGGCAACCGCTTTCATCAGTCCCATCTTGCGTTCTTCGGTCAGCGCGGGACTGCCATCTGTGTAGCTCGGGAACATGCCGGTGGATTGCCTGCTGTGCCCTCGGTACGAACTGTCGGCCGGCACGAATGCGATGCCCACGTGCAACGGCAGCTTGAGTACCGGGATGCCGGGCGTGACGACAGGATCCTTGGTGTTCGGGAAAAGATAATCGACCACACTGGTTGCGTTTTTCGTCGTGCCGGTCGCGCAGCCGCCAGCCAGGGCAAGGGGAATAATCGAGAGCGCGAATACAAGCAGACGACGGATGTTGGTGTGTTTCATCATGATCCCCCCAGTTTAAAATTGCCGATCGATGCATTTCGATGCCAAGAATACCAGATGAGCCAAAATTTCAAGATGAGCCAAGAATTCAAGATGAAAAGAAACACCTGTTGCAATTTGCGAGGCTGCCGGTTTCGAAGCAGCCGGCCGCTTATTCTAGCACCGGGAATCCGGATGAAATTTCATCGACGCTGGCATTGGGTAGTGATCAGTCAGGGCTGCCCGCCCGATTGGCAGGTTTGCATCTATAGGGATACCGGAACAGGACTGAATTCCGGTGCGGTGAATATCCTATTTTTCCGTCAGGGCCGCCGCGCCAGCCGCCGCGATCTGGCCATCCTGGAACGAGCGTACGCCGCTGATTCCCAGGCCGCCAACGACCATGCCGTCGATCTGCAGCGGCACGCCGCCCTCGGCCGGAATCACGCCCGGGAGGGCCAGGTGTATCAGTCGCCCGCTCAATACCGCATCTTCCGAGGTTTTGGTCGGTCGCTGAAATGCAACTGCCGCGTGGGCTTTCCGGATCGCTGTTTCAACGCTGCCAAACTGGGTGTCGTGGCTGCGTTCCAGATAAAGCAGGTGACCGCCGTCGTCAACCACGGCGATCACCACGCGCCAGTCATTGCTTTTTGCTTCGGCCGCGGCCGAAGCGGCGATCCGTTTGGCATTTTCCAGTGTGAGTATCGGTTTGCTGCCCATGTTTGACGGCATTATTTACTTCAACACGGCGAATATCTTGTCGCGGATGGATTCCACGCCCCCCACACCGGGAATCTTGATGCATTTCGGTGCGTTTGCGACCCCCGATTTTTCCCAGGATGAATAGTAATTCACCAGCGGTTTGGTCTGATCGTGGTACACGGACAGGCGCTTCTTCACGGTTTCTTCGACATCGTCCGGACGCTGCACCAGGTCTTCCCCGGTCACGTCATCCTTGCCGGCCACCTTGGGCGGATTGAACACGACATGGTAGGTGCGGCCCGAGGCGGTATGCACGCGGCGGCCGCTCATACGCTTGATGATTTCGTCATCGGCCACGTCTATTTCCACCACGTAGTCGATGTTTACGCCAGCCTGCTTCATTGCTTCGGCCTGGGGCAGGGTGCGCGGAAAGCCGTCAAACAGAAAGCCGTTCGCACAGTCGGATTCCCTGATGCGCTCCTTGACCAGGTTGATGATGATCTCGTCCGACACCAGTCCGCCCGCATCCATGATCTTCTTCGCCGCGACGCCCAGCGGCGTGCCTGCCTTGACTGCCGCACGCAGCATGTCGCCGGTGGAAATCTGCGGGATGTTGAACTTTTCCTTGATGTAGTTTGCCTGGGTTCCTTTACCGGCGCCTGGCGCACCGAGCAGTATCAGTTTCATTTATTGCCTTCCTCCGATTTTATCCGGGTTTCAAATAGTTCTCTTGCGTCTTGCAAATCCTGTTCGGTATCCACCCCGCCAGGCGGGGCCTGCTGGGCGATGAACACGCCGATCTTGTACCCATAATAGAGTGCGCGCAATTGCTCCAATGCCTCATAGCGCTCTAACACTATTGGGGGGAGTTGCCCGTATGCCCGCAGGAAACCGGCACGGTAAGCATAGATCCCGATATGGCGCAAAACCGGCAAATCGGCCGGCAGGGGTTGTTGTGCCGCAAAAGCATCGCGTGGCCAGGGGATCGGTGCTCGGCTGAAATACAGCGCATTGCCATCCTTGTCCAGCACCGCCTTGACGATGTTGGGGTTGCACATCGAAGCTTCGTCATGAATGGCATGGCAGGCGGTGGCAATCGAACATTCGGAATGGTTGTGCAGGTGTTCGGCAACGGCGCGGATCAGCGCCGGCGGGATCAGCGGTTCGTCTCCCTGTACATTGACCACGATTGCGGAATCCGGCCAGCCTTGCTGTTCAACGACTTCCGCGATGCGGTCGGTGCCGCTAGTATGGCTTTCGCGTGTCAAACACGCCTTGAAGCCATGTTCGTGCACCACGTTGGCAATTGCGTGGTGGTCGGTTGCGATCCAGATTTGCTGTGCACCGCTTTGTGCGGCCTGTTCGGCGACCCTGACCACCATGGGTTTGCCGGAGATCGGCAGCAGCGGTTTGCCGGGCAGTCGTGTGGACGCGTGGCGCGCAGGTATCACGACGTGGAAGTCTGTCATTTGGGAGCCACTAAATTTTTTCGGTTTCTTCTGGGGTAAGCTTGCGCGCCTCGTCGACCAGCATTACCGGAATGTCGTCGGTGATTTTGTAGGCCAGCCGATCCGCCTTGCAGATCAGTTCCTGCGCGGCTTTTTGATAAATCAGCGGGGATTTGCACAGCGGGCAAACGAGGATATCAAGCAGTTTGGTGTCCATGGGGATCTAACTTTCGCAATAGGTGATCTGTCAGGGCCGGGTCGATTCGGGCATCAACACGCAATACCCAGTAACGCGCATCAGCGAATTCGCCGCATTTTACCGCATCTTTTTCGGTCAGGAGTATCGCATCGCATTCGGCGAAGGAAAGGTCTGCCGCACGATAGGCATGGTGGTCGGGAAATTCATGAGGCGTAAACGCGATGCCCAGCGTTTCCAGATGCTGAAAATAGCGTTGCGGATTGCCGATTCCGGCTGCGGCATGGATGTTGGGCCGTTTGAAGTCTGCAGCGGTGGCAGTGTGCAGCGGATCGAGCAGGTTGTAAAAAATCTCGCCGCCCAGGCTCATCGCGTATTCATCGGCTGCGGCTTTGCCGCCGTTCACCACGATCGCATCCACTGTTTGCAAACGCGAAACCGGTTCACGCAACGGACCGGCGGGGAACATGTATCCGTTGCCAAAGCGGCGCATGCCATCAATGACCGCGATTTCCACGTCGCGCTGCAGGCGGTAATGCTGCAAGCCGTCATCGCACAGCACGATATCGCACTGCGGGCAGGCCTTCAGCGCCGCGTGCGCTGTCGCAACGCGATCCGCCCCGACCCAAACAGGACAAATATTTCGCCTCGCCATCAACAGCGGCTCATCCCCGACTTGTGCCGCGGAGCTAGTCGGGCTTGCCGCCTGCGGTCTGGAGACGGAGCGGCCATACCCGCGGCTGATGATCAGCGGATGCCAGCCGCGCTCGATGAGTTGTTGCGCCAATGCAAGCGTGAGCGGGGTTTTGCCGGTTCCGCCGACACTGATGTTGCCGATTACGATGACGGGCAGCAGCAACGGGTGGCTGGGCAGGAAGCTGCTGAGATACAGTTCGCGGCGCAGCGCCACCAGCGCGCGGAATACCAGGCTGACCGGATACAGGATCAAATGCAGACGGGAGACTCGATACCAGTGGTTTTGCAGCCGGAACACGTTGGAGAGCCGCTATTCCGGCTGGTTCTGCGTGGTGAAAGTGATTCGCGAATAGCCGGCGCGCCGGGCGGCTTCCATGATATTGATCACGGATTGATGCGTGGCTTTGGCGTCCGCATCGATGACGATGGTCGGATCGGCCTGGCTGCCTGCGGCAGCTTTCAGGGAGGCCGCGAGCGCGTCGACACCGGTATAAGACAAGCCCTGGTTGTTGATTGCATAGTGTCCGGAGGCATCCACGGCAACGGTAATTACATTTGCTTTTGCGCCTGCGGCCTGTCCGCCAGCCTGTGGCAGGTTGATCTGCAATTCCGAGAACTTGGCATAGCTGGTGGTCACCATCATGAAAATCAAAATGACCAGCAATACATCAATCATCGGGATCAGGTTGATCTCCGGTTCCTCGCGTCTGCGTCCCAGTCGGAAATTCATCGCTGCCTAGATGGTGCGCTGGCTGTGAACGATCGCCACCAGTTTGATGGCCTGCTGCTCCATCTCCATGGTCAGACTGTCCACCTGCGAACGGAAGTGCCGGTAGAAAATCATGCTTGGGATGGCGACGATCAGCCCGAAAGCCGTGTTGTACAGCGCGACGGAAATGCCGTGTGCAAGTATTGCGGGCGAATTGCCCACAGCCGATTGCGAGCCGAAAATTTCTATCATCCCTACCACCGTCCCGAACAGCCCCAGCAATGGGCTGATGGACGCGATCGTGCCGAGGGTGGTGAGAAAACGTCCGAGGTCGTGAGAGACTGCGCGTCCCACTTCTTCGACGGATTCCTTCATTACTTCAGGGGTGCTTTTGATATTTCTCAGGCCCGCGGCGAAAATACGTCCCAGCGGCGAACTGTCGGCAAGCCGGGTCAACATCCCGTCGCTGACACCGCGTTGTTTGAGTTCCTTGATGACTTCGTCCAGCAGGGCCGGGGGGGCAATGCGCTGGGTTCGCAAAAACATCAGACGTTCAATGATCAGGCCGACTGCAATGATGGATGCCAAGATCAAAAACCAGATCGGCCAGCCGGCCGCTTCTACAATTGCAAACACGCGGTTTCTCCAAATGTGCTTAAATTCCGAGGGCGCAACTGTAGCTTGTCGAATTCAGTTGAGCAACCTTTCTCAGGATTTACTTCAGCACAATTTTGTTAACTTGCCATTTGAAAAGAGTATTTCCGTTTATTCACAAATTCTGTTGATAACTTTGTGGATGAACTTCCGGAAACCCGCTTTAACATGGTGTGGTATAAGCGAATTTATTAGTTTGCCTATTTATTGTGACTAATTTTATTTTATAATAAACAATGACATATCGTATGTTATCAGTTGCGCTGCCGGGCGAAGCGGCGAGAACCGGCAAGTTTCCTAGCTGTGTGGATTATTTCGGGTTGTCAAGATGAATTCGAACATTTTTTCCGAAGAAAAGACGCGAGTATTTCGGATTGCAGAACTCAACTTTGCAATCAAGCAGTTGCTTGAAAGCAATGTACCGCTATTGTGGGTGCAAGGTGAAATTTCAAATCTGGTGAAGGCCGCTTCGGGACATTTTTATTTTTCGTTGAAAGACGACCAGGCACAGGTGCGCTGCGTGATGTTCCGTCATAAAAACCAGTTGCTGAAAGAACCGATCGCCAACGGCCAGCAGGTTGAAGTCCTGGCGGTTGCAACACTGTATGAGCAGCGCGGCGACTTTCAACTGACGGTTGAACAGATGCGCCCGGCCGGGCTGGGATTACTGTATGAACGTTTCGAACGGCTGAAGCAATTGCTGGAAATCCAGGGACTGTTCTCTGCAGACCGCAAGCGCGCCTTGCCGGCCTTTCCGGACTGCGTCGGCATCATCACCTCGCCGCAGGCCGCCGCATTGCGCGATGTGCTCACCACGCTGAAAAAGCGCCTGCCCGTCGTGCCCGTGGTGCTGTATCCCGCCGCTGTACAGGGAGCAGGCAGTGCGGAAAAGATTGCCGCAGCCATTGCGGTCGCCAACCGTCGTGCGGAGTGCGACGTGCTGATCCTGTGCCGCGGTGGCGGCAGCATCGAAGACCTGTGGGCGTTCAACGAGGAAGCCGTCGCGCGGGCGATCGCGGCCAGCGAGATTCCGATCGTCAGCGGGGTCGGCCACGAGACTGATTTCACGATCGCGGATTTTGTTGCCGACGAGCGCGCACCGACCCCGACCGCAGCGGCGCAGCGTGTTGTCCCTGACCGCCAGGCACTGCTCCGGGTTTTGCAGGGACAGGCGCAGCACCTGCAACGTGCGCAGCGCAACCGTTTGCAGAATGCGATGCAGGCGGTGGACTATCTGCAGCGCCGCCTGGTACATCCCGCGCAGCAGTTGCAGCGCCAGACATTGCAGCTGGACCAGTTGCTACAGCGCATGCAGCGTGCAACAAGCAGCAGAATGACAGACTTTGGCGGCCGGTTTGGCAGGATGGCTGACAGCCTTTTCAGGTCGATGCGAGCGGAACAACTGCAGCGTTCGGCGCGGGTAGACAATGCTGCCCAGCACCTGATCCTGCTTGACCCGGCCAAGGTCCTGGCTCGCGGTTACAGCATTGTGCAGGATGCGAGCGGTGATGTGGTGTCGGATGCGGGAAAGTTGGCGGTAGGCGAGGAATTGCGTATCAGTTTTGCACAGGGATGGGCGCGAAGCGAGGTGAAGGAGCGCGGAACAAATTGAGGATGTAATCCGAGCCCAGACGTCATCATTCATTATCCAGTTCTGCGGCGGAGTCACCTCGAGCGCAAAGGCTAGAAGACATAGCGATAGCCAAAGTTCAGGGAAATGTCGGTTAACTGGATCGAGTAGCCATCCTGTTGCATGCTTGGTCCGGCTGCAGAGAGAATGAATCCCCAGTTATCCCATCGCCCTTCCAGAATAAGACTTGATGCGAGATGCAGATCGGTCGTTTTGTGCGAGAAATAGATGCGATCCTGTGTCGAGGTATCGGTCAGAATGATATTCCCGTCGAATGTCGCTATCCCGGCTCCCAGGCCAATACCAGCCTTCAAGTAGGTACCTTGCCGATGATCTCCCAGCATGTAGAACAGCGTCGGAACCACATAGGCGAACTTGCCGCTTCCTCCGGTGCCCAGATATTGATAAGTGTTGTTCGAGGTCGCCTGCTGGTCCATGTGAAAGGTCGACAGGTTGAACACAAAGTCATATCCAAAATGGGAATCGGCAAAGAAAGCCGGACGGGTGCTGTAGCTTAGAAAATACGACCTTTGATTGCGCTGGACCAGTTTGCCGCTGGCGTTGTCTGATAGCCGTTTTACGGTCAGATCCGCTTCACGACCGCCTACGCCTATCGCCAGGCTGCTGCCGTTGCTCAGATAATCCCAGATCGCATGGGAGTAGGATTCGGGCACCGTGTGCTGGTCCTGCTGTGCCTGTGCCGTGGAGACCAGTCCGAGCATGATCAGCAGCAATCCCTTCCGGCAATATCCCCTTGTCTTCACAGCTGCCCCTTGTG
>JBAUQH010000154.1:0-3017 GCA_049580605.1 Gallionella sp. | reverse complement strand
GGGTGGTGTCGCGCCAGCCGGGGAACGCCGCCTTCGCCGAGGCGACCGCCGCCTCGACGTCCTCGCGGCTGGCCAGCGGCACCTGCCGGATGACTGCACCGGAAGCCGGGTTGGTCACATCTGCCAGGCGCTTGCCGAGACTGCTGGTGCGCTGACCGTTGATCCAGAGTTGTAGTGTAGGCATGATATTTCCTTGAAATCTGCTGTATAAAATGAAGACAACGACCAATCATGGCGGCCTGTCGCAGCAACCACGGCCCGTTGTCAGGCCGGGCGACGCTGTCAGGCCGGGAAGACCAGTACTGTATCTCCTGCAACCGCCCAGCGTCAATTTGGCAAACTGGTATCGTACCCGTCAGCAGCGCCGAAAGGACCAACGCCGTACCCTGCCTCGCATGGCTCCAACCATCTTCGATATAGGGACATGATGCGTGCGGTTGTCAGCGTCAATTGAATAATGTATGGTATGGCCAATTTGATTCATTGCGTCAATCAGTCTTGCACCGGGCGATAGATCCGGGCAGTGTTTCACCTAACAATAAAATCGGACAGGTTTGCACCGGGCTTCAGATCCGGGTGATTTTGTACCGAGCAATGGCTTGCAAATCTTGAGTTTGCTCATCTTGTTTGCCACAGGGGAGATCCAATGCAGCAGATAGCAGCACGGGTTGTCCGGAACCACCTGCCGATTCATCGTGGCGTTATCGCGCCCAGTCGCTGTCTCCGCAATGGGTGCCTAAACCCCGGCGATGCAATCCTTTCCTGCCCGTTCGATCATCCGCTGCAAACCCTGTCGTTCGACTATTCCGCAGTTGCAATTTCATCATTTCCAGCCGAGATAATAAGAATCAAACGGTCACGTGATCATTCTGTGACGAGGCCGATTGAAGCAAGAGGCAGCATGTCTGTATCCCAAGTCAAAACCAAGGAGGAAAAATCATGGACAAGGAAGTAGAAATCAAGGAAACCCCAAAAACCGTGTCACGGCGCAAGTTTCTGACGACTGCTGCTGCGGTCACGACCGGCGCCGCCATCACCGGCTTTCCATCGATCTCGGTCGCCGCATCACCCATCGTTCTCAAGATGCAGGGTGCCTGGGGTGCGAAGGACATCTTCAATGATATGGCTGAACAGTACGTTCAGCGAGTCAACGAAATGGCCGAAGGCCGCCTGCGCATCGACTATCTTGTGGCGGGATCGGTGGTCAAGCCTTTCGAAGTGATGGAAGCAACTTCCAAGGGCGTGATCGACGCTGCGCACCAGGTTGCGGTCTACTGGTACGGCAAAAGCAAGGTTGCCTCGCTGTTCGGTTCCGGCCCGGTCACCGGCTGCGAATCCTCGCAGAACCTGGCCTGGATCCAAACGGAGGGGATGCCCTTCTACAACGAGTTGATGAAAAAACTCCAGCTCGACGTGGTCGGCTTCTTCGCGAATCCGATGCCGACCCAGCCGCTGGGCTGGTTCAAGAAGCCGATCAAGTCGGCCAAGGAACTGAAAGGCCTGAAGTACCGCACCGTTGGCTTGGCGGCAGACCTGATGCAGGAACTGGGCTGCAAGGTGACCCAGCTGCCGGGCGGCGAGATCGTGCCAGCGATGGAGCGCGGCGTGATCGACGCGTTCGAATACAACAATCCGACTTCCGACATGCGTTTCGGTGCGCAGGACGTAGCCAAGTACTACATGATGGGCAGCTATCACCAGGCGATGGAGTTTTTTGAAATTGACTTCAATCGCAAGCGTTACGAGTCCCTGCCCAAGGACCTGCAAATGATACTGCAATATGCGGCAGAAGCGGCATCCACTGCGAATTTTGCAATGGCGATGGACAACTATTCGAGGGACCTGCAAGTACTCAAGGACAAGGAACATGTGCACGTCCTGCGCACACCGCAAAGCATCTTCGACGCCCAACTCAAGGGCTGGGACGTGCTGGTCAAGCGCATCAGTGCCGAGGATCCTTTCTTCGCCAAGGTGTGGGAATCCCAGAAAGCGTGGGCCAAGCGGGTCGGTTACTACACGTTCTTCAACACCGCCGATTTCAAGGCGGCTTACGAGCACCTGTTCGGCAAGCTCGGCTTTTGATGCATCGCAGCCGGCAAGTAAAATCGCAGTCTTAACCCTGGCGGCGGGTGTTTTGGCACCCCCGCCTTGTTTTGTAGAGCGGATATCATGCAAATTCAATCGCTGTTGCACGGCATAGACCAACTGTCGAAATCGGTCGGTCATGCCTTTGCCTGGTGCATCGTCGTCCTGACGCTGGGCACTTCCTATGAAGTTTTCGTCCGCTATGTGCTGGACGACCCGACCGGTTGGGCCTTCGACATGAGCTCCATCCTGTACGGCGGATTGTTCCTGATGTCGGGCGCCTACGCGCTGTCGCGGGGCTCCCATGTGCGCGGCGACATTTTCTTCCGGCTGATGCCGAAGCGCGTTCAGGCCGGTATCGAACTGGTGCTGTTCATTACCTTCTTTTATCCCGGAATTCTCGCGATGATTTATGCGGGATGGAACTATGCAATGGATTCTGTGCACATCCGCGAGGTCAGCGTCAACAGCCCGATCGGCGTGCCGATCTGGCAACTCAAACTGATCATTCCGGCCGCCGCCACGCTGCTGGCGATTCAGGGCATTGCTGAGGTGCTGCGCTGCATCCTCTGCCTGCGCACCGGAGAGTGGCCGGAACGGCTGCACGACGTCGAGGAAATGGAAACGGCAGTTATGAAGGCGGCTTCCAAAGCCGAGGAGATCGATTACCAGGCCGTGATTTCAGGAGAGATCAAATGACCGACCCGCAAATTGCGATGATGATGCTGGGCACGTTCATCTTCATCATTCTGCTCGGCTTCCCGATCGCGTTCACGCTGATGGCGATGGGTGTGTTCTACGGCTATTACGCGTACTTCCAGCCTGACCAGGCGTTCTTCGACAACCGGGTGTTCTACCTGCTGACTCAGAACACCTTCAGTGTGATGAACAACGATGTGCTGACCGCGATACCGCTGTTCCTGTTCATGGGC
>JBAUQH010000153.1:0-3080 GCA_049580605.1 Gallionella sp. | reverse complement strand
TTCAGCACCTGGCCCAGCCCGCCGCCGCCCGCGACGGTGTATTTCACGCGGTTTGCCGCGCCCTTCAGCTTGTCGAACAATCCGGCCGATGGCGCATCGGCGGATTCCTGCACGCCCTGCATCAGCTGCAGCAGGTGCGCGCCGGCCGAGAACGGCGCCTCGGTCTGCCAGATGATCAGCGCGGAGAAATGCGCCTCCGCCTCGTCGATCGCGCGCAGGATGCCGTCCAGCACTTCGTTGCTGATCGCGTGCATCTTGGACTTGAAGCTGAGTATCGCGATATCGTCGCCGGTGAACCACATCCTGACGTCGTCGGTCTCGAAAATGGTCTCGCCGTATCGCACCGCTTCGCCGACCAGATGGTCCGGGAACAACTGGCGGCGATAGACCGGCAGCGTCGAGCGCGGCTGGTAGCTGACCGTGGCCGGCGACCAGGAACCCTGAGAGGTATGCACGCCGGTTCGCGTCGGGTCGGTCACCCATTCCGGCAGCGGCGCTTCGGACATCGCCTTGTCCGCCGCGATGTCGGCCGCAATCCAGCCGGCGACCTGCTGCCAGCCTGCCGCCTGCCAGATTTCGAACGGGCCGTTGTCCCAGCCGAATCCCCAGCGCACCGCGAAGTCGAGGTCGCGCGCGTTGTTCGCGATGTGCTCCAGCTGCAGCGCGCAGTAATGGAACACGTCGCGGAACGTCGCCCACAGGAACTTCGCCTGCGGATGCTGGCTGTTGCGCAGCCCTGAGAGTTTCTTCGCCCAGTCGCGCTCGCGCAGGATTTCCTTGACCGCATGGTCCACGTCGCTTTCGGTCAGCCGGTATTCCTCGGTGTGCAGGTCCAGCACGCGTATCTCCTTGCCGATCTTCTGGTAGACGCCCTTTTTGGTCTTCTGTCCGAGCGCACCCTGGTCGACCAGCCGGTTGAACCAGCCCGGCAGTTCGAAATGCTTGTGCCACGGATCGTCGCTCAGGTTCTCGCGCATGGTGTTGACCACGTGCGCGAACACGTCGAGGCCGACCACGTCCAGGGTGCGGAACGTCGCGCTCTTCGGGCGGCCGAGGTAGCGCCCGGTCAGCGCGTCCACCGTGTCGAAGCCGAGGTTGAACGCCTGCGCGTGGTGCTTGGTGGCCAGCATCGAAAACACGCCGATGCGGTTCGCGATGAAATTGGGCGTGTCCTTCGCGCGCACCACGCCCTTGCCCAGCGTGGAAACCAGGAATGCCTCCAACTGGTCGAGCAGCAGGGTATCGGTGCCGGTGCACGGGATCAGTTCGACCAGGTGCATGTAGCGCGGCGGATTGAAAAAATGGATGCCGCAGAAGCGGTGGCGCAGGGCTTCCGGGAACGCCGAGGCGAGCTTGTTGATCGACAGTCCGGAGGTGTTGGTCGCGAAGATCGCATGCGCGCCGACGAACGGCGCGACCTTTTTGTACAGGTCGGATTTCCAGTCGAGCCGCTCGGCGATCGCCTCGATCACCAGGTCGCAGTCGCGCAGCTTGTCCAGGTGCTGCTCGTAATTCGCCGCCGATATGAATGCGATCCGGGACGGGCTGGACAACGGGCTGGGCTCCAGCTTCTTCAGCCCGTCCAGCGCCTTGTTCACGATGCCGTTGGGATCGCCTTCTTTTGCAGGTAGATCGAACAGCAGCGTCTCAACATTGGCATTCACCAGGTGCGCTGCGATCTGCGCACCCATCACACCCGCACCCAGCACGGCAACTTTGCGGATCACGAAATTCTGAGTCATTATTTTTCTCCAGTTTGATTCCCAGGCCCGGCTCGTCCGATGGCCCCACATCTTTACAACCTGAAACCTTCAATCCCAGCTACAGAACACACAGAGAGATAGTCAGCTTGACTCTGAACTTGTCGCGAAGATAATTCGGGTTGCTGTTTTAGTCGTTTGTTTTTCTCTGTGATCTTTGCAGCAAATGTATTTCCTGCCTCACTCTTCCGGCGGGATGGCCCGGGGTTTGCGGTCGTCGCCAACCGCAACATAGGTCAGCGTCGCTTCGGTCACCTTTACGCAGGTCGGCTTGACCGGGTTGCGCTGCGCGTACACCTCGACATCGACGGTGATCGAGGTCGTGCCGACCTTGACGATCCGCGTATAGAAACTCACCAGATCGCCGACGAAGATCGGCTGCTTGAACACGAAGGAATTGACCGCGACCGTGACGACCCGGCCCTTCGCGCGATGCAATGCCGGGATGCTGCCCGCAATGTCGACCTGGCCCATCAGCCAGCCGCCGAAAATGTCCCCGGTATAATTGGCGTTGGCCGGCATCGCAGCGACTCGTATGGTTGGTTCGCGCTGCGGCAGCGTGGTGTAAGGATGGTCATCCAATTTTAGCGTCCTTCATAGAGTTGATCGATCTGGCTGGAAAATTGCGCGACCACACGGGCGCGCTTGAGCTTGAGCGTCGGCGTCATCAACCCGTTTTCGATGCTCCACGGCTCGGACTGGAGCAATGCGCGCCGCACCTTGGCATAGCCCGGAAATTCCCTGATTTGATCCGCGATGCGTTGCAGCACCTGCTGTTCGATGCGCGAGTCATGCAGCGATTCCGGCATGTCGTGACGCACCCCGACCTGTGCTGCAAGCTCTTTCCACCTGTCGGGATTCACCACGGCCAGCACCAGCAGCACCGGACGGCCTTCGCCGTACACCATCACCTGGTCGAACAGGTTGTCGCGCATGATGGCCTCCTCCATGTCGGCTGGGGGCACCTTTTCGCCGTTGGACATCACGATGATTTCCTTCAGCCGGCCGGTGATGGTGACGTGTCCGCTCTGGCCTATGATTGCGGTGTCGCCGGTATTGAGCCAGCCTTCGCTGTCGATCATCGCGGCGGTCGCCTCGGGGTTGTTCCAGTAGCCGAGCATGTTGCACGGTCCCTTGACCAGCAATGCATTCTGTTCGCCGATGCGCACCTGTATCCCTTCCAGCGGCGGACCCACGGTGGAAGGACGATTGTCCTCGACATGGTTGACGCATACCACGGGGCTGGTCTCGGTCATGCCGTAACCCTGCACCAGCGGCAGGCCGAGCGCGATGAACAGCCGCGACACCTTGGGCGGCAGC
>JBAUQH010000152.1:0-6416 GCA_049580605.1 Gallionella sp. | reverse complement strand
GGATCAGGCCTGACGTGTCATTCCATATGGTTTCCACATCGATTGTTTCATCTGATGATAGTGACATGTCCAGGGGCTTCATCAAAACATGGTTTACCAGCCGGTCATAAAGCTTGCCGGTAATTAGCACGCCCGATGCGACCAGCTTGATTCCGCTCTCGGAATAAATATCCTTGCTGGCAACAATTCTCCGTGTATCTCCCAGTTCGGTGACTGCGCGCAAGTAGTGTTGTTCTGTTGGCTCGTTCATATCAAAGAATTAACAATCGCGGGTATTGCGATGAATAATTGCCGCCCAGTGATCTCGTTGTTCCCCAAACGGGAATACCCTAAACATTCGTCAGCATCATTTGCGAAGCAGCATTTTGTACTCAAATGTATGCCCATGTCGTTTCAATTTCTGGCTATTCATCGCAGGCAGAGGCTGCATTAAATCGTCGTTAATTATTGCCTGCCAAACGCATTACGGCGCCTTCATGGATGTGCCGGTTGCGTGCTACGGGATCGACGAAGACAGCAACCCGGTGTTTTGTACCAATAGCGCCCCAGCCCGGATAGCGTGCAGCCTATCGGCCAGCATCGCATATCCGATTTTACATCAGGGTTGCCGATTAAGTGACCCGTTGCAGACCCTGTTTTGCAATGTGATAAAACGACTTCCGGCGCGCCCTGTTCGCTGGAAAAATCGAATTTGTGGTGGCGAACGGTCAAAATTGCATTTCCTGCGGTGCGGGAAGGCGTCATCACGATGCCGGATGGCAGCAGCATCCCCGGAGACATCATGACCGCAATCGAAGGCAAGCCGGTGGACAGCGTCTGTGAACTGGCCGAGTCTCGATGACATCAGGGTGGGCGAAAGGGTCAGCCTGACCGTGATGCGTGAAGGATAGCTGCAAAAAGCGCAGGTGATTCCTCATGCGGGAGGATGATCTCCTGGTCATTCCGCCGATTCGAGCAGCACCCCGCCAAGGTGATCGCGATCATCCCATGCCTCGAGATGCCAGCCCGGCATATACCCTTCACGGATTTCAAAGCGAAACCAGTTCAGCGCGCAGTTTGGAACCGCGAAATCGCGCGGGGTATCAAGCGCCCGGCTGGTCGCCTTGCGGTACACGATGTCGAGCACGCCCGCGTGGCACACAGCGGCGACGGTCTGGTCGCTGTGCCGACTGATCATCAGTTCGACCGCTACGGTCACCCGCTCGGCAAAGCGCAGCATGCTTTCCCCGGTTTCGAAGTCGTACTCTGGATTGCGCGCTTTGTAGTGTGCGTATGCCTGGGGATGACGCTGCGCACCCTCGTCCGCGGTGATGCCCTGGAATATTCCAAAGTGGCGCTCGCGCAGCTGCGGCAATTTCTTCACGGCAATTCCGCGATCAGTCGCGACCCGCTGCGCGGTATCGCAGGCGCGGATCAGGTCACTGCTGTAGATAGCCGAGAATTCGTAGCGGGCGGCATTGCCTGCCATCGCCAGCGCCTGGGCCTGGCCGGTCTCGTTGAGCGGAATATCGGTTTGTCCCTGGATACGTCTTGCGCGATTCCAGTCAGTCTCGCCATGGCGAATGAAGCAGATGCGGGTGGACATGGTCGTGTCGGATACCAGATGTTTATTTACAAGTCGGCAGGCGTTCTGCCCTGCTCGGACATGTGTTCAGATTAATTGAGTATTCCCTCTAGAGTGATATTGCTATATCGCTTGTCTTTATTAACAAAATCTGCAAAATATTCAAGGTTCATTTTGAACGGATTGGATTTAATCACCTCAATTTTGATGATCGAAAAATTATCCAGCAGATTTTTCCAGTGAAAATGGCTCGGGTTGCAATTATTGTTTATGTATCCAAACATGCTGGACTTGTTCCGAAGCTCTTCCTCGTCAAGCGCCACATTTGGCTCAAAATCGAAATGATTAAATGCCGCGTGCAATTCTTTCCCCAATTCCATAACCTTCACTGATAATCCGATTTCATAATTCTCGATTACCTCCTGCCGTTTATTGATCGGTTTCATCGAATCCCACCAATCCAGGAACCGCTGATTTTTCAGAACGCCCGATTTGAACAATAGCGCGTAGCTCTGGAGATGCTCGGCGGTCTCGTATGATTTCACCAAACCGGATGCATCATGGCGGATTATTTCATTTACGAAAAATTTTTCATAAAAATTTTCCGCGTCAAAACAAAGGAATGAACTGTTCAGGAAGCAAACCTCGTCAACCTGCCGCCAAACTTTTATATTTTCCCTCAGCTTGCTCAAGCCGTATCGGTAGGAATAAAAGTCATATCCGATGTTGTCACGTTCAAATACTTCGACGTGCGCAGGCATATTCAACTTCATTGCCGGGTTTAAATTCGTTGAAACAAAAATCACCCGGTTAAAATGGCGGCGCGCCTCATCGAGCAATTGCAGGGTGTCGGTTCTTAATTGGCCATTCGAATGGTAATGGGCCATTATCAGCGCCCTGTTTGAAGGCAAGCCGGACTTTTTTGATAGATCCATGGTTGTTTTGAATTCCGGATACTCTGTTTTAATGGATAGTGCGCATATCGAACATACCTATCGCAATTCTTCACCCGAGCAGCATCCGCAATCCCCAGCCCACGGCGAATCCGGTCACTTCACCCGCGACGCTGCCCAGCCCACCCTCGCAGCGGCTGGCTGACAGGCCAAAACCAACCACGGCGTATCGTTTTCGGCAAACCGCTTCATGAAGCGCGCCGCAAGGATATGGCCGGCATTTCCGTCCAGCGTGCACTGCTTGATGTCGGCCACCCTGGATTCCAGCGCAGATTCGTAATTGTTGTCGATCGGAAATGGGCGCAGGCGTTCGCCGCTGTGCTGCCCCGCTTCCACGGCCTGCTGCAACAGATACGCTGCATTGAAGGTTTTTTGGGTACAGCAGATGAAGCTGTCAATTGTGCTAGCATTATGTTCTCGATCGTCATTCAACAATGCCTGGATTATACGGGCATTCAACACCGGAAATTATGCGCGCCTACTTGGACCTGATGCAACACGTGCTCGATCACGGCACAAAAAAATCCGACCGAACCGGCACGGGCACGGTCAGCGTGTTCGGCTACCAGATGCGTTTCAATCTGCAGCAAGGCTTCCCGCTGGTCACCACCAAGAAGTGCCATGTTAAGTCCATCATCTATGAACTGCTGTGGTTCCTGCAGGGCAGCACCAGCATCAGATACCTCAAGGACAACGGCGTCAGCATCTGGGACGAATGGGCAGACGAGAACGGCGAACTCGGCCCGGTGTACGGCAAGCAATGGCGATCCTGGGAATCCGTGGACGGCCGGGTTGTGGACCAGATTTCCGAGGTCATCGCGCAGATCAAAAGCAACCCGGACTCGCGCCGACTGATCGTGTCGGCCTGGAATGTAGGCGAACTCAACCGGATGGCGCTGGCGCCCTGCCATGCTTTTTTCCAGTTCTATGTGGCCGACGGCAAATTGTCCTGCCAGCTCTACCAACGCAGCGCGGATATCTTCCTCGGCGTGCCGTTCAACATCGCTTCCTATGCGTTGCTGACGCTGATGGTCGCGCAGGTGTGCGGTCTGCGGCCGGGCGACTTCGTGCACACCTTTGGCGATGCGCACCTCTATTCAAACCACATGGTGCAAACTCGCGAGCAGCTGTCGCGCGTACCGCGTCCTCTGCCTGTAATGAAAATCAATCCGGATGTGAATAATATTTTCGATTTCAAATTTGAGGATTTCACGCTGGAAGGTTACGACCCATATCCCGCAATCAAGGCGCCCGTCGCGGTATGAATTATCCTTATTCCGGCAGCGGAGCGAACCCGCGCGTTTCGCTGATCGTCGCGATGGCAAAGAACCGCGTGATCGGCATCGACAACACGCTGCCGTGGCATCTGCCCGCCGACCTGAAACACTTCAGGGCGCTCACGATGGGACACCATATCGTGATGGGGCGCAAGACCTATGAATCGATCGGCAAACCGCTGCCCGGGCGCACTTCGGTGGTGGTGACTCGCAATCCTGAATACGCCGTGCCAGGGGTGATTGTGGTGAACTCGCTACAGGCGGCAATCTCGGTCTGCGCCAATGACACCGAGATATTCGTGATCGGCGGTGCCGAACTGTATCGGCAGGCAATCGCGCACGCCGACCGCATCTACCTGACCGAAATCGCCGCGGATATCCGCGGCGATGCCTATTTCCCGGAACTCAACCCCGGCGAGTGGCTTGAAGTAGTACGCGAAGCGCACAACCAGGCGGAACCGCAGCCGCTGGATTTCCATTTCGTGACCTACCTTCGCAAAGCCCGCTGACCGCACCCGTTGCCGGCGCGCCTGACTCGCGTCAATGCGACTCCGGCAACCCGTTGCTTCCAGGAATGGATTGCGATTCAGACATACCCGGCAGCGATTGCGATTCCGGCATCTGCAGCGGGGAGCGGGATTCCGGCGATCTCAGGTCCGGATAGCTGTCGTGCGAATCATGCTTTGATGGACCGGATTCGGACCGGTGGTCATTTTGCCCGCCCGAGGAAGATCCCTCGATCCTGCTGCCCGTCCGGCCCTCCCCCGATTTCCCGTGGTCCGACTGTTCGTTCCTGCCCCGTATCGAAGGATCGGTTTTGTAGAAGTCCGGAATTGCATTCAACAGGGTCGGCAGTTTCGCGATATCCGCAGCCAGACCGACCTGGTTGGGGTGGATGTCGATTTCGCCCCTGTCGGTCTTGATATACGTAACGCCCTGCAAAACCTTGTCGTAGGTTCCGGATTGGTAGCCCCCGCTGTTTCCGGGCAGGATGACCGTGGCCTCATGGTCTGTTCCTCGAACACCAATGGTTGCGTTCGGGGTTTTGATCAAGTCGAATTGCGGATGCAATTTACCCAATTTGCCGGTGATAAAGCGGGATGCACCCTTGAACAGGGAAATCAGGCTGGCATCGCTGTCCGTTTCGTTGAAGGCATACTTTTCGATCTTGATCTGTGTGTCAGGCCGGACCGCAATCATGGCGTCGTCAACCATCCTGATTTGCGCCATACCGGTCTGGGCGGTCACGATCGTTTCGCCCACGCAGACCGGATCGCCCTTGGCCAGCAGCCTTGACTGCCCGTTGCTTTGCGCATTGACGGTACCGTGGCTGTAGATCACATTGCCTGCCAGCTTCATGCCGGTGCCGCCCATGCCGGTACCCTTGGCTATCATGCCGGTGCCGCCCATGCCGGTGCCGCCGGTGGCGGAAGCCGGGTAAGCGCAACTGGCTGAAGCGGCCCAAGCGCCGGAGCTAAGCAGCGCGCCTGCCAGCAATGTCGCCTGTAGATATATCGTTCGATTAAATTTCATCTGTATTCTCCGCTGCACTGTAATGGTATACGCCAAAATTGGCCCGATATACGGCATCCGGCCTTTGCCGGTCGCGTTGTTGCAATTCGGCTGCGCGCTTGTTGACCGCATGCAGCGTTCTCATGGCTACGGTACGCGAATAGCCCGCCAGTTCCCTGGCAGAGTCTTCGCTCAACTTGTCGTAGAAGACGCAGCGCTCAAGGAATGGTGGTGTGCTGCCCGCCAGGTTATGGACTGTCGCAGCCAAGTGGTCATGGATGTTCTGTCCAAAATAATAAATTTTTTCTTCCATGTCCTGCGGCTGGACGAACGCATCGGCGCTCAGATGCACCCGGTCGTCGCTGTCCAGCGTGACGATGCCCTGCCGCAGCCATTCGTCCAGCACCACGCGCGAGCGAAAATCCTTGCTGACCGACTGTACCAGGGCTTCAAAAGACCGACCCTCGCCCTTGCTGGCCAGACGCGGCAGCGGAATGGGCATTCCCTGCTTGTCCAGGTAATCGGGGTGTCCGCTCCAGATGGTGAGCAGCAAAGCACTCATCGACGCATGCTGCGGAAGGTCGATTTCCAAGACTGCTTCGTTGCGCAAGCGGTTGACCTCGCGGCGATGAATCCCGGTCAGCAGACTGATACGGCTGTCAGTCTGGGGTTTTGCATCCAGCCTGAATTCTGATTCCGAAACCTTTACATAGGTTGACTTGACCAGGTCGCAGAATGCCGGGAAAGAAATGCCGTGGGACAGCAGCAACCGAACCAGGGGGCGCAACAGATAGCGGATTGCCGCAACTACAGGCGTCCGGGGTTCGGCGCCTGAGGTATCCTGATGATTCATGGTTGCCCTCTCGATATGTTTTTCATGAGCGCATCATACCACAGAAATTTAATAACGTGTGCAATTTTTACACATAATTTAAATTCCGTGTGTGCGGTGCACACGGCTATTATGGCAGCATTACCACCCCTTCAGGGTGCCAGGCTATTAAATTTACGGCCGCCCTGCCGGATGAAAGCCGGATAAAATTCTGTACGGCTCGCTGGGCGGCAGCTGCAAGCCGGGCCCGACAACCAGCGGCGGGATGATGCTAAGCC
>JBAUQH010000151.1:0-11720 GCA_049580605.1 Gallionella sp. | reverse complement strand
TCCTGAGCCATCGGGGTTTGGAATTCACCAATTCGTCGAGACTGAGGCAGGACATTCTCGGAATTTGGTTTGCCGTCTCAAAAAAGATTGTCATTACACGAACTCCATGCCGCCATTAAAGGTTTAGTCATAAGCGGTTTGTAAAATAAATTTCAGCAGCTCACTGTTTGTCTCGATATGATCCCGCGGAGCGCAACCAAGCTCGATGATATTGATCATGGAAGTTCCAAACTGCTTTTGAGATATCTGAATGCCATCCACAAGTTGGCCTGAGTCCATAGCAGAGGTACGGTGTCATTTGGAACATATCGTCCTTCTTCAAGATAATAGAGTTCAGGGCATCTGAATCCTCCAAAACGGCTTGTCTCTTCGGTTATCTGGCCCAAGGATCGATTGAAGTAATGAGTCTGGAATTGCAGGTCGCGCCCCAATCGATGTTTCTGGTATCGGACTCCATAGATTATTGAGAGGATAGGATCGAAAATACACCACTGCGCCTCTTCGTTCGGCCCGAGTAAAAGGTTCCTGGCGGCAATGTGTTCACTAAAATCCATGGTCCGATCCTCTGGCTTGATATTTTTCTTGTAATCGGCTGACCAGAAGGAGTCTCCCAGATAGCGCCGGATTCCATAATCACCCTCCAGGTTACAAGTTACGTCCTTAACTATCTGCTCTTCCATCTCTTCCGAAACAACGCTCATGGGAAAGGCCAGAAAAAGAAGCGCGGCATCATAGCGCCTGCCTTTGCCCCCGCTTGTCATAATTGATTCAGCCGGCAGAATTTTCATCAAACTCTCTTGTCCCTTGGCAATCAAGTGATCAAGAATATCGACCGTAATGTGTTTGCCGCGATAGCTAAATCCTGATCCGCCCTCTTTTTTTAGCAAAATCCTGAATTCCTGCAGGCCGCGCATTACCACTCCGATACTGGAGGACTCGACTTTACGCGCTTCCTCCCAGTGGCCGCTGTCTTCATCCTGCCAGTAAGATATCGTAATGAAGTAGTTGGTAAAAAGCACCAGGAGTTCTGTTTCTTCTTGCGTAAACGAGCAGGCGCCGCAATTGTGCAACAGGCAGAAAAGCCACATGAAGTAGCCCAGTGCGTCGTTTTGTGCATGCGCCCATTTCTGGCTTGTTTCTATGAGATTCTCGCCATCGAACCTGATGTGCGGCCGGTTCATCGGATCGTTTAAATCGGCGGTGCCGTCAATGATGGCTTCAAATTTGAACTTGTGTTTCAGGAAATACCTTGCGAGTGTCTTTACGTTCTCGGCAGCGATGGAACTCCGCCCCCCAAGTTGATGGGCGAAGGCAACGTAGATGTTGTCGCGTACCCAAACATAACTGTACCCTGTATATTCGGCACCTGCCTGCAGGCTTGCGGCAGGGAAAAGACCGTTCTTAAACGGATGAAATTCAAAGGTTCCCTGCTTGATGAGCAGGTTGTGGAGTTCGTTGCACTGGTGAATTGAATAATGGTCTTCAATAAGACTGCCAATTGTTTTATTGAGAATGATAGCCATAAACGATCATCTGCCTTCTGGTTGTTCAATATTTCATCACGGCCACAACAAATGGCGCCTTCTTGCTCCTTGTGTTCACCTTTCAATTTGAGCGGGATAATCCGTTCCATCAATTCGGGGAAGGCAATATACAAGCTATGAAGACAATGGAGCGGTGATTTTACAACAGCGATCCAAGTTCAATAAAATGACATGACGCCTGCGACTAGGGTAGCTGTAAGCTTGGCGGATGTAACCGCTGCGTGTCGGTTGTTGTATATCACCAATGACTGCTATCAGGCAGCGAAATTTATGGACCAGCTGTCGCATAAGGGTCGGGTCCGGCAGTTCACAAAGGTCCGCTAACCGGAAGTGAAAAATAGTTCTTGCCTACGTTTGCTTTGCGGCATTGTATTCGCAGAGTAGAATTTCGCAGTCGGCCATTTTCTGCCGGAATGCAAATGATCCAGCACAACAAAGCTGGCGGTCATCACCGGCAGCAAGCGGCTGCCAAAAACGACGATTCGGTGGTGTCCTTCAACTGGGGATCCTGTGCAACATCGCATTCCAAACCAGACTGTAAACCAAGATCGGGTTTCTTGTTCTGGTGATCGCGACTAGTGTGATCCGGCATTTTGAATCTGTATTGCCAGAATGCTCGAGGACAACGGCAAACAGGATTCAATTGCAGGTTGAACCTAATTTGGGTTGAGCTTTCTAAACTAAATTAATCGATTCAACCAAGGGGAACAGCATGGCAATCGAGTTATTCAATAAAGGCAAACATTTGTGCGTGATATTCGACGATCTAGTGGATGATTCCATGGGCGCTGCCGTACAGGCCAATCAATTCCTGATAGTCGACAATAATCATGGCGCATTGGTCGATCCGGGCGGCAACATGACCTACAACGGTCTGCTTATGGGAATGCAAAAATATTGCTCGTCCAAGGGTCTGGACTATATCTTGGCTTCCCATGCCGATCCTGACATTATTGCTTCAATCAACAAGTGGATGATCCATACCGAATGTAAGGTGCTGATTTCAAAACTGTGGGCGCGCTTCGTCCCGCATTTTTGCAGTGTGGGAAATGCCGAGGGACGCGTGGAAAGTATCCCTGACGAAGGCATGAACATTCCTCTGGGGAATTGCGTGATCAAGGCGATACCGGCTCACTTCATGCATTCTGAGGGTAATTTCCAGTTTTATGACCCTGTCAGCAAGATTTTATTCTCGGGCGACATGGGTGCGTCCTTGGTACACCATACCGAAGTTGATAAGCCCGTGGAAGATTTCAAAAAGCATATCCAGTTTATGGAAGGTTTTCACAGCCGCTATATGATATCCAACAAGATCTGCCGATATTGGGTATACATGGTGCGCCGGATGGATGTGGAAAGCATCGTACCGCAACATGGCCGCAGATTCGAAGGAAAGAAAATGGTGAATGAATTCCTCAACTGGATTGAGAACCTTCCATGCGGCGTGGATCTGATGACTCAGGATAACTACCGGGTACCCTGATTTTCTCAATGGCGTTATCGTGATCGGAAGGCAGGTTGTCCAATAACCCTCCCGGCATTCCGGCAAGCGTTGATTCAGTTGACCTTTGGAATCCGTTCTGTGGGCATGGTTTCAAGCACACGGCTGACCGGACTGCGACAATCAAAAATTTGCATTAACCCTGGCGGCGGCCCGGATGCTGCATTTCAGCTGGAATAGGTCATTTCAGGGTGCTTTTCAGTTACCATCTGGTCTATTCCCTTCATCAGGCTGACGCTGGCCTGTTCGGCTGATTCCAGCGCATGGTAAATCCTGTCCTGCAATGCATCATTATTGTCCCAGGGTTGATTCAGCATCAGCACGATTTCATGCACCCCGCCATGGATCCTGCTGTGCGGATCGAGCAGCTTGCCATATGAAGTCGTTTCTCCAAATACCTTCCTTCCCGTGTCGGCATACCACTTTCCAAGCCTGCAGTTCAGATGGTCGACTGCAACCTCCCTTTTCATTTCATCATCTTGCGGTTCGCCTATCAACACATATGCACGTTGCTTGTAGATGATATGGTCCACCTTTACCAGGGAGGCAAAACTGAGATCTTGCGCGAAACGGGCGCTGGCAAGGGTGGTCGCGGCGGAATCGTTAAATTGGGAGAATTTGTGTTCAAGGCGCCTGATGGCACTTTGCGAGGAATTGGCGATTTCGAGCATTTCACCGGAATCCTGCTGCATCTTGGCGGCATCATTTTGCAGCATGACCATCACCTTGCCGATGGATTCAGAAGCATTTTTTGTGTTTTCTGCCAGTTTGCGCACTTCATCAGCGACGACCGCAAAACCCCGCCCCGCTTCGCCGGCACGCGCCGCCTCGATCGCTGCATTGAGCGCCAGCAGGTTGGTTTGATCCGCGATGGAGTTAATCAGGCTGACTGCATTCGTGATCTCGCCCCTGCGTGCATTGAGTTCTTCGATCGCCATATTCGCGCGATTCACGCGTTCAACGATTCCGGATAATCTTTCCACCACCTCCTTGACGGAACTTCGGCTTTCGCCGGCATCATCTCGCGTTTGACTTGCCAATGAAGCCAGACGCTCCATATTGTCGGTGATCACCTTCATGTCGTGCTGGTTGGAAAACAGATTGTTCAATAGATTTCCGGTATTCAAGGCATGTACGCGCGACAACATCCGGGTGCGCATGGCGGCTCTCTTCTGGTCGGCAAGGCCCGCACTGAGGATATTCTGGTTGTCCAGTCCCTTCTTGAATCCTCCTCGCATTCCGGTACCGATAGCCTGCCGATAGAATTTGCCTTCGCTGTTGCAGCGGAAACTGGTCTCCTGCTCGCGAAAGAATGCGCCGATCTGATCCATCATGTCGTTCACATCCCAGCATAGCGTGCTGATTTCATCGCCATGCTCTGCCAGCCCTGTCACACGACTATTGAATGCGCCGTGCGCCACCTCGTTGACCACTATTTTGAGTTTTGCCAGCGGCGCCAGCCAGCGCCTTAGCAGAAACTGTCCCAAAGCGGAAGCTGCAATAATGGCCAACAGGAATCCGGCGCTTATCAGATCAAACCCATACTTGGCGACACTGGCCAGTATGCCGACCAGCATGATCGCTGATAGGGCCCACAGCAAAACCGACAACTTATATTGCAAGGACGAGTTCGTCATAGCTGAGTCCCTTTTCCTCCAATATGCCGGCCAGAATCTGCGCGGACGCTGCGATTGCCTTCGCCGGCCCGGCCTTTTTTTCGGCCTCCAGCATGATGCGATATACTTCGCTCGCCGTTTTAACGCCGCTCGCTTTGGGTTTGCGACGCACCGAAAAATATCCGGTAATGTTGCCCGATGCATCGAAGGTCGGCGTGACGTTTGTAAACACCCAGTAGAAGCTGCCGTCCTTGGCCAGATTTTTCACGTAGGCGAAACACTCCTCACGATTCCTGATTTTGTCCCACAGCAATTGGAAAACAGCGCGCGGCATATCGGGATGGCGAATGATGTTGTGCTGGGTGCCGAGCAACTCTGACTCTGTATACCCCGAGAACTCAATAAATATTCGATTGCCATAGGTGATACGCCCCTTCGGGTCTGTCATTGATACAATAAAGTCGTCCTCGCGCATGATTCTCTCGACTGCAGTCGGCACGATATGTCTTTTCACTTCCTGGTGCTCCTGTTCCAAAGGTTTTTTGGGAACCCATGAAATTATTAACGGCTGTTCCGGGATAATAATTAGGGTGCATTGAAGCGGGCTTTGTTGATTATTCCCCGTATAAAAAGCTGCGCAGTAACAACATGATAGATTCATTCTGGTATTTCGATGTTGCGCCCAGCTGGAAGGCTGGATGTCGTAAGGGACTTTCGCTGCGCAGGCAAATGTCTGCTATCGCGAAACTTGTTTCCATCTGAGCACATTATTCCAATGCCGCAACTATTAGCCGGCAAGGACAGGCCGCCGCACCAATTCAATTCCCGCTCATTGGCACAAAGCCAAAGTCGGAGTATGTTATATTTTGAAAGCACATCCGGGGTCCGCCTGCAATTTCCGGGGCATCGAAAGTAACGAGCGCATGCTGGTCACCTAATGAGCAATCAATTGGCAATGAGGCGGAATATTGCGAAGGAATTGCTGGCCTTTCTAGGTTGTTTCTTTCGGGGAATCGTTGTTATTCCTTTAAAGATTACCTTCTTTGATGCCGATACTACATTCAAAGATATCCTGGATTCATTTTTTGTAACCCCCCCAAATCGAAGCCTGGGTTATCGCCGTATCCCCCTATATCTTTTATCCGCTGATGCAATCGATTCTTTGAGGATATTGAAACAAGCAAGGCTGGACTTGACAAATCACGACCAAAGGCAAATGGCAGAAGTTGGATTAATCAGTATCTGGCGGACGATAGCGACCTCGCCAGAATATCCTGGAACCAACGGCCTGCTTATGCAATTGGATAACCTGGACCGCAGTGAGATGGACTTGAATCACCGGATATATGAAGATTGCAAACTTCGCCTCTGCGGAATGAAACTTTGATTGGAATTCACCCGGCCGCGACCGTTCAAGGATGTATTTCATATGCCCATGATGCAATTCAGACGTTCTGAGGATCTATAAATGCAGCCCGTCGACATATTCCCTTGGAACGATCATTTTGATACGGGTCTTGCGGAGATTGATCAGCAGCATCGCAACCTGGTCCGGATACTCAACCGACTGGCAAGTTACGCGACATTCGGTTTCGATGGCCGCCGGCTCAGTGTCGTCGTCGATGAATTGCTGGATTACGCCAACTATCATTTTCAGGCTGAAGAAGCCATCTGGAACAAATATCTCGCCGGGGAAGAAATTGCCGCTCAGCACAAAATTTCGCATGAGCATTTTGTTCAGACCATCCAGCGACTGAAGGACAGCCAGGCAGTCAAAACGGAAGAATATGTAATAGAAGAGGCGTTGTCATTTCTGGCTAAATGGCTCGTATCACATATTCTCGAAAGCGATCGATATTTGGCCTGCGTTGTCAAGGAGATGAAATCAGGTTTGCCCGCAGATGCCGCCAAGCAAAGCGCCAAGGACCAATTGAGCGGAGCGGCGAGCGACTTCATTGATATTATCCTGTCCATCTATAGTTCGCTTTCCAGAAATACCGTGAACCTGATGCGGGAACTGGGGGAGCGCAAGCGCGCCGAGGAGCTTTTCAAAGAGATATTTCACACCTCTTCGGATGCGATCAATATTACGCGGGCGACGGATGGTCGATACGTTGAAACCAACCAGGCTTTCCATAAGCTCACGGGTTATGATCGCGAGGAAGTGATCGGACGAACTGGCGAGGAGCTCAACCTTTGGTTTGACCCGGCAGACCGGCAGAGGCTTGTTGAAGTCTTGCAGCGTGAAGGGAAGTTTCAAAACCAGGAGATTGGGTTCCTGAAGAAGAACCGGGAATTGTTCTGGGGCCAAATTTCTGCCTCGAAGCTACAGCTGGATGGCCAGAATTATTTTCTCTCCGTTACGCACGACATTACCAAACTCAAGGATGCATCCAGAGAACTGGAACTGACCGCACAGCACCTCCGCACAATCATCGAAACGGAGCCGGAGTGCATCAAGATCGTCGACAGCAGGGGAAATTTGCTGGAAATGAATGCCGCAGGGCTTGCCATGATTGAGGCAGACTCTTTAATGGATGCCCAGCAGCGAAGTCTCATTAGTTATATTGATCGAGAATATCAAGCCGCTTTCATGGCGTTGCACCGTCGGGTGATGAATGGTGAGAGCGGAATACTGGAGTTCAAGATCAAAGGACTCAAGGGTACAACGCGCTGGCTGGAAACCCATGCAACACCGATGCGTGGGACGGATGGAACAATTACTTCATTGCTTGGAATTACAAGGGACATTACAGAACGCAAAAGAGCCGAACAAACCGAGAAGAATCTTACCCGTGCATACAGGCTGTTGAGCAGAAGTGGTTCGGCACTCGCCCATGCGGAACAAGAACTCGAACTGCTTGCCAAGATATGTCAACTGGCGGTCAATACAGGCGGTTACCTGATGGCTTGGGTGGGTTTTGCCGAGAATGATCCGGACAAGACAGTTCGTCCGATCGCGCTTTCCGGACATGAGGAAGGATATCTGGATCGTTTGAATATCACGTGGTCCGATACGGAGAGTGGCCGCGGTCCGGTCGGGAGTGCAATAAGAAATGGCGTCACTGTCGTCATTCAAGATGTCCATACCAATCCCGCTATGGCTCCATGGCGAGAATCCGCCATACGCCGCGGTTACCAGTCATGTATATCGCTGCCCCTTTCGGTCAGCAAGCAGGTATTAGGTGCACTGACCATTTATTCGACGGAGCCATTTGCATTTATCCCGGAAGAGGTGGAATTGCTGGAGGAGCTTGCAAGCGAGCTTTCCTTCGGTATCCAGTCACTGCGAACGCGCGCGGAGCATGAAGATTCGCTGCTTGCTCTGAGGCGGGAGAGTGAGAAGAACTTCGCACTTTTGCGCAACGCTAGCGATGGCATTCATATACTGGACGACGAAGGCAGCATCATCGAGGCCAGTCAGTCGTTCTGCGATATGTTGGGCTACCGGCGCGACGAGATTATCGGAATGAACGTCTCGATGTGGGATGCGGGATTTGCAGATGCAGAAGATCTGCTGGCGGCAGTCAGCAAGCAGATCGAGAATCCGATTCGCTCCCAGTTCGAAACGCGCCACCGGCGCAAGGATGGAACGATCATTGAGGTCGAGGTTAGCGGATTCCCGCTGAAGCTGGATGGCAAGACCGTGCTTTTCAATTCTTCGCGCGATATCACTGGACGCAAACGTCAAGAGCTTGAGCTGCTGGAGAACGAACGGCGTCTTGTCGAAATATTAAATGCCAGCCCGATTGCTGTTCGAATCGCCACCAGGCAGGGCAGAGAAGTGGTATTTCACAATCCGCGATACGCTGACTTGATCCAAAATATCCATGCGAAAGGCGACGATCCCAGAAATTATTACGCCCGAGTCGAGGATTACGACGAAGTATTGGCCGATCTTGCACAAGGACGCAGCGTTATAAATCGACAAATCGAGCTTAAAATTCATGGCAAGACCGTATGGGTACTGGCCACCTTCATGCCGATTAATTATCAAGGCGAGGAAGCCGTGCTTGGCTGGCTTTACGACATTACTGACCAGATTAATGCCGAGATGGAGAACAGGATTGCTGCCACTGCCTTTGAATCCCAGGAAGGCATGCTTATTACAGATGCCAACAGCAATATCCTGAGGGTGAATCGCGCATTCACCCGCATCACAGGTTATTCCGCCCAGGAAGTCATCGGCAACACCCCGCGGATACTCAGCTCGGGACGCCAGGATGAGAAGTTCTATGCTGACATGTGGGAGATCATCAATAATTCCGGTGCCTGGGAAGGTGAAATCTGGAATAAGCGTAAAGATGGCGTCGTCTATCCTGAACATATCTCCATTACCGCGGTGAAGGACATCAGCGGTAAAGTCGTTAATTATGTCGCATCTCTGACCGATATCACCCAACGCAAGAAGTCCGAGGAGCAGATCCAGTACCTGGCGTTTTACGACCAACTCACCGAACTGCCCAACCGGCGTTTGCTGATGGACCGGCTGCAACAGGTCATGGCTTCCAGCATACGCAGTGGCCGGCAAGGCGCGCTACTGTTCATCGACCTGGATAATTTCAAAACCCTTAACGACACCCTGGGCCATGAGATCGGGGATATGCTGTTGAAGCAGGTGGCGGTGCGTCTGGCCACCTGTGTGCGTGAAGGCGATACTGTCGCCCGTCTTGGCGGTGACGAATTCGTGGTGGTTCTTGAAGATTTCAGTGAACAGGCTGTCGCCGCTGCGGAACAGGCTGAAATTGTCGGCGAGAAGATCCTTGTCACTTTAAGACAACCCTATCAGCTGCTTAGCCATGAATACAGCTGTACATCGAGCATAGGGCTGACTCTGTTCGAGGGCGGCGAGTACGAGATTGAAGAACTTTTGAAGCAAGCTGATATCGCCATGTATCAGGCTAAGAATGCCGGGCGCAACACTATGCGATTCTTCGATCCGGATATGCAGAAATTCATCAGTGATCGCGCTTCGCTGGAAAGCGAATTGCGCAAGGCGCTTGAAAAGATGCAATTTCAGTTGCATTACCAGATACAGGTGGACAACCTGGGCCAGCCTATTGGAGCCGAGGCGCTGATCCGCTGGATCCATCCTGAACGCGGCCTGGTTTCACCCGCTGAATTCATACCGATAGCGGAAGAAACCGGACTTATTGTCCCTATCGGCGATTGGTTGATGGATACGGCGTGTGCCCAGCTAAAAGCATGGGAGCAGGATGCCAGTTCTCGTAATCTTGTTCTTGCGGTGAACGTGAGTGCCAGTCAATTCCGACAGGTTGATTTTGTGGCCCAGGTGCTGGCTACGATAAGGAAACACGAAATCAATCCGCTCCGTCTTAAGCTGGAGCTGACTGAGAGTATGCTTGTCGAGGATATCGAAAATATCATCAAGACCATGAGTACATTAAAAGTGGCCGGCATCCAGTTCTCGATGGATGACTTCGGCACCGGTTACTCCTCGCTGCAATACCTCAAGCGCCTGCCGCTGGACCAGCTCAAGATCGATATGTCCTTCGTAAGGGATCTGGGCATTATCGAGGGCGCGAACTCGATCGTGCAGACCATCATTGCGATGGCGCACAGCCTGAAGCTCGACGTCATTGCCGAAGGGGTGGAAACCGAAGAGCAGCGCGAAATCCTCGCATACTATGGCTGCCAGCACTACCAGGGCTATCTGTTCAGCAAACCGGTGCAGATTGAGCAGTTTGAGGAATTGCTGAAACAGAATTAAGCGTTCGTTTTGAAGCTATCAAACCTGCTCGATTGGAACGCACGCCGAACGGGCAAAATTGCAAGGGCAACGTCAAGGGCGGTTTCATTTGGACCGTGACCCAAATAAATACCGATGGGCGGGATTCGGTAAATAGCGGATCGCCCGAGCGACGAGTGATCTATCCCAAATATTCGCGTGTATGTAGACTGTCAACAGCCGCATACCATTCGACCCGACCACAGGCAAGCTAAAGAAGATGTCATGGCCAACAAAAACACCAAGCGTTTTCTTGTTCTATATCTCGCACCGTCAGCCGTACTCGATAATTGGGCGAAGACTGACCCGGAAATTCGAAAGTCAGCCGAAGAGAAGATGCGGGCAGAGTGGGACAAATGGATGAGCGACCATTCCAGCCTGTTCATCAGCACAGAGGCTGGGGGGAAGACCAAGCGGGTCACGTCAAGCGGAGTTGCCGACACCAGGAACGATATCATGTTGTACTCGATCATAGAGGCCGCATCGCATGATGCTGCGGCAAAAGCGTTCGACAACCATCCGCATCTGCAAATTCCGCAATCCTCCATCGAAATCATGGAAATCAGACCGATGAGCGGAACCTAGCGACCAAAACGGCCAGAGGCGTATGGCCGAAGCTGTATTAAGCATATTGATTTGCTAGCGGAACCAGACGGGCAATTTACTGCCAGGATCTACGCTTCATATATTTGAAACTGGATGATTGCTAGCTAGCAGGCAGCGGACTTTGTTCGATGATATAACTAACTGGCGCAATCCGGCCAACAAGCGGCGTTCGACATTGCAAGATATAAATATGATTGATCATCTCGATCACTTGGTACTGACAACCGCAAATCAAGATGCTTGTGTCGATTTTTATACACGGGTGCTGGGAATGATATTGGAGACCTTTGTAGGCGGCACACCGCCGGTCGAGCGCAAAGCATTCAAATTTGGTAACCAGAAGATAAATTTGCACATCAAAGGAAAAGAATTTGAACCGAAAGCCAATTTACCTATGCCAGGTTCTTTGGACTTGTGTTTTATCGCCAGCATGCCACTAGAACAAGTGATTCGAATGATCCAAGCCGCAGCGTGGCCAATTGAAGAAGGGCCAGTACTGCGTACAGGGGCAACGTCAAAAATTAGGTCGGTGTACTTAAGGGACCCTGACCTCAACCTCATCGAAATATCAGAAGTTGCAAAATGAACTTTCCATTAACGATTTGGATATATATAGCGGCTTAACTTTCGCTTAAGGGCAGAGCTTTGACTGATGGCAGAATGAAATGCGAATGACCGAAATTGGGCCGGAAGCAGCCGCTGGC
>JBAUQH010000150.1:0-45515 GCA_049580605.1 Gallionella sp. | reverse complement strand
GTCTTCTCGTCCGCGCTCAGGTGACTGCCGTATTCCTTCATCGACTTGTGCGTGGAGTGGATCAGCGCGTCGAGCTGGTTGCGCGCGGTTACCAGTTCCAGCGCCTTGCGGTCGTCTTCGGCGTGGGCTTCGGCGTCCTGAACCATCTTGTTGATTTCGGCTTCGCTCAAACCGGAGCTGGCCTGGATCTTGATCTTGTTCTCCTTGCCGGTCGCCTTGTCCTTCGCCGACACGTGCAGGATTCCGTTCGCGTCGATGTCGAAAGTGACTTCGATCTGAGGCATGCCGCGCGGCGAGGGCGGAATGTCGGACAGATTGAACTGGCCCAGGCTCTTGTTGCCGGATACCACTTCGCGTTCGCCCTGCAGCACGTGTATGGTTACCGCGCTCTGGTTGTCCTCGGCTGTCGAGAATACCTGCGATGCCTTGGTCGGGATGGTGGTGTTCTTCTTGATCAGCTTGGTCATCACGCCGCCCATTGTTTCGATACCCAGGCTCAGCGGGGTCACGTCGAGCAGCAGCACATCCTTCACTTCGCCTTGCAGCACGCCGCCCTGGATGGCTGCGCCGACAGCCACGGCCTCATCCGGGTTCACGTCCTTGCGCGCTTCCTTGCCGAAAAATTCCTTGACCTTCTCCTGCACCAGCGGCATGCGGGTCTGGCCGCCGACCAGGATCACGTCGGTGATGTCGGACACGGATACGCCCGCATCCTTCATCGCGATCTTGCACGGTTCGATGGTGCGCGCGATCAGATCCTCGACCAGGCTTTCCAGCTTGGCACGGGTGATCTTCACGGCGAGGTGTTTCGGGCCGCTTGCATCCGCGGTGATGTACGGCAGGTTAACTTCGGTCTGCTGTGCGCTGGACAGTTCGATCTTGGCCTTTTCCGCGGAATCCTTCAGGCGCTGCAAAGCCAGCACGTCCTTGCGCAGGTCGATGCCGCTTTCCTTCTTGAACTCGTCGACCAGATAGTCGATCACGCGCATGTCGAAATCCTCGCCGCCGAGGAAGGTGTCGCCGTTGGTGGACATCACCTCGAACTGGTGCTCGCCCTCGATTTCGGCGATGTCGATGATGGAGATATCGAAGGTGCCGCCGCCAAGGTCATACACCGCGATCTTGCGGTCGCCTTCCTGTTTGTCCAGGCCGAATGCCAGCGCGGCCGCGGTCGGTTCGTTGATGATGCGCTTGACGTCAAGGCCCGCAATACGGCCGGCATCCTTGGTGGCCTGGCGCTGCGAGTCGTTGAAGTAGGCAGGCACCGTGATGACCGCTTCGGTCACCGATTCGCCGAGATAGTCTTCGGCGGTCTTTTTCATCTTCATCAGCACCTGCGCGGAGATCTCCGGTGCGGAGAATTCCTTGTCGCGCACTTTTACCCATGCGTCGCCGTTCTTCGCCTTGACGATCTTGAACGGCACCATGGCGATGTCCTTCTGCACCATCTTCTCGTCGAAGCGGCGGCCGATCAGGCGCTTCACGCCATACAGCGTGTTGGTCGGATTGGTGACGGCCTGCCGTTTGGCGGGCGCACCCACCAGGACTTCGCCGTCTTCCATATAGGCGACGATGGAAGGGGTGGTGCGAGTGCCTTCAGCGTTCTCGATGACCTTGGTCTTGCCGTTTTCCATGATGGCCACGCAGGAGTTGGTCGTGCCCAGGTCGATACCGATGATTTTTCCCATGATGCTTTCCTTTCAGTTAAGTGCTCGATTATTCATTTCAGCTGCCTTGCCGCCTAACATCAGGGCGGTACTGGAGATTTCAAGTCCCGGAACCGGGGAAACGTCGCAGCGGCGGATTATTCCTTGCCTTTGGATACCATCACCAGCGCCGGGCGCAATATCCGGTCGTTCAGCGCATAGCCTTTCTGCATCACGCTGACCACGGTGTTGGCGGGCTGGTCGCTGTCCACCATGCTGATGGCCTGATGCTTGTGCGCATCGAATTTCTCGCCGACCGGGTTGATTTCGCTGATATTGAATTTCTCGAATATGCCGGACAGCTGCTTCAGCGTCAGTTCCATGCCGCTTTTGAAGCTCTCCACCGTCGCGGTTTCCACCGCCAGCCCGGCTTCCAGGCTGTCCTTGACGGCAAGTATTTCGTTGGAGAACCGCTCTACCGCAAATTTGTGCGCCTTGCTGACATCATCGGAAGCGCGGCGGCGGATATTCTCGCTTTCCGCCTTCGCGTACATCCATGCATCGTAGTGTTCCTGGGCCTTGCGCTCGGCTTCTTTGAGCATCGCTTCCGGGCTTGGCATCACATCGGGTGTGCCCGTTTCCGGTGACTGGGTATCGTTATTCGGGTTGGTATCGTTGTTTGTTTCGTTCTGTTCCATGCCATTCTCCAGATTTCGATCTGTTCAACTATGGGGGCTGGTTAGCCCGTTTCAAGGGCGGCAGCGAAATTAAATTTTCCCGTGAGATAATGCGCGCCGTTCGAAAGTCCCGTTGCCATGCCTGCTTCCAAAAACCATTACTGGCGAATCGCCGGATTCTATTTTTTCTACTATGCCTTCGTGGGGATGTTTTCGCCCTACTGGAGCCTGTACCTGAAATCCATCCATTTCGACGCGATCGAGATCGCCACCCTGATGTCGATACAGCCGGTGATGCGCATGATCGCGCCCAGCATTTGGGGCTGGTTTGCCGACCATTCCGGCAAGCGGCACCAGGTCGTCCGGATCGCCGCGTCCCTGAGCACGGTGTGCTACCTCGGCGTGTTTGCGACCGCCAGTTTCTGGGGCATGTTCCTGGTGCTGGTATCGATGGGCTTTTTCTGGAGCGCGTCGATGCCGCTGGTCGAGGCAACCACGCTCAGTTACCTCGGCAAGCAAAGCGCGCGCTATGGGCGGATCCGTTCCTGGGGGTCGGTCGGTTTCATCGTCGCGGTGGTGGGGCTCGGTTATGCATTCGACTACATCGCGATCGCGTGGCTGCTGTGGGCCGGCCTGGTCTGTGAACTCGGCATCCTGATCTTTTCCCGGCAGATTCCCCCCACCGAAGTGCTGGTTCACCACACCGATCACCAGCCGGTCAGGCAGATCGTGCTGCAGCCCAAAGTCATCGCGCTGTTCAGCGCCTGCTTCCTGATGTCCGTTGCACACGGGCCTTACTACACGTTTTATTCGATTTACCTGGTCAAGCACGGCTACGCGAAGAGCGCGGTGGGCGGTTTGTGGGCGCTCGGCGTGATCTGCGAAATCGGCGTGTTCTTCCTGATGCCCTGGCTGGTCAACCGCTTCGGGTTTACCCGCATCCTGCTGGCGAGTTTCGGAGCCGCTGCCGTGCGTTTCATGCTGATCGGCTGGGGCGTGGATTTTCTGTCATTGCTGCTGATCGCTCAGGTGCTGCATGCGGCCACCTTCGGCGCGTATCACGCCGCGTCGATGGGTCTGGTTCATGAATTCTTTCGGGGGCGGCACCAGTCCAAAGGCCAGGCGCTGTTCGGCAGCTTTACCTATGGCGCGGGCGGAATGTTGGGCGGCCTGGCGAGCGGCCCGATCTGGCAGCACTATGGCGCGAGCGTGCTGTATTCCTGCAGTGCGCTGGCGGGGCTGCTGGGATTGCTGCTGATCTGGTGGAAGAAGGGCATGCCGGGCGCGCAGGTGTGATTCAGTGCTGTCTGCATCAAGTCATTTTCAGGGGATAATGTCTTCTGTCGCCGGAAAGCCGTCTTTCCAGCAGATCCGGATAGCGTTGTGCGGGATTTCTTCTCCTGTCGCCGTTGCGTTGGCGCCGTTCCTCGATATGCTGTTTCCGTTCGGCCGTTTCCGGGAAGACGCGGTCGGAGCCGGGTGTCTTGGGCGGGGTGCGCTGCAGCATGCCGATATCGGCACCGTGGGCAATCACATATTCGGCAAACAGGATGTTCTTTTCGATCGCCTCGATGTACAGGTTATGTCCGTTGAAATGCTTCTCGGCCAGATGATAGGCGCCCTTCAGGGTTTGATTCATGCGGGTTTTGGCGCTTTGGTAGAAATTCGGCGTTTTGATTACCAGATCCTGCGGTGAAGAGAAGATCACTTTCTTGTTGCCTGTCGAATCGAGTTCCTGCGCGAGACCGGCCAGCACAAATTCCTTGTACAGCCGGTCATAGCATTTTTCCAGGTAACACCGATCCGCCATCTGGGCCATGATGTCTGCCGATGCGACCATGTTGCCGACGGCCCGGAAATTCTCCGGCACATCGATGCTGTCTACCGAAACTTCATACCCGGTAAAATGCACCACCTTCGCTGCCATTTCCGCGAGGTTCCCCATGCCGACCTCCTGCAGATAGTGTTTCAGCAGCTCCGCGCCGCGTGACACGTGGATCAGCGTGAATTCGGCGCCTTGCCGGTCTTCTTCGCTGCCCCGTTTGCGCAGGTAGCCGCTATCGTGAAACAGCGCGATCAATATGCCGAATACAAACAATTCTGCGCCCAGCCCGCCGCCTGATTTGTGCGAGCGCTCATGGCCGTCCATCAAACGCGCACTGGCCAGCGTAACGTCGAGTATGTGCTGCAAATCGTGATAGCCGGTATCGCAGGGGGCGAAGTGCGGATCCTTGCCGCGATAGAGCTGAGAGATATGATCAAACGCGTTGCGCAGGATGCTGGAATTGGCGTCGGGAAACAGATCGAGAAACAGGCTTTCCACCGCATCGCCAACAATGGCGTGGTCGGTCACATTGACTGTGTTGGCCACATCAAAGTTGTTGCGCCGGAATTTCGGATCCTTGTTTTGCATGCCATATGCTATCACGAAGACGGTCCGGCTTTGTATTTCAAATGAGTTCCGGTTGCCTGCCATTGTGCAGGAATACGCCGGACTACGCAGGGCATTTCCCAGCCCGGTTTGCGGCAATGCTGCCGATGTTCCGCCCGGGCCATCCATCGGGCCTAATGCCAAGCCGAACCTGTTATGGCATAATCCTCGGCTCGGAAAATGCGGTCAGGCAAGCGAAATAACATGAAAGCGCTAACACTTTACGACAAACTCTGGAATGTTCATGTGGTCCGTCAGGAATCTGACGGCACTGCTTTGATCTATATCGACCGCCATCTGGTGCATGAGGTCACCAGTCCGCAGGCCTTCGAAGGCCTGCGACTGGCGGGGCGCAAGCCTTGGCGCGTTTCTTCCATGCTCGCAGTAGCCGATCACAACGTGCCGACAGTGCGCCGGGTTGAGCGTATCCACGATCCGGTTTCACGACTGCAGGTTGAAACGCTGGATGACAATTGCAGGGAATTCGGCGTGACCGAATTCCGGATGTCCGACCAGCGCCAGGGCATCGTGCATGTGATCGGCCCGGAGCAGGGCGCAACCTTGCCGGGCATGACGGTGGTGTGCGGCGATTCCCACACCAGCACGCACGGGGCCTTTGCCGCGCTCGCGTTCGGCATCGGCACATCCGAGGTCGAGCATGTGATGGCAACGCAATGCCTGCTGATGAAAAAATCGAAAGCGATGCAGGTTGTGGTCGAGGGCGCGTTGGGATCGGGCGTCACCGCGAAGGATGTCGCGCTGGCCGTGATCGGCAAGATCGGCACGGCGGGCGGCACCGGATTTTCGATCGAGTTTGCCGGCTGCACGATACGCGACCTTTCCATGGAGGGGCGCATGACCTTGTGCAACATGGCGATCGAAGCCGGTGCGCGCGCCGGCATGGTCGCGGTCGACGGGACCACCATCCGCTATCTGAGGGATCGCCCGTTCGCGCCCAAGGGCGAGATGTGGGACAGGGCGGTTGCCTATTGGGAAACTTTGCACAGCGATGCAGGCGCCGGGTTCGACCGGGTAGTCAACCTGGACGCGGCGCAGATCAAGCCGCAGGTGACCTGGGGAACATCGCCGGAAATGGTGGTGCCTGTGGACGGGTGCGTGCCCGATCCGGCGTCCATGAGCGATGCGGTCAAGCGTGAAGCGGCCGAGCGTGCATTGAAATACATGGACCTGAAAGCGAACACGCCGATATCGGAAATCAAAATCGACAAGGTGTTCATCGGATCATGCACCAACTCGCGCATCGAGGATCTGCGCGCTGCCGCGGCGATCGCGCGCGGCAAACACGTGGCGGGGAACGTGAAGCTGGCGATGGTCGTGCCGGGTTCCGGGCTGGTGAAGCTGCAGGCCGAACAGGAAGGGCTGGACAAGGTGTTTCTCGAGGCGGGCTTTGAATGGCGCGAGCCGGGATGCTCGATGTGTCTCGCGATGAATGACGACAAGCTCTCACCGGGCGAGCGATGCGCTTCGACGTCCAACCGCAACTTCGAGGGGCGGCAGGGGCAGGGTGGCCGCACCCATCTGGTCAGTCCGGAAATGGCAGCGGCAGCAGCGATTGCCGGTCATTTTGTTGATGTAAGCGCTGTCGATTAGATTGGATAAGGAGCAATTGATGAAAGCAGCAGTGTCTTTGGCGTTGGCGGTATTTTTCCTTGCGGGCTGCAATACCATGGAAGGGCTGGGCAAGGATATTCAAAAAGGCGGTACTGCCTTGGAAAAAGCGGCTGAAAAGGATAAGGCGGCAGAAAAGCAATGAAAAAATTCACCGTGCTGAACGGCCTGGTCGCGCCGCTGGATCGGGCCAATGTCGACACCGACGCGATCATTCCGAAACAGTTCCTGAAATCGATCAAGCGTTCCGGTTTCGGGCCCAACCTGTTCGACGAATGGCGCTACCTGGATCACGGCGAGCCGGGCAAGGATAATTCGGGGCGTCCGGTCAATCCCGATTTCGTGCTGAACAAGCCGCGCTACCAGGGTGCGCAGATACTGCTTGCTCGAGAAAATTTCGGTTGCGGTTCGTCGCGCGAGCATGCGCCCTGGGCGCTGGAGGATTACGGCTTCCGGGCGATCATCGCGAGCAGCTTTGCCGATATTTTCTACAACAACTGCTTCAAGAACGGCCTGTTGCCGATACGCCTGACAGCCGAACAGGTTGACGGGTTGTTCGCGGAAGTGTCCGCCCATCCGGGCTACAAACTGGTCATCGATCTGGAGCGGCAGTCTGTTGCCGCGCCGGATGGCAAAGCGTACGGATTCGAGGTCGAAGCATTCCCCAAGCATTGTCTGCTGAGCGGTCTGGACGACATCGGCCTGACCTTGCAGCATGTGGATGAAATCAGGACATACGAGGAACAACATCGCTCGGAACAACCGTGGCTGTTTGCGTGAGCGATGGGCAATTCTGACAATGGATAATTCTGAACGGGAAATCAAATGAAAATTGCGGTATTGCCCGGCGACGGCATCGGGCCGGAAATTGTCGCTCAGGCGGCAAAGGTGCTGGAGGCGTTGCGCAGCGACGGATTGAAGATCGAAATGGAGTATGCGCATATCGGCGGTGCCGGCTACGACGCGTCGGGCGATCCCTATCCGGCTGAGACGGAGAAGCTCGCGATGGCATCGGACGCGGTTCTGCTCGGCGCGGTCGGCGGCTACCAGTACGATACGCTGCCCCGGCCCAAGCGCCCTGAACAGGGCCTGTTGCGCATTCGCAAGGGCATGGGACTGTTCGCCAACCTGCGCCCGGCAATCGTGTATCCGGAACTGGTGAATGCGTCCAGCCTCAAGCCGGCACTGGTATCCGGGCTGGACATCATGATCCTGCGCGAATTGACCGGCGACATCTATTTTGGACAGCCCCGCGGCATACGCACGCTGGACAACGGCGAGCGCCAGGGCTACGACACCATGCTCTATAGCGAGTCCGAGATCCGCCGCGTCGCGCATGCCGGATTCCGGATCGCGATGAAACGCGCCGGAAAAAATGGCAATGGCAGGATGTGTTCGGTCGACAAGGCCAACGTGCTGGACACCAGCCTGTTCTGGCGCGAGATTGTGACCGACGTCGCCAAGGAATACCCGGGCGTCGAGTTGTCGCACATGTACGTGGACAACGCGGCGATGCAGCTGGTCCGCGCACCCAAGCAGTTCGATGTGATCCTGACCGGCAACATATTCGGAGACATCCTGTCGGACGAAGCATCGATGCTGACCGGATCGATCGGCATGCTGCCGTCCGCTTCGCTGGATGCGAACAACAAGGGCCTGTACGAGCCCTGCCACGGTTCGGCGCCGGACATTGCCGGCAAGGACACCGCCAATCCGCTGGCGACGATACTGTCGGTGGCGATGATGATGCGCTACACCTTTGCGCGCGAAGACATCGCGCAGCGCATCGAGAATGCGGTGCACAGCACGTTGCAGCAGGGCTTGCGAACCGCGGATATCGCCGAAGCGGGCGGACCCAGGACAGGTACCGCGGCGATGGGCGACGCGGTTGTCGCGGCGTTGTAAGCAGTAATTTCAGAGAGAAAAATACATGAGCAAGCAATACGACGTATGCATTTTGGGCGCAACCGGCGCGGTGGGCGAAGCGATGCTGTCGATACTGGAACAGCGCAAGTTTCCGGTGCGCAATCTTTATCCGCTGGCCTCCAGCCGTTCAGCCGGTTCGACCGTTAAATTCAAGGGCGAGGAACTGACCGTCATTGACGTGGATGATTTCGATTTTTCCAAAGCCCGGATCGGCCTGTTCTCCGCGGGCGGGAGTGTTTCCGAGAAGTATGCCCCGATTGCGGCGGCGGCCGGTTGCGTGGTGATCGACAACACCGCGCACTTCCGCTACGAACGCGATATTCCGCTGGTGGTTCCGGAAGTGAATCCGCATGCCATCGCGCAATACAAGAATCGCGGCATCATCGCGAATCCGAATTGTTCGACCATACAGATGCTGGTCGCGCTGAAACCGATCAAGGATGCAGTCGGCATCGCGCGCATCAATGTTGCGACTTATCAGGCGGTATCGGGCACCGGCAAGGAGGCAATCGAAGAACTGGCGGAACAGACCCGCGCGCTGTTCAATCACCGGGATGTGAAAGTGGAGGTATATCCGAAGCGCATCGCATTCAACGTGCTGCCGCAGATCGATGTGTTCCTCGACAACGGCTACACCAAGGAAGAAATGAAGATGGTATGGGAGACCCGCAAGATCATGGAGGACGACACCATCCTGGTCAACCCGACTGCAGTGCGTGTGCCGGTTTTCTACGGCCACGCCGAAGCGGTGCATATCGAGACGCGCAAAAAGATCACGGCCGACGAAGCGAGAGCCTTGCTGGAAAAGGCTCCCGGCGTTGTGGTGATGGACGCGCGCGAGGCGGGCGGCTACCCGACTCCGATCGAGGCGGCGGGAAACGACGCGACTTACGTCGGGCGTATCCGCGAAGACATCTCCCATCCAATGGGCCTGAATCTATGGGTTGTGAGCGACAATGTGCGCAAGGGGGCTGCGTTGAATAGTGTGCAAATTGCAGAAATTTTGATTGCGAAATATATCAATTGAGCCATAATGCGAAGCATATTATTAGCTTGTGCTGATAACTCTATGATGTTATTTTATATTCCCTGACGGAAAAAATATGGTGTGGGTGATCGCGTGCACAAATCACTGGTGAAACAACTGGCCCTTCCGATCGATCGGCAATCGCCGCTGACCAAGCGGCTGGCTATACTGAAACTGTTCGGCCTTGCTGCCGCATTGATGCTGTCCGCAACCGCTTCCGCAGTGGGGCTGGGCGGAATCAACGTGACGTCCGCTTTGGGACAAACACTCAAGGCCGACATTCAGTTGGCCGACATCGGCAAGAACGATAAAGACAGCCTGTCCGTACGCCTCGCTGCACCGGATGCCTACAAGGATTCCGGGTTGGAATATCCATACGGAAACAAATTCAAATTCGAGATTAAATCCCGTGCAGACGGCCAGCCTTACATCAATGTGAGCAGTGAACAACCGGTCAACGACCCGTTTGTTAGCCTGCTGGTTGAATTGACCTGGTCTGCCGGAAAACTGACCAGGGAATATACCTTCCTGCTCGATCCTCCGGGTTATCAGCCGTTGCAGCCCGCGCCCGCCCAAGTGCAGGCCGTTGCGCCTGCAGCGCCGGCACCCGAATCGGCCGCATCTGCGGTAACTGCAGAGCCGGCTGCCTCCGCGGCATCCCCTGTCGTGCAGGAATCAGCTGCGTCTCCCGAGGCTGCCCAGGTTCAGCCGTCGTCGCAGGAAGCAGTAGTCCAGCAAGAAGGGCAAGCCGAGCCAACCACGATGAAGCCGGCGCAGCAGGCTGCTGTTGTGGAAGTTGATGAATTGCCGAACAAGGAATGGCTTGAGGTTAAGCGCGGCGACACGATGTATAAAATCGCCCAGAAATACAAACTCGCCGATATGGATCTGGACCGTATGCTGGTCGCACTTTATCGCGTGAATGCCAAGAAGTTTGACGGCAGAAACATGAACCGCATCAAGGCCGGCAAGATTCTGCGCTTGCCCACCGAAGAAGAGTATTCGAGTGTGACGCAGGCCGAAGCAAAGAAGGAAATTCATGCGCAGGCAGCCGACTGGAATGCATACAGGCAGAAACTTGCCAGCGCCGCTCCATCCGAAAATCAGACCCAGGCCACTGAGCAGGTCGCAACCGGCAAGATCAGCAGTTCGGTAGCCGACATGGCGCCGGTCGCCAAAGAATCCGCCAAGGAGGTGTTGAAACTTTCCAGGGGTGAAGCGCCGGGAGACCAACTCGTTTCCGGTGCCGGCGGCAAGTCCGTGTCCGGGGCCGGCAGCAATGCGGCCCAGGAAGATGCGATTGCCAAGGAAAAGACACAGCAGGAAGAGCAATCGCGTGCCGCGATGCTGGAAAAGAACCTCAACGACATGCAGCGCATGGACAAATTGAAAGTTGAAGCGGCAGCACTGGCGCAGGGGCCGGCAACAGCGAAAACTGCGGTCAGCGAAGTAGCGGCAACCAATACGGTCAAAGCGGCTGCTGAAAAGCCAGCCGCCAAGCCGGCACCGGCAGCCAAACCTGTGCCGATAGCCAAACCAGCGGCGAAACCCGCTCCGGTTGCCAAGCAGACGGTCAGACCCGAGCCATCCTTGCTCGACCAGGTTCTGGATGAACCGCTTTATCTGGAGGCCGGTGGGGCTGTGTTGCTTGCTTTGGCTGCCCTGGGCTACATGGTATTCCGGAGAAAAAAGTCCTCAAGGCAGTTCGCTGACGAACTGCCTGAAGATGTAGGCGAGATTACCGGCCGGATGGCATCGCCGGTCATACCTTCCCCTGATACGGGTGACTTTACCGTTCAGGCAATCGCGACCCAGGCAAATGAACCCCCTCATTCGGACATCGTCGATCCGATCAGCGAAGCGGATCTGTTCCTGAATTTCGGCCGTGATGTCCAGGCCGAAGAAATTCTCAAGGATGCGTTGCAGAATGCCCCTGGCAATCCCCAGATACTGCTTAAATTGCTGGGAATCTATTCGAACCGCAAGGATGCCGATACCTTTACCGAATACGCACGCAAGCTTCAGGATACGGGTGATGACGCCGCCTGGCAGCAGGCGGTTCAGATGGGCCGCAAACTGGAACCGAGTAACCCGATGTATGGCGGCGGATTCAGGTCGATGGAAGATACCGGCAGCGCAACCGTGCAGGTCCCGGTTTTCAATCCCCAGGCTGTAACCGAAAGTGCGCCGAGGACGCAATCTTCGGCGCTCGATTTCGATTTCGACCAGGGAACGCCATCGGGTTCATCCGAAGATTCACTGGGGCAGAACATTTTCGGCAGCGGTGAATCGACCTCGGTCATGTCGGATGAAGACAGGTTTGCCACGACAATGACCGAAATGGACTTCGACATTACCTCCGACAAGACCCTTTCGCCAAATGCTACCGGAGCGAGCAGCAGCGGGATGGATTTCGATATCACCTCCACGAATCCCGCGCTGCCTGCAGATGGCGGTCAGGAAGAATCGGCGGCCCGGTTCGACGACCTGGTTTTCGATACATCAGGCAGCTCCGCGTTCAAACCGGAAACCGCCAAGCCGGCGAGCAAAGCTCCCGAACCTGATGACGGCGGATTGGCCTTTACACTGGATTTTCCGGTCGAGGATGCAGCTGAAAAGCCGGCTCCTGCACCCGCCGCTGCAAGCAGCTTTGCGGATATCAACCTGAACTTTGACGATATCGCCGAGCCGTCCGGATCGGCCACGGAAAGCAAAAGCGACAACTGGGAAGATGTTTCAACGAAACTCGATCTTGCCAAGGCATATCAGGAGATGGGCGATGCCAGCGGGGCGCGCGAAATCCTCGAGGAAGTCATGCGCGAGGGCGATGCCGAGCAACGCGAATCCGCGCAGGCAATTTTCGAACAACTCGGTTGATCAAGAATTTATTTCGTGGCGGCAGCTCGGGCTGGGCTGCCGTTTCCTTTTGAAGCAGGGACACTGAATGAATTTTCATCCTGCCGCCCAGATCGTGGCCTGGTGCCTGCTGGTCGCGATATTGCAATCGCTGGCGCCCGCCATGCTGCTGCCAGCGGCAGCATTGATTCTGGCGTTTGCATTGTTGAATTCGGCCCGCAAGCTCGGCCAGTTGCTGCGCCGCACCCGATGGATCATGCTGTCATTATTGCTGGTCTATGCCTACAGCACCCCGGGCCAGCCGCTTTGGGACGTGCTCGGCATGTACAGCCCCAGCCGTGAGGGATTTAGCGAGGGTGTGTTGCAGCTGGCCCGTTTGCTGTGCGCTTTGGCCGGATTGGCGTTACTGCTGGACAGGCTGCACCGGCAACAGCTGATCGCCGGCCTGTACACATTATCAGCACCGCTGCAGCTGATCGGCGTGTCTCGGGAACGATTTGCGGTGCGGCTTGCATTGACGCTTCATTATGCCGAGGTCGCGATGGTGCGCGAGACCCGTACCTGGCAAAGCAGCCTGCGCAGCCTGTTCGAGGCACCCGGCGACACCGGAAAACATCTGGAGCTGGCGCTGTATCGTTTTGCATTCCGCGACGGAATGCTGGTCGGCCTTGCGCTGCTGCTGTTGTACGGGGCATACCGGTGAGGATCGCGCTGGGTGTCGAGTACGACGGCTCTCCATTCTTTGGCTGGCAGAGCCAGGCTGATTGCACAACGGTGCAGGACACGCTGCAACGGGCGCTGGGCCAGATTGCAGGGGGCCAGAATAGCGGAAATAAGGGAACTGCCTGGCCGGTTTCCGTGGTTGCGGCGGGACGCACCGACACCGGCGTGCATGCGCTGGAACAGGTGGTTCATTTCGATACCCGGGTCGAACGTCCCCTGAGCGCATGGGTGCGCGGCGTGAATGCGCTGTTGCCGGGCAGCATTGCGGTGCGCTGGGCGCATCCCGTTCCGGATGAGTTCCACGCGCGCTTTTCGGCGCACGGCCGCAGTTACCGTTATCTGCTGGTCAACCGTGCGGAGCGCCCGGCCATCCAGGCGGGCAAAGTTGGCTGGTATCACGCGCCGCTGGATCTGGCCGCGATGCAGGCTGCCGCGCAATACCTGCTGGGCGAACATGATTTCAGCGCGTTTCGCGCGGTGCAATGCCAGGCCAGGTCGCCGGTCAAGCATCTTCACCGGCTGGATATCCGGCAACAGGGGGAAATGCTGATATTCGACCTGGACGCCAATGCCTTCCTGCATCACATGGTGCGAAATATAGTCGGTTGCCTGGTGTATGTGGGCAAGGGGAAGTATCCGCCGGACTGGCTGGACGGGGTGCTGATTGGCCGGGTACGCAGTCTTGCCGCGCCAACCTTTTCACCGGATGGCCTGTATTTGCGCCGGATCAGCTACGACGAAAAATGGGGGCTGCCGCAGCTTGCTGAGGAATCGGACCGTTTCGCGGGCGGTCAGCCTGCTTTTCCATAACGATCGCCGTAGCGATTGTAGATCGCCCTGAGCAGAAACGGCGGAAGCAAGGTGGTCAGGGCGATCACGATGATTGTCGCCGCGTAGACGTTATCGACCAGAATGCCGTTTACACGGCCAAGTTCGGCAAAAATCAGGCCGACTTCGCCGCGCGGCACCATCGATATCCCGATAGTCCAGCGCACATGCCCGGGCTCGCGCAACAACAACGGCCCGGCAATCTTACCGGCAACAGCGACCAGGAACAGGCTACCCGCAAAAAGGTAAACGAAGGGAGAATTCCAATCGACCTGCCTGAGGTTGAGGGACAGGCCGACCACTACGAAGAAAATCGGCGTGAACAGGTTGATGATGGGCTGCATCTGTTTGGCGACCGTCTCGTTGAAAGCAGGATTGTTGTGCAGCGACAGACCGAACGGGAGAAAGAATCGTCGCGACAGGGCCAGCCCGGCGGCGAAACCGCCCAGCAATTCCGGTGCGCCGATGGCATGCGCCAGCCAGGCGAAGAACAACACCAGCGAAACGATGGATGTGGGGATGAGTCCGGGCAGTTCACTCGCGCTGTCGAAGTGCTGGATGATGGCCGACATCAGTTTTGCGGATGCAGGCGCCAGCACGAAGAACAGCACCACGAATAACAGCACTTTTCCGCTTTCCGTGAAGTTGATGTTGCCGCTGACCGAGAATTCATACAGTAGCGCGAGCAGCAGGATGCCGAGGATGTCATCGATCACCGCGGCGCCCAGTATCACTTGCGCTTCATGGCTCTGCTGGCGTTTAAGATCGGACAGCACGCGCAGGGTGATGCCGATGCTGGTGGCGGTGATGGTCCCGGCAACAAACAGGGATACGATCAATTCCAGACCGAACACCCGGAAGCAAAGGACAAACCCCAGCGCAAAGGGCAGGACGAAACCGCCCAGCGCCACGGCAAAGGATTTGGCGCCGGCGCGCACCAGTTGCATCACATCGGTTTCCAGACCGACTTCGAACAGCAGCAGGATGATGCCGATCTCGGCGAGCAGGCGGAACGTCTGTGCGGGTTCTATCCATCCCAGCAAGCTCGGGCCGAGCATCACGCCGGCCAGCAATTCGCCGATTACGGAAGGAAAATTCAGGCGAACCGCAATTTCCGCGAACAAGCGCGATGCGATCAGGATGCCGAGCAACTGGAGCAGGAAGGTTTGCGAGTTCATTCTGTTTCGGTCGTTGTCAGAGTCGGTTTCAGGAACAGGCGGGATGGGCCGGGTTGGCAGTACGGGTACCAAGCTATTCCTGTTGTGCAGGGGAGTCAATATTGACGGCATCGGATCTGGTGGCTGCAAACAACCGGGGTTCATCACCGGGGTTCCGGATTTGGTCCGAGGCCGTAATGCTTTACAATGCCGCTCTTCCCCGAACTCCTGAGTTTGTTGTCAACATGACCCGAATCAAAATCTGCGGCATCACGCGCGTGCAAGATGCGCTTGCTGCCGCGCACAGCGGGGCGGATGCGATCGGCCTGGTGTTCTATGAACCCAGCCCGCGCCATGTCACGATCGCCCAGGCCAGATTGCTTGCCGCCGCGGTACCGCCATTCGTGTCTGTCGTCGGATTGTTCGTCAACGCCGAGGCTGGTCTGGTGCGCGAGGCAATGACCAGCGTGCCGCTGGACCTGCTGCAGTTCCACGGCGAGGAGACACCGGAGTATTGCGCGCAATTTGCGCATCCTTTTCTGAAGGCGATACGCGTCTGTGCCGGACTGGATTTGCTACAATGCGCGAACGATTTCCGGCGTGCTAGGGGATTGCTGCTTGATGCGCATGTGCAGGGAATACCGGGCGGCACCGGAACCGCTTTCGACTGGTCATTGATACCGGAAAGCCTGCCGTTGCCGGTGATCCTGTCCGGCGGACTGGATGCGGAAAATGTTGCGGCGGCGGTCACGCAAGTGCGGCCCTACGCGGTGGACGTGTCCAGTGGTGTAGAAGCTGGCGGTGTCGAGGCCGGCAAAGGAATCAAGGACGCGGCGAAAATCGCCGCATTCATCAACGAGGTCAAGAGAACTGATGTACAACTATCCCGATAGCACCGGCCACTTCGGTCCCTACGGCGGCATATTCGTTGCGGAAACCCTGATGGGCGCCCTGGAAGAGCTGAACCAGGCCTACGAGAAATACCGCAACGACCCCGACTTCATCGCCGAACTGAATATCGAACTCAAGCATTTCGTCGGACGCCCCAGCCCGATCTATCATGCGAAGCGCTGGTCCGAGCAGCTCGGCGGCGCGCAGATATTTCTGAAGCGCGAAGACCTCAACCATACCGGGGCGCACAAGGTGAACAACACGGTCGGACAGGCTTTGCTCGCCAAACGCATGGGCAAGCCGCGCGTGATCGCCGAAACCGGAGCCGGCCAGCACGGCGTCGCGACTGCGACGGTCGCGGCGCGCTATGGCATGGAATGCGTGGTGTACATGGGCTCCGAAGACGTGAAGCGCCAGGCGCAGAACGTGTATCGCATGAAGCTGCTCGGCGCGACCGTGGTGCCGGTGGAAAGCGGCTCCAGGACGCTCAAGGATGCGCTGAACGAGGCGATGCGCGACTGGGTGACCAACATCGAGAATACTTTTTACATCATCGGCACCGTGGCCGGTCCGCATCCCTATCCGGTGATGGTGCGCGATTTCAACACCGTGGTCGGCAGGGAATGCGTGGTGCAAATGCCCGAGATTGCCGGCAGCCAGCCGGATGTGGTGATCGCCTGCGTCGGCGGCGGCTCCAACGCGATGGGAATATTTTATTCCTACCTCGATGTGCCCGGCGTGACCCTGATCGGCGTGGAAGCGGGCGGGCACGGCATCGCCAGCGGCTCGCATGCCGCGCCGCTGACCACCAACAGTCCGGTCGGCGTGCTGCACGGCAACAAGACCTATCTGATGCAGGATGCGGACGGTCAGATCATCGAGACGCACTCGATTTCGGCGGGCCTGGATTATCCGGGTGTCGGTCCGGAACACAGCTGGCTGAAGGACAGCGGGCGCGCGGAATACGTCGCCATCAACGACGACGAGGCATTGCGGGCATTTCACGACCTGTGCCGCATGGAAGGCATCATCCCGGCACTGGAATCCAGCCACGCGCTGGCACACGCCGCCAAGATTGCGCCGGACATGGGCCGGGACAAGGTTGTGCTGGTGAACCTTTCCGGGCGCGGCGACAAGGATATGGCGACGGTTGCCCGCGCGTCGGGTATCGAATTTTAGATCAGCGGATTCCAGGAACCATCATGTCGCGCATACAAGCCACTTTTGACAGACTCAGACAGAACAAGCGCAAGGCGCTGATCCCGTTTTTCACCGCGGGCGATCCCGACCCGAAACTGACCGTGCCGCTGATGCATGCGCTGGTCGAGGCCGGGGCGGACGTGATCGAGCTCGGTGTGCCGTTCTCCGACCCGATGGCGGACGGTCCGACCATACAGCGTTCATCGGAGCGCGCCCTCAAACACCATGTCGGCCTGCACCATGTGCTGGACATGGTCGCCGAGTTCCGCCGCAGCAATGCCGCCACACCCGTCGTGCTGATGGGGTATGGCAATCCGATCGAGGCGATGGGCTGGGAATCCTTTGCGAAGCGCTGCGGCGAAGCCGGCGTGGACGGCGTACTGACCGTGGATTTTCCGCCGGAAGAGAGCCACGAGTCGTTTGCTCACCTGGACAAACACGGCATCGACCCGATTTTCCTGCTTGCGCCGACCAGCACCGAAGCACGCATCGAACGTGTTGCAGAACAGGCGCGCGGCTATGTGTATTATGTGTCCCTCAAGGGCGTGACCGGTGCCGGGAATCTGGAATTGTCCGCAATCGCAGACAAGATTCCGCAGTTGCGCAGGCACATCAAGCTGCCGATCGGGGTCGGTTTCGGCATCCGTGATGCGGCCACCGCGCTGGAAGTGGCGAAGCTGTGCGACGGTGTGGTGGTGGGTAGCCGCATCGTGCAGGAAATCGAAAACTCGGCCAGCCGGGATGTCGTTGCCAACGTGGGCCGGCTGGTCAAAGAATTAAGACAGGCCGTCGATAAAGCCTAAAGGAGAATTGCCATGAGCTGGTTCCAGAAACTTTTGCCACCGAAGATCAAGCGCCGCGAAGGCGACCTGAAGAAGAACGTGCCGGAAGGCTTGTGGACAAAATGCCCGTCCTGCCAGGCGGTGCTGTATCACTCCGACCTGGAAAAGAACCTGAGCGTTTGCCCCAAATGCAACCATCACCACCGTATTACTGCGCGCACCCGGCTGGATTTGCTGCTGGACAGCGAGGGACGTTTCGAGATCGGCGCGGAAGTGCTGCCTGTGGACACGCTCAAGTTCCAGGACCAGAAAAAATATTCTGAACGGCTGGCTGCAGCAAAGAAAAGCACCGACGAGGACGACGCGCTGGTGGTGATGCAGGGCAGCATCCATGCGCAGCCGGTGGTTGCCGCGGCATTCGAATTCACGTTCATGGGCGGTTCGATGGGTTCGGTGGTGGGTGAACGTTTCGTGCGCGGCGTGCAGGTCGCGCTGGAACAGAAATGCCCGTTCATCTGTTTCAGTGCAAGCGGCGGTGCGCGCATGCAGGAAGGCCTGCTGTCGCTGATGCAAATGGCGAAAACCTGCGCCGCACTGACGCAGCTAAGCCAGGAGCGGCTGCCGTTCATTTCGGTGCTGACCGACCCGACCATGGGCGGCGTTTCAGCAAGCTTCGCGTTCATGGGCGATGTGGTGATTGCCGAACCCGGCGCCTTGATCGGCTTCGCCGGTGCACGGGTGATCCAGCAGACCGTGCGCGAAACCCTGCCGGAAGGTTTCCAGCGCGCGGAATTCCTGCTCGAGCACGGCGCGGTGGACATGATCATCGACCGGCGCGAAATGAAACATCAGCTGGCGACGCTGATCACGCTGCTGACCAAACAGTCTGCCGCGGCGGAGATCGAGGCGGCTTGATTGAGATTATCAATCGCGGTTTCACCACAATGAATTTCTGAGGGTTACCGGGTAATTTAGCGCGTTCCTATGACTCCGCTGAGTAACACATGGGGAAGTCAGGAAATTCGTTTTCCGGGATGAAGCGCAAGGCGCCGCGCAGCGAATGGCGAGACCATACCTTGATGGTGGGCGAGGAATGAACGAGCATGCGACACCGCGATTTACCCGGAATAACGTATATACATGCCTGACAACCTGGCCGACTGGCTGATCTACCTCGAAACCCTGCATCCGAAAACCATCGCGCTCGGTCTGGAGCGCGTGGATCAGGTAAGGAAGCGGCTGAATCTGAATCCCGGCTTTACCGTCATCACGGTCGGCGGCACCAACGGCAAAGGGTCGGTGTGCGCGATGCTGGAATTCATCCTGCATGCCGCCGGATACCGTGTCGGCTGCTATACCTCGCCGCATCTGCTGGAATACAACGAGCGGGTGCGCGTTGCGAAGCATCAGGCAAGCGATGGCGATTTGTGCGCGTCGTTCGAGCTGATTGAACAGGCGCGCGGCGACATTTCCCTGACCTACTTCGAATTCGGCACGCTGGCCGCGATGCAGGTTTTCATCGCAAGCAAGGTGGAGATCGCGATCCTCGAAGTCGGGCTGGGCGGCAGGCTGGACGCGGTGAATGTGTTCGACAGCGACTGCGCGGTGATTGCCAGCGTGGACATCGACCACACCGAATACCTCGGCAATACCCGCGAGCAGATCGCGTTCGAGAAGGCGGGAATCATGCGCAAGGGCCGCGTTGCGATCTGCGCGGACCCGGATGTGCCGCAGGCGATCCGCAGCCATGCGCAGCAGGTCGGTGCGGAACTGTGGTGCATAGGCCGGGAATTCGGCTATACCCCGCACCAGGGGCAGTGGGATTACCGCGGCAAGACGGGCTCAAGAAATGCGCTGCCCTGGCCCGCACTGCGCGGCGCGTACCAACTGGCCAATGCCAGCGCGGCGCTGGCCGTGCTGGATGTGCTCAGGGACCGCTTCCCGGTCAGCATGGAAGCGGTGCGGCGCGGACTGGGCGATGTGCAACTCGCGGGCCGCTTCCAGGTTGTGCCCGGCAGGCCGTCGCTGATCCTGGATGTGGCGCACAATCCCCATGCCGCACGCGTGCTGGCCCAGAACCTTGCCGCCTTGCCGCCATGCCCGCATACCTGGGCGGTATTTGCGATGCTGGCGGACAAGGATATCGCCGGCGTGGTGGCGGCACTCGATCCCTGCATCGACACCTGGCTGGTGGGAGGGCTTGACACACCGCGTGCTGCGACACCGGAACGGCTTGAGAGCGTGCTGGAACTGAGCCGGGTGCGCGGCGAGATCATAATCTGCAAAAACATCCCCGATGCGCTGCGTTATGCCTGTAAAGCGGCAGGCGAAAATGATAGAATTCTGGCCTTCGGATCGTTCTATACGGTGGCGGAAGTGATGGCCGTAAAGGGATTGCCCATAATGTAAGCGAAGGCGATCCCAAAATTTTTTGAGTTCGCCCAAATGCAAGGCGTGGAAATAATTTCTCCGCGCCGCAAATGGGTAAAATGTGAGCAAGAAATTTTTACGCAGCACAGCTGTTTGGAAACAACCAGATTGCCGTGAAGGCTAATTTTCAGGATATGCCGCAACGAAAATCTGGATTTTTGAGGTTCCCTTAAGGCGAGAGCGAAGCATGGCAAAACTGCAGACGGAAGATGAACTGAATCTCAGGCGCAAGGCGCGCCGCCGTTTGATCGGTGCAATCGCACTCACCCTGGCAGTGGTGGTGCTGCTGCCGATGGTGCTGGACAGCGAACCGAAATCTACCGGCAGCAACATCGACCTGAGCATACCCGACCCGGATAAAGCCGGCGCGTTCATTTCCAAAGTTGCGATCCCGGAGGCGCAAACGCCTTCTGTCGATTCGCCCGCGGCAACCGGTTCGACGCCCGCCGTCAGCACGCCGGACAAGGTCAAGCCGGATGCGCGAAAGAAGCCGGACAATGTGAATCCCGTCAAGGTCAAGCCTGACAATGCCAAGGCGGGCAAGGTCAAGACGCTACCGCAAAAGCCGGCAGAAAGCGTGCCGGCAGGTTCGGGTTATGTTGCGCAGGTCGGTGCATACGCAAATGCGGACACTGCCCAGGAGGAATTCAAGAAGCTGAAGCAATGGGGTTTCAAGGCATACACCGAAAAAGTCGGCGCCAATATACGCGTGCGCGTCGGTCCTTACCCTGATCGTGACAAGGCGGAAAAGGTCGCCAAACTGCTGGAAAAACACGGCCTGCACCCCGTTGTTGTCAGCGACAAATGAACGGGCTGGATTTTGTCGTCATCGGGATATTGCTGCTTTCAATGATACTCGGTTTGTGGCGCGGCCTGATTTATGAGGTATTGTCGCTGCTGGGTTGGCCGATCGCGATTATCCTGAGCAGGTTATCCGCCGCCAGCGCCGCCCCGCTGATTCCGGTTGCACAGGAGGAGATGCGTGTTACGGCGGCCTATGCGCTGGTGTTTATCGCCGCGTTGATTGTGTGGGCCGTGGTGTCCAGATTGATCGCCAAATTGCTGAAAGCGATCGGACCCGACTGGGCTGACAGGGCAATGGGCGGTTTGTTCGGGGTAATGCGCGGTGTATTCGTCGTGCTTGTGCTGTCCTGGCTGGCAGGATTGACCCGCGTTCCCGAGCAGCACTTCTGGCGCGCTTCGCTGACCGGCAGTATGCTGGAAGCCATGGCCCTTCCGACCAAAGTGTGGCTGCCGGGCAATATCGCGCAACGCATCCATTACCGGACTCGCAGTTAATTTTTTGGGATAGAAAACCATGTGCGGCTTACTCGGATTGATTTCGCAATCACCGGCCAATCAACTTTTGTATGACGGCTTGCAGGTATTGCAGCATCGCGGCCAGGATGCAGCCGGTATCGCGACCGTGGAGGGTCACACCTTCCACCTGCACAAGGACAACGGGCTGGTGCGCGACGTGTTCCGCACGCGCCACATGCGTTCGCTGCTGGGCAATGCGGGCATCGCGCATGTGCGCTATCCGACAGCCGGTTCTGCGGTGGACCACAACGAGGCGCAGCCGTTCTATGTGAATTCCCCGTTCGGCATCATGCTCGGCCACAACGGCAACCTGACCAATGCGGACGAATTGAAGCAGCAACTGTTCGCGGAAGACCTGCGCCACGTCAACACCAATTCCGATTCCGAAGTGCTGCTGAATGTTTTGGCGCACGAGCTGCAGATCAAGTCCAGGAAATACCGCCTTGATGTGCAAACCATTTTTGCGGCAGTTTCCGGCGTGCATCAGCGTTGCCGCGGCGCCTATGCGGTGGTGGCAATGATCGCCGGCTACGGTCTGCTGGCGTTCCGGGACATCTACGGCATCCGTCCGCTGGTGATCGGCTTCAACGAAACCGCGCTCGGGACGGAATATCTGGTCGCCTCGGAAAGCGTCGCGCTTGATACCCTGGGTTTCAAATTCCTGCGCGATATCGCGCCGGGCGAAGCGGTGTTCGTCGATTTTGACGGCATCATGCACAGCCGGCAGTGCAGTGACAAAGCCAGCCTCAATCCGTGCATCTTCGAATACGTTTATCTGGCGCGCCCGGACTCGGTCATCGACGGGATCTCGGTGTATGAGACGCGTTTGTACATGGGCGAATTCCTGGCCGACAAGCTCAAGCGCAGCTGGAGCGAGATCGATATCGACGTGGTGATCCCGATCCCGGACTCGAGCCGCCCCAGCGCGTTGCAATTGGCGAACCGCCTCAATATTCCGTTCCGCGAAGGTTTTGTGAAGAATCGCTATATCGGGCGCACTTTTATCATGCCGGGACAGGCGATGCGCAAGAAATCGGTGCGCCAGAAACTGAACGCGATCGGCGTCGAATTCAAGGACAAGAACGTGCTGCTGGTGGACGATTCGATCGTGCGCGGCACCACCAGCCGCGAAATCGTCCAGATGGCACGCGATGCCGGCGCGCGCAAGGTCTATTTCGCGTCCGCGGCGCCGCCGGTGCGCTTCCCGAACGTGTATGGCATCGACATGCCCAGCCCGCAGGAACTGATCGCAACCGGGCGCAGCGACGACGAGATCTGCCGCGAGATCGGTGCGGACCGCCTCATTTACCAGGATCTCGATGATCTGAAGGCAGCCGTCCACAAAGCCAACCCGAGGATCAGCAGCTACGATGCGTCATGCTTCGATGGCGTCTATATCACCGGCGATGTCAGCGCCGATTACCTGAACCGGGTCGAAGCGCTGCGCGGCAGCGGGGCAGCCAACCCGCCGATCGAAGACGACCAGCTCGAGCTGAACCTGGCGGTCAGTTCCAATTCGATGTGATTCAGTACCGAATTTGACAACAACAGAAGCCGGGTGATACCTTGCATCTGCGCCGATTTGAGGATCAGCTTGCGGGCGCTTGATAAATTCGGCTAAAGCGTGGGGAACCCGGTTTAGCTCAAGCTATCCGGGTTTATTGCTTTGAGGGACCATCATGTCTGAATCAACCTATCAGCCGGAAACGCTGGCCGTGCATGCCGGCACCGCGCGCAGCCAGTTCGGCGAACACAGCGAAGCCTTGTTCCTGACGTCCAGCTTCGTATTCGAGAATGCCGCGCAGGCCGCCGCGCGCTTCATCGGCGAGCAGCCGGGCAATATCTATTCTCGCTTCACCAATCCGACCGTCACGATGTTCGAGGAACGGCTCGCCGCGCTGGAAGGTGCCGAGCAGTGCGTTGCGACCGCATCCGGCATGTCGGCGATACTGGCCTGCGTGATGGGGGTGCTGAAGGCCGGTGATCATGTGGTTGCGTCACGCAGCCTGTTCGGCGCGACGGTCAACCTGTTCAACAACGTGATCCGGAAATTCGGCGTCGAAACGACTTATGTGTCGGCGACCGACGCTGCCGAGTGGAAAGCCGCGGTGCGGCCGGAAACGAGGCTGTTCTTCCTGGAAACGCCGTCCAATCCGCTCACCGAGATTTCCGATATCGCCGCGATCGCTGCAATCGCGAAGAACTGCGGCGCGCTGCTCGCGGTGGACAACTGTTTCTGTACGCCGATACTGCAAAGCCCGCTGAAATTGGGCGCGGACATCGTGATCCATTCCGCGACCAAGTACATCGACGGGCAGGGCCGTGCACTTGGCGGCGCGGTGCTGGGCAGCAGAAAGAACATGGAAAGCGTGTACGGGTTCCTGCGCACTGCCGGCCCGACCATGAGCCCGTTCAACGCCTGGGTGTTCCTGAAGGGGCTGGAGACGCTCAAATTGCGCATGGACGCGCACAGCGCGAACGCGCTGGAACTGGCGCGCTGGCTGGAAGCGCAGACTAACGTGGCACGGGTATTCTACCCGGGGCTGTCGTCGCATCCGCAACATGAACTGGCGATGCGCCAGCAGAAAACCGGCGGCGGCATCGTGTCGTTCGAAATCGCGTCGTCCCGGGGGAGCGCCAAGGATGCGGCTTGGCGCGTGATCGACAACACCCGGCTGCTGTCGATCACCGCGAACCTGGGCGACACCAAGACCACTATCACCCATCCGGCCAGTACCACCCATGCGCGCATCGCGCCCGAGGCGCGCGCGGCGGCGGGCATCACGGATGGCTTGATCCGTATCGCGGTGGGATTGGAAGCGGTTATTGATATACAGAACGATCTGGCGCGCGGATTAAAATAGGAGTGACGATTGAGTTTGGCAGTGTTGAAACCTCGGTATTAAACCTCAGGGTTTGTCCCCTATTGTAAATAGAACAACTCAAGGAAAAGTTATCATGGCGCGTACTGCCCATCGGATAGTTATTCTGGTTGCGACCCGTAAGGGTGCCTGGCTGTTTCACGGCGATGCCAAGCGCGAAACCTGGCGCACCGATGGCCCGCATTTTCTCGGCCACATCATCAGCCATCTGGTGCTCGATCCGCGCGACGGACGCACGCTGCTGGCTGCAGCAAAAACCGGGCATCTCGGACCCACCATTTTTCGTTCCACCGATTTCGGTCAGACTTGGAAGGAAGCCACCCAGCCGCCCGCGTTTGCCAGGGTGCCGGTGGGCCCGGATACGAAGATGCCGGGCCGCAGCGTCGACCATACGTTCTGGCTTGCGCCCGCGCACGCGAACGAACCCGACGTATGGTATGCGGGTACCTCGCCGCAGGGCTTATTCCGCAGCGCCGACGGTGGCGTCACCTGGCAACCTTTTTCTATGATCAACGACGACCCGCAATATCGTGCGTGGATGGGCAGCGTGCAGGACGGTACACCAGACGGCCCCAAGCTGCACTCGATCATTGTCGACCCGCGCGATCCCGCGCATTTGTACTTCGGCATGTCGGGCGGCGGCGTACACGAATCGGTGAACGGGGGCCGCAGCTTTACACCGTTGGTGCAAGGCATGGAAGTGGTCGGCGATTTCGACCCGGCTAACATCAGCTTTCACGATCCGCATTGTGTGCGCATGTGTCCGAGCAACCCGGACCGGTTGTACCAGCAAAATCACTGCGGCATCTACCGCATCGACCGGCCGTCGAACGAGTGGACGCGCATCGGCAGGAATATGCCCGAGCACGTCGGCGACATCGGCTTTCCGCTGGTCGTGCATCCGCGCGATGACAACACCGTGTGGGTTTTTCCTATGGACGGCCAGAGCGTGTGGCCGCGCACCAGCCCGGAAGGCAAACCGGCCGCTTATGTGACGCGCGATGGCGGCAAACACTGGCGACGCCTCGATGCCGGTTTTCCCGAAAGCCAAGGGTGGTGGACCGTAAAGCGCCAGTCCATGACAGCAGACGCGCAGGATGTCGTAGGCCTGTATTTAGGCACCACCAGCGGCGAGCTGTGGATGAGCCGCGACGAAGGCCAACGCTGGAGCTGCAACGCACGGCATCTGCCTGAAATTTACTCGGTGGAAATCGCGCTGATGTGAGGTTGGTCCATGAAAGTTCTAATCCCCAGTTCGCTACTCTCGTACACCAAAGCGCCGGAGGTTGACGCTTCCGGCGCGACGCTGGCCGAACTGCTCGCCGACCTGGATAAAAAATATCCCGGCCTGCGTTTCCGCGTGATTGACGAACAAGACCGCATGCGCGAAAAGATGCGTTTTTTCGTTAACGGGAAACAGGTATTCGATTTAAAACATGCGCTGCGTCCCGGCGATGCGGTGTATCTGGTGCAAGCATTGAGCGGCGGCTGAGCAATACCATCGAAATGGCGACGCAGCGCGGGATTGACGATTGGGTTTATAGGAGGATGTGTTATGGACGAGCTTGCCGCGCGAGTCGGAGCACTGCTCAAAGCGCACGGCCTGATGCTGGCAACGGCCGAATCCTGCACCGGCGGCGGCGTGTCACAGTCGATCACCGAGGTGGCGGGGAGTTCGGTCTGGTTCGAGCGCGGCTTCGTGACCTATTCCAACCTGTCCAAGCAGCAGATGCTGGGTGTGCGCGAAAGCACACTCAAACAGCATGGCGCGGTGTCGGAGATGACGGTGCGCGAGATGGTGGCGGGCGCGCTGCAACACAGTACGGCACAAGTGGCATTGGCGGTCAGCGGCATCGCCGGCCCGGACGGTGGTACCGCGGAGAAACCGGTCGGCACGGTATGGTTTGCCTGGGGATTGAAGGGCGGCGAAATTCGCGCGCTACGCCTGCAACTGGATGGAAATCGCGCCGAAGTGCGCGCCCAGGCGGTGAATATCGCGCTGCAAGGCATCGCCGATCTGCTTGAAAACAGGACCGAATTGGCCTGATTAAATAAACAGAACGAACGTTCTGTACAAACGCAAAATGTTGTGCCACAATCCGGCATCGAATTCTGAAAGGGTACAAAAATGGACGACAACAAATCAAAGGCACTGGCAGCCGCTCTGGGGCAGATCGAGAAACAGTTCGGCAAAGGTTCGATCATGCGTCTCGGCGAACAAGATGTGGCGCGCGACATCCAGGTCGTGTCCACCGGCTCGCTGGGACTTGACATCGCGCTGGGCGTGGGTGGCGTGCCGCGCGGCCGCGTGGTGGAAATCTACGGCCCGGAATCATCCGGCAAGACCACGCTGACCCTGCAGATCATCGCCGAAATGCAGAAGCTGGGCGGCACGGCGGCATTCATCGATGCGGAACACGCGCTTGATCCGCAATATGCTCAGAAGCTCGGCGTGAAGGTCGAAGATCTGCTCATCTCGCAACCGGACAACGGCGAACAGGCGCTGGAAATCACCGACATGCTGGTGCGTTCCGCCTCGGTGGATGTGGTGGTGATCGATTCCGTTGCCGCGCTGACGCCGAAATCCGAGATCGAGGGCGAGATGGGGGATTCGCAGATGGGCTTGCATGCGCGCCTGATGTCACAGGCGCTGCGCAAGCTGACCGGCAACATCAACCGCTCAAACACGCTGGTGATTTTCATCAACCAGATCCGGATGAAGATCGGCGTGATGTTCGGCAATCCAGAAACCACCACCGGCGGCAACGCGCTCAAGTTCTACGCCTCGGTGCGTCTGGATATCCGCCGCATCGGCTCGATCAAGAAGGGCGACGAGGTGATCGGCAACGAAACCCGCGTCAAGGTGGTGAAGAACAAGGTTGCCCCGCCGTTCCGTGAAGCGATATTCGATATTTTGTACGGTGAGGGTATCTCGCGAGAAGGTGAAATAATCGATCTGGGCGTGCAGCACAAACTGGTGGAAAAAGCCGGTGCCTGGTATGCCTACAAAGGCAACAAGATCGGCCAGGGCAAGGACAACGCGCGCGAATACCTGCGCGAGAATCCCGAAATTGCGCGGGAAATCGAAAACAGGATACGCGAAGCGGTCGGTGTGTCACTGCTCGAGCCGGTTGCCAAACCTGAAACGAAGGCCGCCGACAAGGCCGGTGAAAAAGCTGGTGAAAAATCCGCGGCAAAAGCGGGCAAGGCCGTTGAGGAAAAAGCCTGAAGGTAAAGATGCATCGGAGGATTCAGAGTTCGTCCGGATGCAAGGCGCAAATCAATTTTCACCGTGCCGCATATGGATTATATGCAAGCATGAAAATTTATTAGCAACGCAGCAGCTGGAATGAAATCTGGATCAAAAGATGCATATTCAAGTCTGCGCGCACGGGCGCTGAAATATCTGGCCCGGCGCGAATACAGCCGCGCCGAATTGCGCGGGAAATTGCTTCAGCATGTGCTGAAGGACGAAGGCTTCGAACAGGCAAAGGATCTTTCTGGGCTAACCAATCCAGATGCGTTACTGGACGGGCTTTTGGATGACTTGGCCGAGCGTGGCTGGCTATCCGATGCGCGCGCAGTATCCCAACTCTTGCATGCCAAGCGCGGTCGCTTCGGTTTGCAGCGTATCACCCACGAACTGCGCCAACGAGGCATTGCCGAGAATTTGATCGGTGCAGCGCTGCCGCAGCTGAAGAAAACCGAGCTGGAGGCGGCGATCCAGGTATGGCAAAGAAAGTTTGGCGCGCTGCCGCAGGACGCGAAGGGAAAGGCCAGGCAGATGCGCTTCCTGCAATCGCGGGGATTTGGTCTCGATGTGATATTCCAGGTGCTGCGGCAGGCGCCGGACAGCGAGGATGGCTCTATTTGAACCCGCTGGAATTTGTTTCGGAAGATTGGCCGGCCTTGCAGCACCAAAGCATGCCGTTCATGCGCAGTTTCGCAACGCTTGCCCGTTTATTCGTTGTGCAGGGACCGCCACAATGAGGCTGTGGTCGCTGCATCCGCGCTATCTGGATGCCAGGGGGCTGGTGGCGTTGTGGCGGGAAGGGTTGCTCGCGCAAAAGGTGCTCGCCGGCGCAACCCGCGGCTACCGCCATCATCCGCAGCTGTCGCGCTTTCGCGGCCATCCCGATGCGCAGGGCACGATCGCGGCCTATCTGGCCGAGGTACAGCGCGAAGCAGGGCGGCGCGGTTACCGATTCGATGCGGAAAAGATCGGCCGCTGTGCAGATCGGGTAACCATCCCGGTTACGCAGGGGCAGATCAACTACGAACTGGAGCATCTGCGCGCCAAGCTGAAGCTGCGCGATCCAGCCGCGTTCCAGCGTATCCTTGCCGTGAACGAACCCGATCCGCACCCGTTATTCTGCGTGTTGGCAGGCGATATCGAGATCTGGGAAGTGCGGCGCTGAGCGGTTGTCGCGGCGTGAGAATGGTATGATGCGCACCTTGCCCGGTGCACCTTGCCTGAACCACCGGGGCAACCATGAAAGCCGCCCGACACAACGATATCAGCGATGGATGCAGAACATGAAAAGCAGTGAGATACGCCGGAAATTCCTGGACTACTTTGCCTCCAAGGGGCACACCGTCGTGCCGTCCAGCTCGCTGGTCCCGCACGAAGACCCCACGCTGCTGTTCACCAATGCCGGAATGAACCAGTTCAAGGACGTGTTCCTCGGATTCGACAAGCGCCCCTATACCCGTGCGGTATCGTCGCAAAAATGCGTGCGCGCCGGCGGCAAGCACAACGACCTGGAAAACGTCGGTTATACCGCTCGCCACCACACCTTTTTCGAAATGCTGGGCAACTTCAGCTTCGGCGATTATTTCAAGCAGGATGCGATCCGCTATGCGTGGGAATTGCTGACGGATGTCTACCGGCTGCCCAAAGACAGGCTGTGGGTCACGGTGTATGCCGAGGATATCGAAGCCTTCGATATCTGGACCAGGGAAATCGGCGTCCCGGCCGGGCGCGTGATCCGTATCGGCGACAACAAGGGCGCACGCCATGCGTCCGACAACTTCTGGATGATGGGTGACACCGGTCCGTGCGGTCCGTGCACCGAAATATTCTACGATCACGGGCCGGACATCTGGGGCGGGCCGCCGGGCTCTCCCGACGAGGACGGCGACCGCTACATCGAGATATGGAACAACGTGTTCATGCAGTTCAACCGTGACGAGCAGGGTGTGATGCATCCGCTGCCCAAGCCGTCGGTGGATACCGGCATGGGGCTGGAGCGCATTTCGGCGGTGCTGCAGCATGTGCACAGCAACTACGATATCGACTTGTTCCAGGCGCTGATCTGCGCGGCTGCCCGCGAAACAAAATCCAACGACCTGACCAACAATTCGCTCAAGGTGCTGGCGGACCATATCCGCGCCTGTGCGTTCCTGATCGCGGACGGCGTGATTCCCGGCAACGAAGGGCGCGGCTATGTGCTGCGCCGCATCATCCGCCGCGCGATCCGCCACGGCTACAAGCTGAATGCCCGTACGCCGTTCTTTTACCGGCTGGTACCCGACCTGGTCGCCGAAATGGGCGAGGCATTTCCGGAACTGGCCAAAGAGCAGGCGCGCGTGATGAAAATCCTCAGGCAGGAAGAAGAGCGTTTTTTTTCGACCATCGAACACGGCATGGCGATACTCGAAACAGACCTCTCCGAAATGAAAAGGCTGGGCAACACGATATTCAACGGCGCGACCGCCTTCAAGCTGCACGACACCTTCGGCTTCCCGCTTGATCTGACCCAGGATGTATGCCGCGAACACGGAATTGCGGTTGATTCCGTATCGTTCGAGGCCGCGATGGAACAGCAGAAGCAACTGGCGCGCGCAGCGGGCAAGTTCAAGATGGCGGCAAACCTGGAATATGCCGGCCCCGCGACCGCATTCCGCGGCTATGAGATGCTGGAAACCAAGGCCAGCTTGCTGGCATTGTACCGGGACGGCGTTTCGGTCAACGAACTGAATGAGGGTGAACTGGGCGTGGTTGTACTGGACGACTCGCCGTTTTATGCAGAGTCCGGCGGCCAGGTCGGCGACCGCGGCGAGCTGCGCAGTTCGCACGGCATCTTCGCGGTCGAGGATACGCAGAAAATTCAGGCGACGGTGTTCGGCCACCACGGCGTGGTGAAGACCGGCAAGCTGACGGTCGGCAACGGTGTCAGTGCGCGCGTGGACATCGATGCCCGGGCGCGCACCGAACGCAACCACTCGGTCACTCACCTGATGCACAAGGCACTGCGCGAGGTGCTGGGCAGCCATGTGCAGCAAAAGGGCTCGCTGGTCGACCCGGACAAGACGCGCTTCGACTTCGTGCATACCCAGCCGATGAGCGATGCAGAAATACGCCGTGTCGAGGAAATCGTGAATCGGGAAATTCTTGCCAATGCCGAAACGCAGGCGCGCGTGATGCCCATCGAGGAAGCGCAAAAATCCGGCGCGATGATGCTGTTCGGGGAAAAGTACGGCGACGAGGTGCGCGTGCTGGACATCGGTTCCTCGCGCGAACTGTGCGGCGGCACCCATGTCCGGCGCACCGGCGACATAGGCATGTTCAAGATCATCGCCGAGAGCGGCGTTGCCGCCGGAATCAGGCGCGTCGAAGCGGTGACCGGCGAAGGGGCGCTGTCCTATGCGCAACAGCAGGAACGCCAACTGCAGCAGGTTGCCGATGCGCTGAAGGCTCAGCCTCAGGAAGCGGCTGCGCGCATCCAGCAGATACTGGACAATGCCAGAACACTGGAAAAGGAACTGGCCAGGCTAAAATCGAAACTCGCCAGCGCGCAGGGCGAAGATCTGGTCAGCCAGGCGGTAGATTGCAACGGCATCAAGGTTCTTGCTGCCCGGCTGGAGGGCGCGGATACGGCGGTGCTGCGCGAAACACTGGATAAAATCAAGGACAGGCTCAAGACGGCCACCATCGTGCTGGCTGCGGTGGCTGATGGCAAGGTCAGCCTGATCGCCGGCGTGACTTCCGATCTCACCAGCCGCATCAAGGCGGGCGAGGTGGTGAACATGGTCGCGCAGCAAGTCGGCGGAAAGGGCGGGGGGAGGCCGGACATGGCGATGGCAGGCGGCACGCAACCGGAACATCTTGCCACTGCATTAGCCTCAGTTCCAAATTGGGTTCGGAACAAGTTATAGTGTAGCGGGTCCGGCCTTGCAAGCTGCTCCCGCACCTGAGCGACTTCGTCGCCACCGCGTCGCACCGGACATGGCGATGGCAGGCGGCACGCAACCGGAACACCTTGCCACTGCATTAGCCTCAGTTCCAAATTGGGTTCGCAACAAGTTATAGTTTTGGAGAGTCCGGCCTTTCAAACCGCTCCCGCTATCGGCGGGCTTGGCTGGCGTGGTCTTGATGCAGACAGGGAGCTTGGCCCGTGCTTGGTTTAGTATTGTAAAATTTGAACTATTGGTTTGAATACAATTCCGAGAATAGTCCGGAGAGTGCAGGTCAATGCTCCAGTCTGCCTCAATGCTCGTACATGAAGGAATGATACTGATGGGCATAAACCGTTATAACGTGCTGCTTGTTGATGACGATTGTGTACAAGTCGATTTGGCGCAACGGACTGCAGTTCAAATCTGCCCCGAAATCAATCTGACTGCGGTGGCCGGCGGGGATGCAGCGCTGGACTGGTTTGAAGCCGGTTTGAATAATCTGCAGCAGATGCCGCATATCATCCTGCTGGATTTGAACTTGCCGAAACTGGACGGTCTGGCGGTACTGCGCAAATTGCGCAGTCATGCCGTTACCTGCGAAATTCCTGTCGTGGTGTTTTCTGCCGAATATACGCAGGATGAAGTGCTGATGAGCTACAAGGCTGGCGCGAACAGCTTCGTGGCAAAACCCGGCGACGTTGCGGGATATGCCGAAATCTTCCAGCAGTGTCTGGCGCACTGGATACATCCGCAGCAGCAGAATCCGGTTCTCTCCGCCACGGACGGCGCGGCGGTCTGAGTGCGCCGCGCTTAGAACGGCAATTTCAGGTGCGGCGCAGCCTGCAGGAATAACCTGCGGAAGTCGTCCTGGATACGCTGCAATGCATCCTCGCTATCCCCTTCAAAACGCAGCACGATGACCGGCGTGGTGTTGCTCGGGCGCGCCAATCCGAAGCCGTCTGCGTATTCGACGCGCAGCCCGTCCAGCGTGATGATTTCCTTTGCGCCGGTAAACCTTGCGGTCTGCCGCAGCTGTTCAAGAAGCGCGTGATTTTCCCCTTCGGCGGTGTGTATGTGCAGTTCCGGCGTACAGACCGCATCCGGCAATGAATTCAGCAACGCGCTGGGATCCTGCACCCTGCTCAGGATCTCGAGCAGGCGCGCTCCGCTGTAAAGAGCGTCGTCAAAGCCGTACCAGCGTTCCTTGAAGAACACATGGCCGCTCATCTCCCCGGCCAGCAGCGCGCCGGTTTCGCGCATCTTGGCCTTGACCAGCGAATGCCCGGTTTTCCACAACATCGGTTTGCCGCCGTGTTTGCGTATCCAGCCGAACAGGTTGCGGGTCGATTTGATGTCGAAAATGATTTCTGCTCCGGGGTTGCGGCTCAACACATCGGCGGCGAACAGCATCAGCTGCCGGTCCGGGTAGATGATACTGCCGTCCCGGGTCACCACGCCGAGCCGATCGCCGTCGCCGTCGAATGCCAGGCCCAGTTCGCTGCCGTTGCTGCGCAGTGCCTTGATCAGGTCGGCGAGATTCTCGGGTTGCGACGGGTCGGGATGGTGATTGGGGAAATGTCCGTCGACTTCGCAGAACATTTCATCGACGATGCAGCCGAGTTCGCGATACAGGTTGGCGACATAGGCCCCGGCCACGCCGTTGCCGCAATCCACGGTGACATGCATCGGCCGTGCAATCCTGATGTCGGAGACGATGCGCTTGACGTAATCCACGCTGATGTTGCGTTTGGTGTAGCTGCCGTTGCCGTGCGTGAGCCTGCCCTGTTCGATGCGGGAGCGCAATTGCTGGATGGCTTCGCCAGACAGTGTTTCACCCGCCAGCACCATTTTCAGCCCGTTGTAATCGGGCGGGTTGTGGCTGCCGGTGAGCATCACCGCGCAGTTGGTCTGCAAATGGTACGCGGCGAAATACACCATCGGGGTGGGTACGCAGCCCACATCGATCACATCGATGCCGCTTTTTCGTATGCCGCTGGCCAGCGCGGCGATCAGTTCGGGCCCGGACAATCTGCCGTCGCGACCGATCGCGATGGTTTTCTGCCCGCGCTCGGTCGCCTCGGAACCGATCGCATGCCCGACGGCTTCCACCACTTCCGGTGTCAGCGTCTTGCCAACGATGCCGCGGATGTCGTATGCCTTGAAGATTTCTTTCGGTAGATTATTAGGCATGGGTGTTTTTCCGGATTCCAGGGTATTGCATTCGGGTATTACATTTGCTCGATCTTGTTCCAGACCAGATCCGGGGTGAGTTTCATCATGCAGTTGAAGTGCCCCAACGGACAGTCACGCTTGAAGCAGGGACTGCATTTCAGATCGAGTCTGACAACCTCGGCTTTGGACGAAAGCGGGGGAGTGAATTGCGGACTGCTCGAACCGAACAGCGCCAGCATCGGGCGATTCAGCGCGGCAGCAATGTGCATCAGACCGGAGTCATTGCTGATGACCAATTCAGCACAGGACAGCAAAGCAATGGCATCGGCCAGGTCCGTGCTGCCGCACAGGTTGCGGGATGCGGAATTACCCATGGAAACGATTTTATCGGCAATTTCACGGTCCTTTGCTGAACCGACCAGCCAAATTGCAAAGCCGTGTTTCTGGAGGCGTTGCGCAATCTCGGCGAAATAGGGTACCGGCCAGCGTTTGGAGGGACCATATTCGGCGCCGGGACAGAACACGGCGATGGGTCGATCCGTTGCCAGTCCCAGCTTTTGCAATACCGCTTCGCGCCGGGTTGCGGAAACTTCCAGCCTGGGATCCGCAAGGGGGCGGGGAATGGCGCCTTGCCGGTCTTCGGCGAGTTGCGCAAAACGTTCCACCATCAGCGGCAAGCGTTTTTTGCTGAGTTTGCGCACATCGTTGAGCAGCCCGTAGCGGAGTTCACCGACAAATCCGGTGCGCAGCGGTATACGCGCAAAGAAGGGAACCAGTGCGGACTTCAGCGAGCCGGGAAGCACTATCGCCCGATCGTATTGCGCGGAGCGCAATTGCTTACCCAACTGATAGCGTGCGCCCAGCCGCAATGCGCCATGCGGGAAAGGGTTGATAATGACAGCGTCGATCTCGGGCATCGCACCCAGCAGGGCGGCAGTCCAGGGCGGGGCAAGCACATCGATCCGGCATTCCGGATGGCGTTGCCGCAATCGCAGCAGCATGGGTTGCATCAACATGGCGTCACCCACCCAGCTCGGACTGATGATCAGGATTTTGTGCATTCGTCTTTTAGGACTGGCCGGCGCGTAACAAACCGGCACGGATTTTAATGGTGCGCTTTGGGAAGTTCGCCCGTGAATTTGTACAATGTACCGCAATAGGGGCAGCGTGCTTCACCGCCGTGATCCAGCGGAATCATCACTTTCGGATGCGCGTTCCAGACATTCATGTTCGGCATCGGGCACGCAAGCGGCAGGTCTTTCGCGGTGACTTCGATGTAACGCTGGTTAATGTCCTGTTTGTTCAAGATATGTCTCCAAATGCTACGTTAAATATAGCTAAGCCATCCGGTGTGCCGGGGATCCTTGCCCGCGACGCAGTCGAAGAATGCCTGTTGCAGCCGGGCGGTGATCGGACCGCGCGACCCGCTGCCGATGGCGCGGCGGTCCAGTTCGCGGATCGGCGTCACCTCGGCAGCCGTGCCGGTGAAAAAGGCTTCGTCGGCGCAATATACTTCATCGCGGGTAATGCGCTTTTCGACGATTTCGATCCCCATTTCCCTGGCAAGCGTGAAGATTGAATCGCGCGTGATGCCTTCCAGGCAGGCGGTCAGGTCGGGCGTGTACAGCTTGCCCTTCTTAACGATGAAAATATTCTCGCCAGCCCCTTCGGCAACGTAGCCGTCCACGTCAAGCAGCATGGCTTCGTCATAGTTGTCATTGTCGGCTTCCTGGTGCGCGAGTATCGAATTGGTATAGGTCGTTACCGATTTGGCCCGGCACATGTTCACGTTGACGTGATGGCGGGTAAAGCTGGAAGTCTTGACGCGTATCCCCTTTTGCATGCCGTCATCGCCAAGGTATGCTCCCCACGGCCATGCCGCGATCGCAACATGGGTGGAAATGGTCTTGGCCGAAATTCCCATCGCTTCCGAGCCATAAAAGCAGATCGGGCGGATATAGCAGGATTCCAGCTTGTTGGCCCGCACCACCTCGAGCTGTGCCGCGTTGATTGTTTCCCTGTCAAACGGCATCTTCATCTGGAAGATGTGCGCGGAATTGAACAGCCGGTCGGTATGTTCCTTGAGGCGGAAAATTGCGGTCCCCTTGGCGGCCTTGTAAGCGCGCAAGCCCTCGAATACGCCCATGCCGTAGTGTAGGGTATGCGTCAGCACGTGGGTGGTGGCATCGCGCCACGGCACTAGCTTGCCGTCGTACCAGATAAAACCGTCGCGGTCGGACATCGACATAATGGTGTTCCCTTTAAGAATAGGTAGTTTTCGAAGCGCGCATTTTAGCCTTTTCCCGCAGACTTATGAAGCTGCGAAATTTAAAATTAGGCATCACCGACTTGATTTCTTGGCGGTTAATTCGGTTATGATTACAGCATATCGTGAAATGTGGGCAATGGTTCAATACGCGGATATCTCGTGCAGCAATAACAATCATGCAAATTAAACCCTCAGTCAGCGAAGCAAAGCCGTACGAGCAAGAGGAGAAATTGCGCAGGGATTTGCTTATCTTCGCCTGCGCCTTCATGAATCTTGCCGTTGTGCTGTGGCTGGCGATCTATTGGGCAATGGGAATACATTTCTCATCGAATGTCCCGCTGGGCTATCAGCTGATATCAGTTGCCTCGCTGGTGTACTTTTCAAAGTCCAAGAATTTCGAAACATTCCGCTTTATTCAGCTGAGCCTGTTCCTGTTTGTACCTTTCATCATGCAATGGAGCATCGGCAGCGCGGTCACGGCCAGCGGCGTGATGCTCTGGGCGCTGCTCGCACCGATCGGTGCGCTGGTTGTTTCGGGCTGGCGGGATTCCATTCCATGGTTCTTCGCGTACATGGTAATGACCGTGATATCAGGCGGCTTTGACTTCTACCTCGGCAACGGGGACAGCAGCGGGGTCGCGATGAGAACGATCGGGTTTTTCTTTGCGCTCAATTTTGCCGCAATGTCCTCCATCATCTACTTCCTGGTCCGCCACTTTGTAGTTGCGATGGAAAAGATCAAAAAACAGCTCGATGAGCAGCACCAGCTGCTTGCCGAAGAACAGAAAAAATCGGAGCGCGTGCTGCTGAACGTTCTGCCGAGCAGCATTGCGAACCGTCTCAAGAATGATCATCATGGACTGATCGCGGACGGGCATGCGGATGTGTCGGTGATGTTCGCCGACCTGGTGAATTTCACCCAGCTGACCGAATCGCTTTCTCCCGAACAAATGGTCGGCCTGCTGAATACGATATTCTCCGGATTTGACCAGATGTGCGAGAAATACGGTCTGGAAAAGATCAAGACGATTGGTGATGCCTACATGGCGGTGGGCGGCCTGAATCAATCCAATACCAATTACACCAACGACATTGCGAACCTGGCTCTGGAGATGCGCGACTATGTGATCAAACATCCCGAGCTGTCCCCATTCAAGCTGAATATTCACAGCGGCATCGCCACCGGGCCGGTGGTTGCCGGCGTGATCGGCACCAAACGTTTCATCTATGATCTGTGGGGAGACACGGTGAACGTTGCCAGCAGGCTCACCGATGAGGCGATCGAAGGAGTGATACAGGTTGACAAGACGACATACAATCGCATCCGCTATGAATATGATTTCGATCCGCCGGCCACGATAACCGTGAAAGGCAAGGGTGAAATGGTCATGTATCGGCTGGTCGCACGCAAGAGTGGCGAAGGGTCGGGTCGCTATACCGCTTCAGTCAGCAGGATCGGCGCCTCTGTCCCCGCCGGCGCCTCCAAGTAGGCTTCCCCATAAAATCCCGCAAGCGCGGGTATCTATCCCGCCTCGTTCGATACGGCACGGCGAAATGCTGTTGAGCCGCATGCGATGCTGTATCTGGCGAAGTTCGCGGTACAGCTGGCGGACCTGTTCGGCCAGTTCACCCGGAATCAGCCCGAGTTCCCCAGCGAGTTTGAGCAATGCCAGGTTGCCGGCATTGGCGCATAGCTGCGGGTATTCATGGGCATAGGCCAGCACCAGAAATTGCACCATGAATTCGATGTCCACCATGCCGCCGCTATCGTGCTTGATGTCGAACAGACCGCTGTGATTGGGATGACCGCCGTGCATTTTCTGGCGCATTGCCAGGATGTCCTGCCGCAGCGCCGCCAGGTCGCGCGGCTGGCAGAGCACCTGTTTGCGTATCTGCTCGAATTTCCCGCCGACCCGGAAGTCCCCTGCACTGAAACGGGCTCGCGTCAAAGCCTGGTGCTCCCAGACCCAGGCGTGTTTCTGCTGGTATTCGGCGAAAGCCGCGGTTGTGCTCACCAGCAAGCCGCTGGCGCCGTCCGGGCGCAGCCGCAAATCGGTTTCATACAATCGTCCCGATGACGTGTAGCTGCTCAGCATCGTATTGATGCGCTGAGCCAGCCGCGCATAATTTTGCTGCGCATCCGGATGATCATCGTCATACAGGAAGATCAGGTCCAGATCCGACGCATAGCCCAGCTCGCGCCCGCCCAGCTTGCCATACGCGATGATCGCGAACGCGGGTTCGTCGCAATGCCGTTTGCGCAGTGTCGCCCAGCTCAGCTTAAGCACATGGCGCAGCATCAGGTTGGCCAGATCGCTCAGGTGGTCGCTGAGCGTCTCCAGTGGCAGCAACTCCTGCAGATCCATCGCCAACAGATGGAAGGTCTGTTCCTGCTGGGTGTGGCGCAGGACGTCGAGTTGCCGCTCTGCATCGTCCGCGCAGTCATCCAGCCGGGTTTGCAGTTCCTGGTCGATCTGCCGCCACTGTGGAGGCTGGTATATTTCGCGCGCATCCAGCAATTCATCCAGAAGTGCAGGGTGCATGGTCAGGTACGTGCTGGCCCAGCTGCTTGCGGCGATGAGCCGGGTAAGGCGCTGCAGGGCGAGCGGATATTCTGCCAAAAAAGCGAGATACGCGGCGCGGCCGCTGATGCCTTCGAGAAAGGCCAATAATCTGGTAAGCGTCGCATCGGGGGCGCTGTGCCGTGCACTCAACGCGATGAATTGCGGGATCAGCCGGTCCAGCCTCTGCCTGCTCATTTCGGGCAGATGCTGGTAGCGACCGCCGCTGCGCAATTGCAACAGGCGCTGCGCGCTGTTCCGCATATCGTGGTAACCCAGCTTTGCCAGCGTCTCAGTCAGTTCTTCGGCCGCGATTCCCTCGTGCCACAGTTGCATGTCCGGCACGCCGGTCGCATCCTGCGGCTTTGCTGCATGCGCCATCGCAGGCGGGCCGGGCTGCAGCTGCCGTTGCGCACCGAAAATCAGTTCGAACTGCCGGCTGACCAGGGCGCGATGGCGATCAAGCTCATTCATGAATGCGGCATAATCAGAGTAACCCATTCCATAGGCGATAATTTCGCGGTCTTCCGGAGTTTCCGGCAATTCCTGCGTTTGCCGGTCGTCCAGATACTGCAGGCGGTGTTCCAGATTGCGCAGGAATACATAGGCCGCATCCAGCGCGGCCACTTCCTGCGATGATATCTGTGCGTTCTCTCCGAGCCGTTGCAGCACGCTGCGGGTCGGGCGGATGCGCAGACGCGCATCGCCGCCGCCGCGTATCAGCTGGAATACCTGTGCGGTGAATTCGATCTCGCGTATGCCTCCCGGGCCGAGTTTGATGTTGTTGAGCCGGTTGCGGCGCTGCACTTCCTGGCGGATCTGTGCATGCAATTTGCGCATCGAATCGATGGCACCGTAGTCCAGGTATTTGCGGTATATGAAGGGTCGCACCAGGCGGGACAATTCGGCTGCCTGCGGACTCGGACTATGCGGATCCTGGGCTGGCGAAATCACGCGCGACTTGATCCACGCGTATCTTTCCCATTCGCGGCCCTGGCTCACCAGATACTCCTCCAGCGCGGCAAAGCTCGTCACCAGCGGCCCGCTCTCGCCATACGGGCGCAATCGCATGTCGACCCTGAACACATAGCCGTCGGCAGTATGCTCGCTGACCATGCTGATCAGCCGACGCCCCAGCCGGGTAAAGTACTCATGATTGTCCAGCCTGCGCGAGGGTAACGGCTCAGCCGTTGGGTACCCCGCGGCGTCCTCCTTGCGGGGGCTGCGCGAGGGTAACGGCTCAGCTGTTGGGTACCCCGCGGCGTTCCCTTGTGTCAATTCCGCCCGGCCATCGGCGGGAAACGGATTGCCAGGCATTGTTGCAAGCGGACTGGATGGACCGGCGGTTTCACCGTCTTCCGGATAGACAAAGATCAGGTCGATATCGGACGAGACATTCAGTTCACCGCCGCCGAGTTTGCCCATCGCGATGACCAGCAAATCCTGCGTTGCTGCGCCGGCATGGTCAGTCGGTGCCCCGAACTGTGCGTGCATTGCGCTTGTCAGGCAGGCGTGCGCGCGCTGCACGCACAACTCGGCCAGTGTCGTCATCGATTGCATGACTTCGTCCAGGCCGGCCAAGCCATTCAGGTCGCGCAGCATCAGTTTGACCATCACCTGCTTGCGCAATCTGCGCATCGCGCATGCCAGCCCGATTTCATCGTCCAGGTTCAACCCGGATCGCAGCAGCAAGTCCTGCATTTCCCGGCGGCTGCACGGCGCGTTGTAATTTGCGTGCAACCAATCCAGCAACTGCGGGTCTGTGTCGAGCGCCCTTTGGGCGTAGCGGCTGCAGCGCAAGGTTTTCTGCAGCAGCTCAGGGAAGGCCAAAGTGGTTGAGTTCACGATATTCATCGGCTCATTAAGTTAGAATAGCAATTGTCGTCCCATTATAGGTTTTAGCCAGTCTTTCCGGCGCATTTGCCCTCTGGGTTATTCAATGTTGAACTCGCTTCCCGTCCGAATTATCTGGCACAGCTTGAACTGGCTGTCGCGTATTATTGTTGTTGCGTCGGCGGTTTCCGCCGTTCTGATCGCATTTTCGATCATGACGCTGCGCTACTGGTTGTTGCCGAATATAGAGCAATATCATGACAGCATCACCTACTCGTTGTCGGCCGCGATAGGCAGTCCGGTCACGATCGGAAAGATACAGGGTGAGTGGCGGGGATTCATGCCGCGACTGAATCTTTCCGATGTGCAGGTTATGGATGACCACCGGCAGACCGCACTGGTGCTGAAGCGCATCGACGGCAGCCTGTCATGGATGTCGCTGCTGACCGCCGAAATACGCCTGGCCAGCCTGGAGATAGACAGCCCGGAATTGCTGATACGGCGTGATGCTGCAGGAAAACTATTTATCGGCAACCTGGTCCTTTCCAGAAAAGGCGAGAACAACGACATTTCCGACTGGTTGCTGCACCAGTCCAACCTGGTCGTTCGCAATGCGCTGATCGTCTGGGTCGATCAGCAGCGTGATGCGCCGCCGCTGGTGTTGCAACAGGTAAACCTGCGCATCACGAATCTTTTCAACCGGCACCGATTTGCGCTTCAGGCGCTGCCGCCAGCAGACCTGGCAACCCCGCTGGATTTGCGCGGAGAGTTTTACGGGACCAGTTTCGACAATCTGTCAGGTTGGCAAGGCATGCTCTATACCAGGTTCGATTACACCGACGTGACCGCCTGGCGACCCTGGCTGGAACTGCCCGGTGAATTCAGCCAGGGCCGGGGGGCGTTGCGCGGCTGGCTGGGTGTCCATGACGGCAAGGTCAACCAGTTAACCATTGATATGGATCTGCGCGATGTGGTTACCCGTCTCGGCGCTGATGTGCCTGAAATGCGCGTTCGCGAACTGCGCGGCCGCGCCGCATGGCAGGAACTGGAAGACGGCGTCCAAATTTCCACAAAGCACCTGGCATTGCGCCTGCAGGACGGGCTTGATTTTCAGCCGACGGATTTCTATTTCCGTACGGTCAAGGGGGGCCATGCTGAGTATTTCGGCAGTCAGACTTCAGGCGGAGAGATCAGGGCCAATCTGCTCAGCCTGAAGAATCTCACTGCATTGGCAGAATATCTGCCGATGCGGGACGACTTGCGCGCACGTCTGGATGCTTATGCGCCGAGGGGGAAGGTGATCAATCTGGATGCGCAATGGCAAGGCGAACCCGGAAACCCGAATAACTACAGAATCAAAGGGCATTTCGAAAATCTCGGTCTGAACCAGGTCGGAAAAATCCCCGGCTTTACCGGTTTGACCGGGGACGTGATCGGCAGCGAGGCGAGCGGCAGGCTGAGCATCAATGCGCACGCAATGGTCGTCGATGCGCCGGGTGTGATGCGCGAGCCGCTGTCGTTTGCGAATCTGATCGGGCAGGGATCCTGGCAGCGCAAGGATGGCGAGTTGTCGGTCAACGTCGACAACATCGCCGTTTCCAATGATGACCTGGCCGGCAATTTATACGGCAGTTACCGGACCCTGGCCGGCACATTGGGCGTGCTGGATCTGACCGGCAGGCTGACGCGCGGCAATATCCGGCGGGCTGCCCGTTATACTCCACTGATCGCGCTGAACGGGCAGTCAAGCGACTGGCTGAATGGCGCGCTGAAAGCCGGGCATACCGAAGACTTTCGCATACGCATCAAGGGCAATCTGAGCGATTTTCAGCACGGCGCAATACGGTGTTTGCAGCCATCCGGCGAGGCGGGTCGAAATTCAGCCGGTAGCTCGCCGGAACCCGCACGCGTTTCAGGCGTTGCCGCGATCTCCGCTCCCCTGCAACTGCAGGATGCGGCAAGCGCGGTTGCCGCAACACCGCCGCCGGTTTTTTCCGCAAAGGACCAGACGGCCGGTTGCGCGACTCCGGCTGGCGCGGGCAGCAGCAAGGATATGCTGTTTGAAATTGGCGGCCATGCGCAGGATGCTGTGCTGGAATTCGACACGCATTGGCCGCGCATCGAGCATATATCCGGCGAATTCTTGATACGCGGCAACAGGCTGGTCGTTGAGTCGCCGTCAGCGACCATACTCGACACGCAACTTCACAACGTTACCGTCACGATACCGGACATAATGAGCAAAGAACAGTCGCTGGAAATCAAAGGCGAGGCGACGGGTGCCAGCAGTTCGTTTCTGGAATTCGTCCAGAAAAGTCCGGTACGCGGCTATATAGACGGTTTTACCGACGGTATCAGCGCCAGGGGAAACGGGCACCTGGATTTGTCCGCGCGCATCCCGCTATCGGTAGACAACCCGGTTAAGGTGTCCGGAACATTCAAGGTGCAGGACAACGATATCAACCTGGGCAAGGAAGTGCCGGTTCTGCACAGGACCCGGGGGGCGCTGGAATTTACCGAAGCGGGCATGCATGCCGACAATGTTTCTGCAGAATTTCTCGGCGGGCCTGCCACGATCAACGTGCACAGCAGCGAGGAGGGTGCGGTGCACGCCAACATCAGGGGACGAAGCAATGTCGACCTGTTGCGCAAGACCGAACACTATCCCGTGCTGGATTACCTGCACGGCAGCACGGACTGGGAGGCCGATATCAGCATGGTCAAAAAGTCCGCGCAGGTCGTCCTTACGTCGAGATTGCAGGGGCTGGGTTCCAGTTTTCCCGCGCCGTTTTCGAAGTCCGCCGGCGAATCCATGCTGCTGCGCGTGGAACGCAGTCCGGTGATGCTCAAGGTCAAGCCTGTCAAACACTGTGTCGGCGATTGCCCCAAAGCTGAAAATATACCTGACCCCGAACGCGATGTGATTACGGCCCGGCTGGGGAATCTGCTCAGTGCCCGGCTGGAGCGCCGGAATCAGGATGGAGTCATGGTGGTCAGGCGCGGCGTGGTCAGCTTTGGCGACTCGGACAAGTCGCCGCCATCAGCGATTGCGCGGAAATCTTTGCGCGTCCGCACCGGCCGGAATGATGGTGTATGGCTGGTCGGCAGTTTGCCGGAATTGTCGCTGCAGGGCTGGGGTGGACTGGCCGGCTCTGCGGGGAAAACCGCCGCTGCCGGCGGTACCGGCGTTGCCGCCAGCAGTGCGGAAAAATCACCCGTATCGACAACCCGGATGGCCGGCGACGGATCCAGGCCGGTCATCGCGGGGGCAAATCTGCATATCGGGAAATTGAGCGGCTACGGCCAGCAAGTCGGCGCTGTGCATGTCATCGCCACGCGTCGTGGCGATGGACTGGCTGCACGGCTAATCGGTACCGGGGTGAAGGGGGAAGTGGTATGGGAACCGCATGGATACGACGCCGGCAACATGTTCCGCGCGCGATTGAGCAGTCTGCAATTGGCGGGTGGCGAGCAGTTTCCACCGCTGCCAGCTGAAGAACCTGTCAAAACGCCGGCCAAGCCTGTCGATTCCGGGCAGGCGGACCGAACAATACCCGGCGATATTCCGGCGCTGGATATCTCGATCGAGAACCTGCTGGTCAAAGGAAAACACATCGGCCACTTGGAGTTGATCGGACATCCCGAGGACAGTAACTGGCGGATGCGCCGCCTGAATATCACCAATCCGGACGGCAGCCTGGTCGGAGACGGCATCTGGGCTGATGCCGGGGGGCAGCAGAATACCCGTCTCAAGCTGATGCTGGATATCAGCAACGCGGGCCAAATTCTCGCGCGCTCCGGTTATCCCAATACCGTCAAGGGCGGCAGCGGCAGGCTGACGGCAGACCTTTCCTGGGCCGGGCCGCCCGACAAGTTCAGCTACGACACGCTGGATGGTTCGCTTAATCTGAATACCGGCAAGGGACAGTTCCTGAAAATGGATCCCGGGGCCGGAAAATTGCTCAGTGTGCTCAGCCTGCAGGATTTGCCCAAGCATATTGCACTGGGATTCACCGACGTATTCAGCGGTGGCTTCCAGTTCGACAATATCAGCGGCAATGCCACCATCAAGGACGGCATCATCAACAGCCAGGATTTCCGCATTTTTGGATCATCCGCAAAGGTGACGATGAAAGGCGATGTGAACCTGAACGATGAAACGCAAAATCTGCAGGTGAGGATATTGCCGACCCTGGGCGACAGTGTATCGCTGATCGGCGCATTTGCAATCAGCCCGGCGGTCGGGATCGGTTCGCTGATCGTGAACAAGGTTCTGGGCAATCCGCTCGATAAGTTGGCGTCATTTGAATACAATGTGACCGGGTCTTGGCGTGATCCGGACGTGGTCAGGGTAAGCCAGGTTCCCGGCGCATCAAAACCGGGCGCATCAAAACCGGGTGTATCGAAACCAGATGCATCGAAACCAGACGTATCGAAACCGGGCAAACCGGAAAATTAGGAAGCAATAAATTATGTCAGCAGGTGAATCAACACAGAAACGCATCGCGGCGCAGGTCAACGCATTCAAGGTGGCGGCAATCCAGATGGCTTCGGGTCCGAATGTCGAGGGCAATCTGAGCGAAGCGCGCCGCCTGATCGCCAATGCCGCCGGTCAGGGTGCGCGCCTGGTGGTGTTGCCGGAATTTTTCGCGATCATGGGAATGACCGAGCATGACAAGGTCAAGGTTCGCGAGCAATCCGGGTCGGGAAACATCCAGTCTTTCCTCAGCGAAACTGCACGCCAGCACAAGATATGGCTGGTGGGCGGATCGATTCCGCTGGCAGCAAGCGCACCCGACAAGGTCAGGAATACCTGCCTGGTGTTCGATGAACGCGGCGAGCAGGTTGCGCGCTATGACAAGATTCATCTGTTCAACCTCGAACTGGGCAACGAAAATTACCATGAGGCGAACACGATAGAACCGGGCGACCAGGTGGTGGTGGTAGACAGTCCGTTCGGGCGTATCGGGCTGGCAATCTGCTACGATCTGCGATTCCCGGAACTGTTCCGCTCGATGCGCGATGTGGACATCATCGTCCTGCCGTCCGCATTCACCGAGACAACCGGCAAGATGCACTGGGAAGTGCTGGTGCGC
>JBAUQH010000149.1:0-5565 GCA_049580605.1 Gallionella sp. | reverse complement strand
GCGGGCGACACGTTCCGCGCCGCCGCCAGGGAACAGATGGCGACCTGGGGCGAACGCAACAACGTGACGGTCATCTCCCAGCAGGGCGGCGATTCCGCCGCGGTGATCTACGATGCGGTGCAGGCAGCGCAGGCGCGCGGCATCGACGTGGTGCTGGCCGACACCGCGGGCAGGCTGACCACGCAGGCGAACCTGATGGAAGAAATCAGGAAGGTGAAACGCGTCATTGCCAAGGTGATTCCCCCAACTTCAACATCCACAGGGGCGCCACACGAGGTGCTGCTGGTGCTGGACGCCAACACCGGCCAGAACGCGCTGAGCCAGGTCAAGGCTTTCGACCAGGCGCTCGGCGTCACCGGGCTGATCCTCACCAAACTGGACGGCACGGCCAAGGGCGGCGTGATCGCCGCGATTGCCAAGGCGCATCCGATTCCAGTACGATTCATCGGCGCGGGCGAGGGTCTGGACGATCTGCGGCCTTTTGTTGCGGATGACTTTGTTGCGGCTTTGATGGGGCTGGAGGAATGAGGAAATTTTTATCCTCGAAGCGAGGAGAATGGTCGGTTGCCCCGGCTTCCCTGACATGCACGAGTGACAGGCCGAAACAATTTCGCTGCGGGAAGCATTTCATGGGTCCGGTTCTGTATTTGCAATGATCAAATTCAATCAAGTCCACAAGCGTTATCCCGGCGGCTATCAGGCACTGAAGAACGTCACGTTCGAGATTGCCGGGGGAGAGATGGTATTCCTGACCGGACACTCCGGCGCCGGCAAGAGCACCCTGCTCAAACTCATCGCGGCGATCGAGCGGCCCAATCTGGGCAGCGTGCTGGTCAACCACCAGAACGTCGGCGTGCTCAAGACCCGCGCGCTGCCCTTTTTGCGCCGCAACCTCGGCATCATCTTCCAGGACCACAAGCTGCTGTTCGACCGCAGTGTGTTCGACAACGTGATGCTTCCGCTGCAGATCTGCGGATTCGATTACCGCGAAAGCCACAAGCGTGCCCGTGCCGCGCTGGACAAGGTCGGCTTGCTCAAGCGCGAGAAATCGCAGCCGATCGCGCTGTCCGGCGGCGAACAGCAACGCCTGTGCATTGCGCGCGCGATCGTGAACCGCCCCTCCATCCTGCTGGCCGACGAGCCGACCGGGAATCTGGACACCGAATACGCGCATGAGATCATGGATATATTCAAATCCTTCCATCAGGTGGGCGTGACGCTGCTGATCTCCACCCATGACGAGAGCGTGTTGAAAAATTACGATGCGCGTGTGCTCGCGCTCAAACACGGCGAGCTGCAGCCATGAGACATGCTTTCGACCAGAACGTCGGCGTATTGCGCCGCATGTTTTCCTCAAAACTGTCGGGCGTATTCAATATTGTGGTGATCGGAATCGCGCTCAGCCTGCCGGCCGGCATGTATGTGCTGCTCCAGAACGCGCAGGGACTGGTCGACCGGTTTTCCGGCACCCCCCAGATCAGCCTGTTCATGAGCAGGGATGCGAAGGCGGTTGACGACGACAGCCTGCGCAAACAGCTGGAACAGCAGCCCGAGATCGAACGGATCGAGTTTGTCCCGCGTGCGCAGGCGCTGGAACAGCTCAAAAAAAGTTCGGGACTCGCCGACGTGATCGGGGGCTTGAGCCAGAATCCTTTGCCGGATGCATTCATCGTCTATCCCAGGCCAAGCCATGCCGAGGCGCTGGACAGGCTGCGCGCCGAACTGGCGAAGCTGCCCAAGGTGGAACTGGCGCAACTCGATTCGGCCTGGGCCTACAAGCTTGAAGCCCTGCTCAAGTTCGGGCGGATGCTGGTGCTGATACTCGCCAGCCTGCTCAGTCTTGCGCTGGTCGCGATCACCTTCAACACGATACGCTTGCAGATTCTTACCCAGCGCGAAGAGATCGAGGTTTCCAAACTGATCGGCGCGACCAATGCGTTCATCCGCCGCCCGTTCCTGTATTTCGGCGCGATCCAGGGCCTGCTTGGCGGCATTGCGGCCTGGCTCATCATCAGTGCCAGCCTGTTGTTGCTCAACCACCAGCTGGTCGGGTTGGCACAGCTATATGCCAGCCAGTTCGCGCTGCATCCGCTGTCGTTGGGAGACAGCCTGACGCTGCTGTTCTTCTCGATGTATCTGGGCTGGCTGGGCGCATGGCTTTCCGTGGCTCGGCATTTGTCGCAAATCGAGCCGCGCTGAATTCAATAAGATGCGCGACTGCCCGGAAGAATCGGGATTCGGAGCGCGTATAAATTTCATTCCGGGACCCGTTTTATGCCTTCAACAAGCAATTCCGCTGCTAATCGCTGGCACCGTTACCACACGGTCACCGAACTTGAAGCGGCGGCTGTGCAGGCGATACGGCTGGGAGCGCATCAAGCGATCATTCAGCGCGGCAGGTTTGACATCGTGCTGTCCGGCGGCACCACGCCGCGCAGAATTTATCAGGCGATGCGATCGGCGGATACCGACTGGTCATCGTGGCATGTCTATTTCGGGGACGAACGCTGCCTTCCCGTCGAGCATTCCGAGCGCAACAGCCGCATGGCCGCACAGGCCTGGCTGGATCACGTTGCGATTCCGCGCGCGCAAATTCATCCGATACCCGCAGAACAGGGCCCTGAAGCCGCTGCCGCAGATTACAGCGGGACGCTGGACGGAATCGAACGATTCGACCTGGTATTGCTGGGTCTGGGCGAAGACGGGCATACCGCCAGCCTGTTTCCGGGCCATGAGCTGGGCAACACGCCGGCTGCACCGGCTGCGCTAGCGGTGCACGATGCCCCCAAGCCGCCGCCCGAGCGCGTCTCGCTCAGCGCAAACCGACTTGGCGCGGCGCGCCGGGTGATATTTCTGGTCGCGGGAGAAAGCAAGCGGCAGGCGGTGACGGATTGGCGCAATGGCGCAAACATCCCTGCTGCAGCGGTCACGCCGATCGGGGGAGCGGATGTCTATCTGGAAGCCGGCTTGCTGGCCGGCAGCAGCAAGCCGTAAAACCGCAGAGGCAAGTCCGGATCAGTATTCCGGTTTGAACAGGCTGGAGGGTGCGCTGCGCCAGTATTGCGGCGGTGCCGATACCTGCCCGCCCAGTTCGGCGGCGGCGTGCCACGGCCAGCGCGGGTCGTAGAGCATGCCGCGCGCCAGTGCGACCAGATCGGCGCTGCCCTCATTCACGATGGTTTCGGCCTGCCTGGCTTCGGTGATCAGGCCGACTGCAATGGTGGTCATGCCGGTTTCCTGCTTGATGCGCCGGGCAAAGGACACCTGATATCCAGGCGCGATCGCAACCTGTTGTACGGGCGACATGCCGCCGCTGGACACATGCAGGTAGTCGCAGCCCCTTGCTTTCAGTTCCTGTGCAAATGCGACGGTCTGTTCCAGTTCCCAGCCGCCTTCCACCCAGTCGCTCGCCGAGACGCGCACCCCCAGCGGCTTGCTGTCGGGCCAGGCCGCGCGCAGCGCGGTAAACACTTCCAGCGGGAAACGCAGGCGGTTTTCCAGTTTTCCGCCGTATTCATCGCCGCGGAAATTGGCAAGCGGCGAGAGAAACTGATGCAGCAGGTAGCCGTGGGCGGCATGCATTTCGATCGCATCGATGCCGAGCCGGTCGGCGCGCTGCGCTGCCAGCACGAAGGCATCGCGTATCCGCTCGAGTCCGAGTTTGTCCAGCGCAGTCGGGGCGGCATCGGATTCGTTGAACGGAATCGCGGACGGCGCGACCGTCGCCCAGCCGCCAGCCGGTTCCGCCAGTTGCCTGCCGCCGCGCCAGGGCACCGCGCAGGAAGCCTTGCGCCCCGCGTGAGCCAGCTGGATTCCGACCGGCATCGAAGAATATTGCCGCAACGCTTTCAGCACGCGGGCGAAGGCGGCCTCGTTGGCATCGCTCCACAAGCCGGTGCATGCGGGCGTGATGCGGCCTTCCGATGCGACCGCGGTCGCTTCGATTATCAGCATTCCGGCACCGCTGTGAGACAGGTGGCCCAGATGCATCAGGTGCCAGTCACCCACATTCCCGTCCTGGGCGGAATACTGGCACATCGGGGCGATCACGATACGGTTCGCCAGGGCGAGCTGGCGCAACGGGAGAGGGGAAAAAAGCGGGCTGGTCATGAGGCGGATTCCGATGATTGAAAGCCTGAGAAGTATAAGTTAAATATGATTTGCCGTGATTCGTTCATCGGCAATTCGGTCATCCGTTTGCCGCAAACACCGGTTAGCGCGGTACGGGCAGGAACAGGATATTCCGCAGGCGGCATGCGCTATAATTGCCTGGCATTTGCGTCCGTCGGGCAGCGAAAGGGCACGCAACCGGTTATACCAAGGGGTTATCCGGAACAAAACGATCAGGCGCATGAATGGCGATTATCCAAATGATCCACGACGATAACCTCTCCACAGAGCCACGCCACGATTCCATCCGGATCGTTGCGCCGGCCGTGACCTCGGTGCATGAGGAAGTGCTGGAGCGCGCGCTGCGTCCGAGGCAACTCGACGAATATGTCGGCCAGGAAAAGATCCGCGGACAGCTGCAGATCTTCATCGAGGCGGCGAAACAGCGCACCGAGCCGCTCGACCACGTGCTGCTGTTCGGCCCGCCCGGGCTGGGCAAGACCACGCTGGCGCAGATCATCGCGCGCGAGATGGGCGTCAATCTGCGCCATACCTCCGGTCCGGTGCTGGAGCGGGCAGGCGATCTGGCCGCGTTGCTGACCAACCTGGAACCCAATGATGTGCTGTTCATCGACGAGATTCATCGCCTTTCCCCGGTGGTGGAGGAGATCCTGTATCCCGCGCTGGAGGATTACCAGATCGACATCATGATCGGAGAGGGTCCGGCGGCGCGCTCGGTGAAGCTGGACCTGCCGCCATTCACGCTGGTTGGCGCAACGACCCGCGCCGGCATGCTGACCAACCCGCTGCGCGACCGCTTCGGGATCGTTGCGCGTCTGGAGTTCTATACCCCGCAGGAACTGCAGCGCATCGTGATGCGCTCGGCCGGCCTGCTGAAGATGAATCTGACCGAGGATGGCGCGCTGGAAATCGCCAGGCGTTCGCGCGGCACGCCGCGCATTGCCAACCGGCTGCTGCGGCGCGTGCGCGACTTTGCCGATGTGAAGGCGGACGGCGACGCAACCCGCGAAGTGGCGGATGCCGCGCTGACCATGCTGGATGTCGATTCGCACGGACTGGATGTGATGGACAGGAAGTTGCTGCTGGCGGTTATCGAGAAGTTTCTCGGCGGCCCTGTCGGCTTGGACAATCTTGCCGCCGCGATCGGCGAAGAAAGCGACACCATCGAGGATGTGCTGGAACCTTACCTGATCCAGCAGGGCTATCTGCAGCGCACGCCGCGCGGCCGCATGGCCACGGCGATCGCCTATCGCCATTTCGGCCTGGTGGTTGCGAACAGATCTGCAGGTTCCCAGCCGGCCAATGCCGAACTTCCGCTGGGTGACGATCGCTGATATGACCAAAAGCAAAGTTTTTTCACTGCCGGTCCGCGTTTATTTCCAGGACACCGATGCGGGAGGGGTGGTCTATCACGCCAACTATTTGAACTTTATG
>JBAUQH010000148.1:0-19186 GCA_049580605.1 Gallionella sp. | reverse complement strand
CGATTCTTGGTGGCCGTGTCGGCCAGCGCCATCAGGCGCGAAGCCGCGCGCGCAGTTTTGCCGACCCCCTGCATGTATACTTTGACGTTCAACATGATGTTCGATGTGTTTTAGTTGCAGGCCGTATTTTACCCCAAGTGCTAAAATGCGCGTCTTTCTTAAATGTATCCGCGGCTATGTCCGACATCCTCAACAAAATACTGGCGGCAAAAGCGCGGGAAGTGGCTGCCGCCCAGGCGCTGAAGCCGACCGCAACGATCCGGGCCGAGGCCGAGCACGCCGGAGCCGCCCGCGATTTTGTGGCTGCGATACGCGGAAAAATTTCCGCGGGGCAGGCTGCGGTAATCGCCGAGATCAAGAAAGCCAGCCCGAGCAAGGGCGTGCTGCGCAGCGACTTCCGGCCGGCCGAGATTGCCGCCAGTTATGCGCGGCACGGCGCGGCTTGCCTGTCGGTGCTGACCGACGAACCGTTTTTCCAGGGCAGCGCGGAATACCTGCAACAGGCGCGCGGGGCCTGCGCGTTGCCGGTGCTGCGCAAGGATTTCATCGTGGATGAATACCAGATCTACCAGGCGCGCGCGATGGGTGCGGATGCGATCCTGCTGATTGCCGCTGCGCTGGATGTCGCGCGGATGCAGGCTTTCGAGGTGCTGGCGCAAAGCCTCGGCATGGCGGTGCTGGTGGAAGTGCACGATGGCGCAGAGCTGGATGCCGCGCTGCAGCTGGCTACGCCGCTGATCGGCGTGAACAACCGCAACCTGCGCACCTTCGAGGTCAGCCTGAAAACCACGCTGGACCTGTTGCCGCGCATCCCGGACGACCGCATCGTGGTTACCGAAAGCGGCATTCTCGATTCCGGAGATGTAAAGCGGATGCGCAACCACCGGGTGCATGCTTTCCTGGTTGGGGAGGCATTCATGCGCGCCGCGGATCCGGGTGTAGAATTGTCCCGGATTTTTGCCTGATATTATTTGCCGGGGGAAACATGTTTGATCTGGACCGTTTGATCGTTGAGTTCGACAAGGGCTTGCGCACCTTATTCAGCCAGGCGCACAGCCTGCGCGCCCATCCCGATGCAAACCTGCCCGAAGCGGACATGGACGAGACCGAGAAGAAAAACGCCGCCGCGCTGATGCGCGTCAACCACAGCGGCGAAATCTGCGCCCAGGCCCTGTATCAGGGGCAGGCATTGACTGCGCGCGATCCGGTTGTGCAGCAACAACTCCAGCAGGCCGCTCAGGAAGAAACCGAGCATCTCGCCTGGACGGCCAGGCGCGTGCATGAACTGGGCGGCCATTTGAGCCTGCTGAATCCGCTCTGGTACACCGGCTCGCTCGCGATCGGCGCAATGGCCGGGATGTTGGGGGATAAATGGAATCTGGGCTTTCTCGCCGAGACCGAGCGACAAGTTGGCGATCACCTGCAAAGCCATCTGGACCGCTTGCCGCACCAGGATGAAAAAAGCCGCGCCATCGTCGCGCAGATGTACACCGATGAGACCGGGCATGCCGAAATGGCAAGATTGCTTGGCGGCGCCGATTTGCCGCAGCCGGTACAGCTGGCGATGAAACTGAACGGCAAGGTGATGACGGGCACTTCCTACTGGGTTTAAAGGGGCAAGTGGAAAGAGGAAAGGTGCAAGGTGCAAGCGAAACCCTGTACCTTGTACCTGCTTTTCTATTCCTGAACTACCTCGAAATCATGCGTGATCGCAGCGGTCTGGCCGAGCATGATGGATGCCGAACAGTATTTTTCTGCCGACAGCTTGATGGCCTTCTCGACCGCTTCCGGTTTGATGTTCTTGCCGGTCACGACGAAATGCATGTGTATCCGGGTGAACACCTTGGGGTCGGTTTCGGCGCGTTCCGCATCCAGTTCCACATAACAATCAGACACTGCCTGGCGGCTTTTCTTCAGGATGCTGATCACATCGAAGCTGGTGCACCCGCCGGCACCCAGCAGAAGCATTTCCATCGGGCGCGGGCCGAGATTGCGCCCGCCTGCAGCCGGCGAACCATCCATCAATACCGCGTGATTGCTTTCGGTTTCGCCCAGGAAAGCAACCTGTTCCACCCATTTGACGCGAGCTTTCATGTCATTACCTTTCGTTGCCTGTCAGTCCGAGATTGACAACTTTACCCGATACCAGAGCAAACCGATCACCTCGTGCATAAAAATCTTGCTGTCCCGCAGCGATTCGGCGCGCGGCAGGAAAGTGAGCAGGTCGGTCCGGTAACGGGTGGTAAACGCGGTCGGTGCCTCGACGACTTCGAATCCGGCACGGCGAAATGCGGCGGCGGCACGCGGCATATGCCAGCCATGGGTGACCAGATAAATCCTGATTTTTCCCGCCTGGTGCAGGATGCGAAACGAATTCCGGGCATTCTCGAAGGTTGTGTCTGACGCATCTTCGGTCCAGCGCACCGGCACCCGGAAATCCTGTTCCAGCGAATTACGCATTTGCTGTGCTTCGGGGATCCGGTTGCCCAGCGGATTGCCGCCGGTCACGAGTATCGGTTTGCCGGTTTCCCGCTGGAGCTTGGCGCCGTAGCGTAGCCGGGCCAGGGTTGCGTCGGCGACCGTGTCCTGTCCTGCATATTCCGGTGCGCGGAAATAGGTCCCGCCGCCCAGTATCACGATCGCGTCCGCGGCTACAGGTTGGCCATTGGCGCGGGCGCTGTCCAGCGGCACGGTTTGCGCCTCCAGCAAATGCAACGCGCCTTCTGCGAAATAAGGCGTGGAAGCAATCCAGGACAGGCCGAAAACTCCGAACAGCAGTATTTTGGCTGCCCTCGGCCGGTGATATAGCAGAAAAATGCCCAGCCCGAGCAGGCATAACAGACTGAGCGGGGGCAGCAAAAACGCGGCAATACTGTTGGTGACAAACCAGGACATGGCAGGGCCCGGGATTTCAGAATGCGCGTATCTTAACGGCTATCATTGCCATTCCCGAAATGGACGCGGTGTCCGGACGCGAAGAATCGCGGTAATGAGGCAAATAGCGTTTGACAGTGGCGGGTGTGCTGCAATAGAATGCGCGCCCTTCGAGGTTTACTGATAGAATTTTTAGGAATTGTGGCTATGAAAACATTTTCCGCTAAAGCAGAGGAAGTCCAGCACGACTGGCTTCTGGTAGATGCAGCCGATCAGGTGCTGGGCCGGCTGGCCGCTCAGATCGCGTCCCGTCTGCGTGGCAAGCACAAGGCGATTTACACACCGCACGTGGATACCGGCGATTTCGTCGTCGTGGTCAATGCCGACAAGCTGCGCGTGACAGGCAACAAGGCAGAAGCCAAGCTGTATCACCGCCATACCGGTTATCCGGGCGGTTTGTACACCGCCAACTTCGCTAAGATGCAGGCGCGTCATCCCAGCCGTGTTCTGGAAAAAGCCGTCAAGGGTATGTTGCCAAAGGGCCCGCTGGGCTACGCAATGTTGCGTAAAATGAAGGTATATGCCGGTGCAGCGCATCCGCATGAAGCGCAGCAGCCGAAGCCGGTCAATCTGTTGAAGGCCCGTTAATTTTTCTGAAGGTGTTGAGTCATGAGCGTAACCTATAATTACGGAACCGGCCGCCGCAAGAGTGCGGTGGCACGTGTGTTTATCAAGGCAGGCAAAGGCGACATCGTGGTGAACGACAAGCCGGTGGACGTGTTCTTTTCCCGCGAAACCGGCCGCATGGTCGTGCGTCAGCCGCTGACCCTGACCGACACGCTGGGCAAGTTCGATATCATGGTGAATGTTACCGGCGGCGGCGAATCCGGCCAGGCCGGTGCAGTGCGCCACGGCATCACCCGTGCATTGATAGACTATGACGCAACGTTCAAGACAGTGCTCAAGCAGGCAGGTCTGGTGACTCGCGATGCGCGCGAAGTGGAACGCAAGAAGGTTGGCCTGCGCAAGGCGCGCCGCAGGAAACAGTTCTCCAAGCGATAATTCGTTCTGGATCGACGAATGCAAAAGCCGCCCCAGGGCGGCTTTTGCATTTGCAGATCAGCACCGCGGTGAATCCGGCGGCCGGCAGTGGTTCATCGATACGGCAGGTTTTATTGTAGAATACCGCGCGTTTTCAATGGAAATTACGATGATCAATGTTGGCATAGTTGGCGGGACAGGTTACACCGGGGTAGAACTCCTGCGGCTGCTGGCGGTCCATCCGCAAGTCTCGTTGCAGGTAATAACATCGCGCGCCGATGCCGGTATGCCGGTCAGCCGGATGTTCCCCAGTCTGCGCGGTTATGTGGACCTGCCATTTACCCATCCCGACCAGGCCCATTTGGAAAAATGCGATCTGGTGTTCTTTGCGACCCCGAACGGTATCGCGATGCAGCAGGTTCGCCAGCTGCTGGATGCGGGCGCAAAGGTAATCGATCTGGCTGCGGACTTTCGTCTGCAGGACATTGCACTATGGGAAAAATGGTATGGCATGCCGCACGCTTGCCCGGACCTGGTTGCCGGGGCGGTGTACGGTCTGCCGGAAGTGAACCGGGAAAAAATCAGGAAGGCGCGCCTGGTCGCCAATCCGGGCTGTTATCCGACAGCGGTGCAATTGGGTTTCATTCCGCTGCTGGAAGCCGGCGTGATCGATCCGCAAACGATGATCGCCGATGCCAAGTCAGGCGTGTCCGGTGCCGGGCGCAAGGCGGAAATGGCCACGCTGTTCGCGGAAGCATCGGACAATTTCAAGGCTTACGGCGTGGCCGGACATCGCCACCTGCCGGAGATCAGGCAGGGCCTCGCGCGCGTGCTGGGCAAGGAGGTAGGGCTGACTTTCGTGCCGCATCTCACGCCGATGATACGCGGCATCCATGCCACGCTGTACGGCAGGATGAACAGCGGGACAGATTTGCAGGCGCTGTTCGAACAGCGTTATGCCGGCGAGCCCTTCGTTGATGTGATGCCCGCCGGCAGTCTTCCCGAAACGCGCTCGGTGCGCGGTGCAAATCATTGTAGAATTGCGGTTTACAGACCTCAAGGCGGAGATATGGCTGTGGTTTTGTCAGTGATTGATAATCTGGTCAAGGGTGCAGCGGGCCAGGCAGTGCAGAATATGAATATCATGTGCGGATTTCCGGAAACAACCGCACTGAACAACCCCCCGCTGTTGCCCTGATATGTGGCGCGGAGTCGAACGCAGGGTCAACCGCAGATTCAGCATTTCCGCAAGGAAATTGGCGGTGCGGGCGCACATTCCCTGGTATCTGCGCTGGGGCATGATGCTGCCGTTCCTGCTGGCCGCGGCAGCCTTGGCATGGTGGGCCTATAATTACGGCCTGGAATTGGCCGGCTTTCACCGCGGCCAGACCGCACAGGAACTGTCCAGACTGAACGACCAGGTTTCCAGGCTGCTGGTGGAAAATTCCCGGCTCAGCGACAAGGTGGCGAAGTACGAAAGTGATATCCAGATCGAGCAGGCCAACAACCAGGCAACGGCTCAGCAGCTCAAAAGCATGACGGATGAAAATGCGCGCCTCCAGGAGGACCTGGTTTTCTTCCAGAATCTGACTTCGGCCAGCGGCAAGGAGGGTGATCTGGGCGTTCACCGCCTGACGCTTGAGCGGGACAAGATTCCCGGGGAATACAACCTGCGCATGTTGCTGGTGCAAAGCGGGCAACGCGCCAAAATGTTCAACGGAAGCTACCAGCTGGTCGCCACAGTGGTTGAAAAAGGGCAAAGCACGACCCATATATTCCCCCAGGATGCATCGGGGAATTCACAATTCAAGCTCAGCTTCAGGTATTATCGGCGTGTGGAGCAGAGCATACAGCTGCCTCCGGATGCACAGTTGCAAAGCGTGCAGGTGCGTATATATGAACAAGGCACACCCGAACCCAAGGTGCGCCAGAGCGTGAGTCTCCCATTAAATCAAGGAGTGAATGATGTTCAGTAAGAAACACAGCAAGCCACAGACACAGATCGATTCACTGATCGGCGCGGGAACTTCCGTTGACGGGGATCTGAATTTCAGTGGCGGAATGCGCATTGACGGTCAGGTCAACGGCAATGTGGTTGCCGCGCAGGGCAAGCCGAGTACGCTGGTATTGAGCGAGCATGCGCAGGTGAACGGTGAAGTCAACGTCACCCATCTGGTGATTAACGGCTCAATTAGCGGCTCGGTATATGCCAGCGAATATATGGAACTTCAAAGCAAGGCAAAGATCAACGGTGATGTGCATTACACGACGCTGGAAATCCAGTTGGGTGCAATCGTCGAGGGACGCCTGATACATACCAGCACGGCAGCACAGGACAAAGTGGTGGCGTTCAAATCCAGTACAGGTGAAATCAAAGCTGGCAGCAGCGAGTAATATTTAAAGGAGCATAAAATGAATGCAATGACCGAAGTGCAAGATCCGTTGTTGTTTACCGACAATGCGGCGAACAAGGTAAAACAATTGATCGATGAAGAAGGCAATGCCGAACTGAAACTGCGCGTGTTCGTCAGCGGCGGCGGTTGTTCCGGATTTCAGTACGGATTCACCTTCGACGAGGTGGCCAACGAGGACGACACCGTGATGAGCAAGAACGGCGTGCAGTTGCTGATCGACCCGATGAGTTTCCAGTATCTGGTTGGTGCGGAAATCGACTACCAGGAAAACCTGGAAGGCGCGCAGTTCGTGATCAAAAATCCGAATGCGACAACCACCTGCGGTTGCGGTTCTTCTTTTTCGGCCTGAAACAACAGCCGGCTATGCCGGCAGGATCTGAACAAAACGGGGCGCGATGCGCCCCGTTTTTTTTTGCAGGTCGCCGCGATCAGGTTGATCTATAGGCCGCTGAGCACCTTGATGTGCGCATGCGCGCTGCGCCCCAGCGCATGCAATTCATAACCGCCTTCCAGTGCCGACACGATGCGTCCTTGCGCGTATTTTCCCGCGATTCCTTTTAACACATCTGTCACCCATGCATAGTCGGGTTCGGTCAGATTCAGCATCGCCATGTCGTCGTCGCGGTGCGCATCGAATCCGGCAGAGATCAGCAGCAATTCTGGCTTGAAATTTTCCAGCGCAGGCAGCCAATGCCGGTTGACGGCGGCGCGAAACTCCTCCCCGCCGGTTCCCGCGGGAAGCGGTACATTGATGATATGTTCGTTGCCGCTATCGGCTCCGTAGTAAGGATAAAACGGATGCTGAAAAGTGGAACACAGCAAGACGCGAGGGTCGTCGTGGAAAATGGTTTCCGTTCCGTTGCCGTGATGGACGTCGAAATCCGCGATCGCGACGCGCCGCAGGCCATGCCCGGAAAGGGCATGTGCCGCGCCGACCGCGACATTGTTGAAAATGCAAAAACCCATGGCACGGGCGCGTTCGGCATGATGGCCGGGGGGGCGCACGTTGCAGAACGCATTCTCGACTATTCCGGCCATCACCAGATCCACGCCCAGCACCACCGCGCCCGCTGCGCGCAGCGCAGCCCGGTAACTGAACGGATTCATCGCGGTGTCCCCGTCAAGATGCACGATCCCCTGTTTCGGAACCATGGATTCGATCGAGTCGATATAGGCATCATCGTGCACGCGCAGCAGCTGTTCACGGGTAGCCTCGGGTGCATCGTGGTGCTGCAGATAGTTCATCAATCCCGATGCGATGAGCCTGTCCTCGATCGCATGGATGCGCGCCGGTGATTCCGGATGATGCGCGCCCATGTCGTGCTTGAGGCAAAGCGGATGGCTGATAATGGCAGTTTGCATGACGGTAGCTGAAATGCGACAGTGCTATGATACTCAACATTGTTGAACTCGGGATCGCCCATCATGGGTAAACATTACCTCAGCCCCCTGTTTGCGCCGAAGTCTGTTGCAGTGTTCGGTGCAAGTGACCGGTCCGATTCGGTCGGCCGGATCGTGTTCGGGAACATGCTTGAAGGGGGGTTCAAAGGCGCGCTATATCCGATCAATTCAAAACACCCGGAGGTGCAGGGCAGGCGTGCCTATGCCGCCATTGCAGAAATCGGCGAGCCGGTCGAATTGGTGGTCATCGCGACACCGCCGCAAACCGTTCCGGGGATTATCGAGGATTGCGGTATCCACGGGGTGAAGGCGGCGGTGATCATCACAGCCGGATTCGGCGAGGCAGGCCCGGTCGGGGAGGCGCTGGAGAACGAACTGCTGGAAACGGCGCGCCGCTATGGGATACGTCTGATCGGCCCGAATTGCCTCGGCATCATGCGTCCGTCCATCGGTCTGAACGCGACATTCAACAAGGGTGGCGCAAACACCGGCAATATCGCATTCATTTCGCAGTCCGGCGCATTGTGTACCGCAATTCTGGACTGGGCACAGCACAACGATGTCGGATTTTCCAGCGTCGTGTCGATGGGTTCATCGACGGATGTGGATTTTGGCGAGATCCTCGACTATCTGGTGTCCGACACCAATACCCGCAGCATCCTGATGTATATCGAGGGCATACGCAACGCGCGGAGGTTCATGAGCGCGTTGCGTGCCGCGGCCCGCTTCAAGCCGGTGATCCTGGTCAAGGTCGGCCGCCATGAAGCGGGCTCCCGGGCGGCAATGTCGCATACCGCGTCGCTGGTCGGTGCAGACGATGTTTTTGATGCGGCCGTCAGCCGCGCCGGCGTGGTGCGGGTGCAGACCATCACCCAGTTGTTCACCGCAGCCAAGGCATTGTCGTGCGGATTCCGCCCGGTCGGCAACCGCCTCGCCGTTGTCACCAATGGCGGCGGCCCCGGGGTGATGGCAGCCGATCGTGCCGCCGACCTGGGGCTCACGATGGCCACTTTGTCGGATGCAACGATCGCTTATCTCGACCAGCACCTTCCGCCGAACTGGCCGCATGGCAATCCCGTCGACATCATCGGAGATGCCCAGGCGGATCGCTATCATCATGCCGTCAAGGCCTGTCTGGAAGACGACAATGTGGACGGCGTCCTTGCGATACTCACGCCGCAGGCGATGACCAAGCCGCTGGAATCGGCGCAGGTTATGATCGAACTTGCCAACACGCACAGCAAACCGCTGCTGACCTGCTGGATGGGCGATACGCAGGTCGCCGAAGCGCGCCAGGCTTTTGCCCGCGCGCACAAGCCGCACTTCCGAACGCCGGAACCGGCAGTTGAAGTGTTCTCCCACCTTTCCGCTTACTACCGCAACCAGAAGCTGTTGATGCAAATGCCCGGTCCATTCTCGCACCACGTCGAACCGGATGTGGAGAGCGCGCGGATGATCATCGAAGGCGCAATGCAGGAACACCGCAAGGTGCTGACGGAAATGGAATCGAAGGCGGTGTTGTCGGCTTTCCATATTCCGGTCGCGAATACGCTGATCGCCCATTCGCCCAACGAGGCGCTGCTGATAGCGCAGCAATTGGGATTTCCGGTGGCGATGAAAGTGAATTCGCCCGATATCTCGCACAAGAGCGATGCGGGCGGCGTGCTGCTTAACCTGAACAGCGCGCACCAGATTCGCGCCGCCTACCAGCACCTGCTCGAAAGCGTCCAACATTACCGGCCGGATGCCCGTATGGACGGCGTTTCCATCGAGCCGATGATCGTCAAACCGAACGGCCGCGAGTTGATGATAGGCGTGACCAGCGATCCGGTGTTCGGGCCGGTGATCACATTCGGCGCGGGCGGTACCATGGTCGAGGTGATGGGCGACCGCGCGGTCAGCCTGCCGCCGCTGAACCGATTCCTGGTCAGGGAATTGATCCATGAAACACGCGTCGCGAAAATGCTGGGTTCGTTCCGCAACATGTCGCCGGCCAACATCGACGCGCTGGAGGACGTGCTGTTGCGCGTGTCGGAAATGGCCTGCGAACTCCCGCTGCTCAAGGAAATGGATATCAATCCGCTGATCCTCGACGAAAACGGTGCGCTGGCGGCCGACGCGCGCGTCGTGGTGGAATACCGCCAGCCCAGCGCCGAACGCTATGCGCATATGGCGATACACCCATACCCGACCCATCTGGTCAGCCAGTGGCAGCTTGCCGACGGCACCGACATCACGATACGCCCGATCCGCCCCGAGGATGCGGAACTGGTGCAGGCATTCGTGCGCGGGCTGTCGGAAGAATCGAAATACTTCCGTTTCATGAACAGCATGCAGGAACTCACCGAAACGATGCTGGTGCGCTTTACACAGATCGATTACAGCAGGGAGATGGCGCTGATCGCGGTGACTGTTGAGCACGAGAAGGAAATCGAGATCGGTGTCGCGCGGTTCGCGATCAATCCGGACGGGGACTCCTGCGAATTTGCGCTGGTGGTGGCAGACACCTTGCATGGTAAAGGGTTGGGTCAAAAACTCATGGTTTCGCTGATGGAAGCTGCCCGTGAAAAGGGGCTGATTTCGATTGAGGGCGAGGTGTTGAGCAACAATCACAACATGATCAAACTCATGACACGCCTGGGATTTTCCTCCAAAACCAGCGAGGACGACCAGAGCATCATCAGGGTCAGCAAGGACCTGTAGGCGTCAGGCCATGCGCAGCCCCCGCGGACGAGGCGACGCGAAGCCGGTTCAGACCTGCAGGTTGCGGTAGATCGCGCCGAGTATGCACGGGTGATTTGCGCCGGTGACTTGCGGCAGGTTGGCCGGTTTTCCCTGCACGGCTTGCTGCGCCAGCCAGGCGAAAGCGGTTGCTTCCAGGAAATCACCGTCCACGCCGAGGGTATCCGTCGTCTTCACGCTGCTGGCGGGCAACAGCGCAGCCAGACGGTTGTGCAGGGCGTGGTTGTGTGCACCACCGCCGCACAGGTAGATTTCCGTTGCTCCCGGGCAATGCTCCACGATCGCCAGCACGATGCTGCGGCAAGTCAGCTCAAGCAGCGTGGCTTGCACGTTTGCCGCATTTTCGCCGCCTTGCAGTTGTCTTTCCAGCCACGCGATGTTGAACAGGTCGCGCCCGCTGCTTTTTGGCGGCGGCAACGCAAAGTAGGGTTCAGCGAGCAATCGTTCCAGCAGGTCGGGCACCAGGTTACCGGATGACGCCCATGCGCCGTTTTCGTCATAGGGCCTGCCCTGACGGCGGCTGCACCAGGCGTCCATCAGCAGGTTGCCGGGGCCGCAGTCGAAGCCCGTGGCCGGTTTGCCCGGAGCAAGGTCGGTCAGGTTGCTGATGCCGCCGATGTTGACGATGACCCGGTGGAAGTCCGGATGTCGCAATACCCGGTCGTGAAACGCCGGAACCAGCGGCGCACCCTGCCCGCCTGCAGCGATATCGCGGCTGCGAAAATCGCTGACCACGGTGATGCCGGTCAACTCCGCGAGCAGTGCGGCGTTGCCGATCTGCAGCGAATAACCGAGTTCGGGCCGGTGGCGTATGGTCTGGCCGTGGCAGCCGATCGCTTGGATTTCCGATTGCGGCGAACCGGATTGTTCAAGCAGGGGCGCAACCGCCGCGGCATACATTCTTGCCAGCTGGTTGCCGGTCAATTGCGCCTGGTGCAGCTCGTTGTTGCCGGGCTGGTGCAATTCGAGCAACACCTGTTTCAGCGCGACATCGAAGGGATGATAGTTTCTGGCCAGCAGTTGCGGCCCGGCCTGGCTCAAATCTACCAGCACGGCGTCTATCCCGTCCAGGCTGGTTCCGGACATCAACCCGATATATCGCTCAGGCGCCGGCACTTGCAAGCTAGTCGAGCTGCGCGAGGTTGGTGTTGCGCAGCAGGTTCAGGCGCGAAACCAGCTTTTCTTCCACCGGTTGAAAGGCGGCGAGATCCGCGCTGTCGACAGGTTTTGCATCGGGCAGCGCGACACGGAGCGGGTCGCGCTGCTGGCCGTTCACCCTGAATTCATAATGCAGGTGGGGCCCGGTCGCCAATCCGGTCATGCCGACATAGCCGATCACTTCGCCCTGAATTACATGCTGCCCCCTGTGCAGGCCCTTCGCGAAGCGGGACAAATGCCCGTAGACCGTGGTGTAACGCCCCTGGTGGTTGACCATGATCACGTTCCCGTATCCGCCCTCCCTGCCGACCACGGCAACGATACCGTCGGCGGTCACCTTGACTTTGGTGCCCGTCGGCGCGGCAAAATCGGTGCCTTTGTGGGAGCGCCATCTTTTCAGTATCGGATGAAAACGGGAGTTGGAAAAGCTTGAGCTCACCCGCGTGTATTCGATGGGAGAGCGCAGGAAGGCTTTATGCACGCTCTTGCCATCCGGGGTGAAATAATCGCCGTGCTGCGCATCCTTCTGGAAATACAGCGCGCGAAAGGTATGCCCCTGATTGATGAATTCGGCGGCCTGGATGCGGCCCATTTGCAACAGCGCGCCGTTGCTGTATGCCATCTCGTAAACAACGGTGAATCGGTCGCCTTTGCGCAGATCATGATGGAAATCGATATCGCCGCTGAAAAGATCGCTCAGCTGGTTCGCGGCCGCATCGGGCAGCCCGGCAGCATCGGTCGCGGCATACAGGCTGGTTTTGATTTCTCCGGTGCGCACCAACAAACGGGTCTCCAGTTGCGCGGGCAGGGTTGCGCGCTGGAATCCGCCGCCCGGTTTGCTGATCGTCGTCTGCACGCTGTCGTTGTCGAGATAGTGCATTGCGAGCAACCCACCGGTACCGGAGATTTCGGCCAGCACCTCGGTCCCCACCGGCAATTTCCGGAAGGATGCGGCGTCAGCGGATTTGCGCAGATATTCGCTTGCGGCAGGGTCGTCGATACTCAGGCGGCGCAGCAATTCATCCACGGTATCGCCGCGCTGCACGCGTTCGTCGCGCCAGTAGTCGGCAACCGTTTTGTCGATGGAAATTTCGGGCAAAGCAACATTATCAATGTCAACCTTGTTAGTCGACAGATCAAAATCGTTTTGCGGAACCAGGCCGAAAGCGGTGACCACCCCGAGTAACGGGAGTGCCGACAACGCGACGAACCAGCGCAGCATTTTTTTGTGGTCTGACATTTTGCGTCCTTGGCAGAACGTATTTTCGGTTAACATTCGGGCCTTCCTGAGTTGCTTTTCGTTCTACCTGCAACGCGTCGGGTACCGGCAATGTATCGGGTTGATGAAACGTGCGCACTTTAACAGAAAGGTGCACCACCTCAAAACCGGGCTTGTCGGTGGCAAAACCAAGCCGATGAAAGGTTTGAGTATCGGATGCGTCGGGTGTGCGCAGTCGATGTGGGGATTTGAAGATTTATTATGGGTAAAACGAAAAAAGCAGAAATGAATCCTAACCAGACTTTTCCTGCCCTGGCGCAAATCAAGCGCGGTGCTCATGAATTGCTGCTCGAGGATGAGCTGAAGCAAAAGCTCGCCCAGGGGCGCCCGCTGCGCGTCAAGGCCGGCTTCGATCCGACTGCCCCGGATTTGCATCTGGGCCATACCGTGCTGCTGAACAAGATGCGCCAGCTGCAGGATCTGGGTCACCACGCGCTGTTCCTGATCGGCGATTTCACCGGGATGATCGGTGACCCGAGCGGTAAAAATGCCACCCGACCGCCGCTGTCGCGCGAGCAGGTAATGGAAAACGCCCAGTCTTATCGCGACCAGGTGTTCAAGGTGCTGGACCCGGAAAAAACCGAGATCGTGTTCAACTCGGCCTGGATGGACAAATTCAGCGCGGTCGACCTGATCAGGCTGGCGGCCACGCATACCGTCGCGCAGATGCTGGAGCGCGATGATTTTTCCAAGCGTTACAAGGGCAACCAGCCGATCGCGATTCACGAATTCATCTATCCGCTGGTGCAGGGCTACGACTCGGTGGCGCTCAATGCGGACGTCGAACTGGGCGGCACGGACCAGAAATTCAATCTGCTGATGGGGCGCGAGTTGCAGAAGCACTATGGCCAGCCTTCGCAGTGTGTGCTCACCATGCCATTGCTGGAAGGCCTGGACGGCGTGAACAAGATGTCCAAGTCAATGGGCAATTACATCGGTATCACCGATGTGCCGCAGGATATGTTCGGCAAGCTGATGTCGATATCCGACAACCTGATGTGGCGCTATCTGGAGTTGCTGTCATTCCGCACTCTCAATGAAATCGCCGGCTGGCGCGACGAAGTGGCTGCGGGTCGCAATCCGCGCGACATCAAGGTGCTTCTTGCGCAGGAGATCGTGGCGCGCTTTCACAGCAGGCAGGCAGCGGCGGACGCATTGGCCGAATTCGAAGCGCGGTTCCGACAGGGCGTGTTGCCGGAAGACATGCCGGAAGTCAGCGTATCCGCGCCCGGTGGCAGCATAGCCGTGCCGCAACTGCTCAAGCAGGCCGGCCTGGTTGACGGGACTTCCGAAGCGATGCGCATGATCCTGCAGGGTGCAGTCAGGCTGGACGGCGAACGCGTCAACGATAAGGGCGTGCAGGTCGAGGCTGGAAAAGTCGTCGTGGCACAGGTCGGAAAACGGAAATTTGCCCGTATCACGGTGCAGTAAATACGGGTTGTGGGGGCATGGGGCTTTTGCTAGAATCACGCCCTCAATTTTTTTGAAGAAGGTTTTTGTCCATGACAACAGTACGAGTTAAAGAGAATGAGCCGTTTGAAGTCGCGATGCGCCGTTTCAAGCGTTCCGTAGAGAAGACCGGTTTGCTGACCGATTTGCGCGCCCGCGAGTTTTACGAAAAGCCGACCGCGGAACGCAAGCGCAAGCTGGCCGCTGCCGTGAAGCGCCATTACAAACGCCTGATGAGCCAGGTTCTTCCTCCCAAACTCTATTAATGCCGGTTGGCGCGCCCGTTCCGGGTACAGCGGCTGGCCTCGATATGAGTCTCAAGCAGCAAATCACCGAAGACATGAAATCCGCGATGCGTGCCAAGGATACGGCGCGGCTCGGTGCGATTCGCCTGTTGCTCGCCGCGATGAAGCAGCGTGAGGTGGATGAGCGCATCGAATTGTCGGATGCCGACGTGGTTTCGATCATCGAAAAGATGAACAAGCAGCGGCGCGATTCGATCAGCCAATATGAAGCAGCGGGCCGCCAGGACCTGGCGGATGTCGAAAAGTTCGAGATGGGCGTGCTGGCTGCCTACATGCCGCAACAACTCAGCGAGGACGAAATCGGCAAGGCTGTTGCCGAGGCGATTGCCGCGACTGCCGCGGCCAGTGTGCAGGACATGGGCAAGGTAATGGGTGTGCTCAAGCCCAAGTTGGCTGGACGCGCCGACATGGGCAAGGTCTCAGCGATGATCAAGGCGCAGTTATCCAGGTAATCCCGGCCCGGGACGTCCCGGGCAAACCGCGCTGAGCGAGACCACCGTATCCGGATTGCGAAGCGCGGGACGTATCGAACTTGATGTGAGGGCGGTGCAGGCGTGATTCCAAAAAATTTCATTCAGGATCTGCTTAATCGTCTCGATATCGTGGATGTCGTCGAGCGCTATGTCCCGCTCAAAAAGGCAGGCGCGAATTTCGTTGCCTGCTGTCCGTTCCACAACGAAAAATCCCCTTCCTTTACCGTCAGCCAGACCAAGCAGTTCTATCATTGCTTTGGCTGCGGCGCGCACGGAACCGCGATCGGATTTGTGATGGAACATGCCGGGCTCGGTTTTGTCGACGCGGTCGAGGAACTTGCGCGCAATGCGGGCATGGAAGTCCCGCATGAACGGCCGGCGCCGGGCGATGCCCAGAGAGAATTCGCCCAGAAAGTTGCGCCTGATCTGTATGAAGTGATGCAGACCGCCACGCGTTATTACCGCGAGCAGCTGAAGCATTCCCAGCATGCGATTGACTATCTCAAACAGCGCGGACTCAGCGGCGAAATCGCAGCCAGATTCGGCATCGGCTATGCGCCGGAAGGCTGGCAGAATCTCTCGGCCGCATTCCCGGATTACCGGGATGAAATGCTGGCCGAAACCGGCCTCGTAATTGACAAGGAAGACGAGGCCACCGCAACGGGCGGTCATGGCACAGGAAAGCGCTACGACCGGTTTCGCGATCGCATCATGTTCCCGATCGTCAATGTGCGCGCCCAGGTAATCGGTTTCGGCGCGCGGATTCTGGACAAAGGCGAGCCCAAGTACTTGAATTCGCCCGAAACGCCTCTATTTGAGAAGGGCCGCGAACTGTACGGACTGTACCAGGCGCAAAAGGCCATACGCGCCGGTCAGCAGGTGCTGGTGGTGGAAGGCTACATGGATGTGGTTGCGCTGGCGCAACACGGTGTGGAATATGCCGTGGCAACGCTGGGCACGGCGACCACCCCGTACCATGTGCAGAAATTATTGCGCCTATCGGAGCACATCGTATTCTGTTTCGACGGCGATGCGGCCGGACAGCGCGCGGCTTGGCGGGCCCTGGAGAACGCGCTGCCGCATTTGCAGGACGGCAAGCGCATCAGTTTCCTGTTTTTGCCGGTCGAGCACGACCCCGACAGTTTCATTCGGGAATTCGGCAAAGATGCTTTTGAACAGCGTATCCGGGAAGCCATGCCGCTGTCTTCCTACCTGCTGCGCGAGGCCGGCAAGGGGCTGGATCTGGGCACCCAGGAAGGGCGCAACCAGTTATTGCAGCGCGCCAAACCGCTGCTGACCCCGATTGCCGCGCCGGCCACCGCGCTGCTGCTGCGCAAGGAAGTGGCCGCACTGGCCGGTGTCAGCCAGGCCGAGCTCGAAGCGCTGTATGAAATCAAGCCGGTGGCGAAGGGGGCCCGTTTAACATTTCAACGTACCAGCCGCAGCCCGCCTTCGGCACTTCGCCTGTTGTTGCAATGCCTGATTGCACAACCTGAACTGGGACAGCAGATGCCCGACCAGTGGGAAGGGCAGGGCGCGGATGCAGAAGCGGTGCTGGCGGTGATGATGGTTTTGCGCGAAACGGACTACACGCTGAACGGTCCTATGATTACGCAACTTTTTCAAGGAACGGCCCACGAAAAAACACTGGCCGCAGCGGAGGCTGATATGCTGTTGTGGGGCGAGAATTTTGATGTGGCAGCCGAATTTGCGGGGCTGATGGACAGGTTTAATGAAGGACAGCGCCGCCAACAGCGCCAGTTGCTGGAAGCTAAAGGCCTGTCCAATCTGACTGCCCCGGAACGCGAGCAATACCGGATTTTGCAGCAAAGAATCTGACTGTCCGGCACGGGCTGGCGGCCGGTTGGTTATGCAAGGCTAACCATCTAGCCCGGTTAGGAAAAATTGAGGCAATCAGGTATAATCCGGCGCTTTTCTGCAGCATAAATGGCCCCAACGCAATTGAAAGCTGCCGGGTATCCCGCAATTTCAGGAATTTGAATATGGCAAAGCCTAAAGACAAGAAAAAGCCGGTTAAGAAAGAATCGGTTGCAGTCGTACAGCCGGTAATTGAGCAGATCCAGGATATCGAAGCCAGACGCACGCGTCTAAAAGCGCTGATCGTGCTGGGCAAGGAACGCGGCTATTTGACCTTCGCGGAAATTAACGATCATCTGCCGGATATGCTCGAAGTCGAGCAAATCGAGGGCATCGTCACCATGATCAACGAAATGGGTGTCTCGGTTTGCGACGTCGCGCCGGACGCCGAAACGCTGATCATGACGGATGTTGCTCCGGCTGTGGCCGACGATGATGCGGTGGAAGAAGCCGAAGCTGCGCTTTCCACGGTCGACTCCGAATTCGGCCGCACCACCGATCCGGTGCGCATGTACATGCGGGAAATGGGCACGGTCGGTTTGCTCACCCGCGAAAAGGAAATCGAGATCGCCAAGCGTATCGAGGAAGGCCTGAAGCACATGATTCAGGCCATCTCAGCGTGCCCGGCGACCATAGCCGAAATTCTCGCAATCGCGGCCAAGATCGAGGCCAACCAGATGCGCATCGACGAACTGATCGACGGTTTCGTGGATGTTGAGGACGAGGCCGTCATCTCCGACAACGGCGAAGAAGAGGTTGAAGATAGCGGCGCTTCCGACAGCGACAGCGATGACGAAGAAGAGGACGAGGAAGCCGCCGCCGCCGCCGCCGCCGCCAATCTCGCCCAATTGAGGGAGGATGCGCTGGCGCGTTTTGCCGTGATTGCGGATTTTTTCACCAAGCTGGGCAAGGCTTACGTCAGGTACGGCTACCGGAGCAAGCAATACGACAAATTGCAGTTGAGCATCTCCGACGAGCTGATGAAATTCCGCTTCACCGCGAAGCAGGTGGATGCGCTGTGCGACACCATGCGCGGACTGGTGGAGGAGGTGCGCCGCAGCGAGCGTGCCATCCAGGATATGTGCGTGACCAAAGGCAAGATGCCGCGCGCGCATTTCATCAAGACTTTTCCCGGGAACGAGGATAACCTGGACTGGCTTGACGTCGAACTGAAAACGAAAAAACCCTATAGCGAATCCCTGGAACGCTACCGGCATTCCATACTTGAGCACCAGAATCAGCTGCTGGAATTGCAGCAGCGCGTCGGTATTCCGATTCGCGACCTGAAGGAAATCAACCGGCAGATGACCAACGGCGAAGCCAAGGCACGCCGTGCCAAGCGCGACATGATCGAGGCCAATCTGCGCCTGGTGATTTCGATTGCGAAGAAATACACCAATCGCGGCCTGCAATTTCTCGACCTGATCCAGGAAGGCAACATCGGCCTGATGAAAGCGGTGGACAAGTTTGAATACCGCCGCGGCTATAAATTCTCCACCTATGCCACCTGGTGGATACGCCAGGCGATTACCCGCTCCATCGCCGATCAGGCGCGCACCATCCGTATTCCGGTGCACATGATCGAAACCATCAACAAGATGAACCGCATTTCGCGGCAGATCATGCAGGAAACCGGGCAGGAGCCGGATGTCGCGACGCTGGTGCAGAAGATGGAAATGCCTGAAGACAAGATCCGCAAGATTTTCAAGATCGCCAAAGAGCCGATCTCGATGGAAACGCCGGTTGGCGATGACGACGATTCCCACTTGGGAGATTTCATCGAGGATTCGCATACCGCCGTGCCTATCGATGCAGCAATATACGACAGCCTGCGCGGCGCAACCGCGGATATTCTCGACAGTCTGACGCAACGGGAAGCCAAGGTATTGCGGATGCGTTTCGGCATCGAAATGAACACCGACCATACGCTGGAGGAAGTCGGCAAACAATTCGATGTCACCCGCGAGCGTATCCGACAGATTGAAGCAAAGGCACTGCGCAAACTCCGCCACCCGTCCCGTTCAGAAAAGCTGAAGAGCTTTCTGGACAGCGAAAACTAGGGTGGTCTGGAACAATCCTTTTCGGGCCCTTAGCTCAGTTGGTTAGAGCAGAGGACTCATAATCCTTTGGTCCGCGGTTCAAGTCCGCGAGGGCCCACCAACAATTAGGGAG
>JBAUQH010000147.1:0-3753 GCA_049580605.1 Gallionella sp. | reverse complement strand
GACTTGCCGGAACCGTTCAGCCCGAGCAGGCCGATCTTTGCGCCGGGAAAGAAACTGAGGGATATATCCTTGATGATCTGGCGCTTGGGGGGAACGATCTTGCTCACGCGGAGCATCGACATTACGTATTGAGCCATGTTTTCCTATCCTATTTCATCTGTGAAACTTTGTTGGCTTCCTTGCTCACTCCTAGCCTTACTATTCGTAATGTCTGCGTCGCTCGCTCGTCGCCGCCTTGTTTGACCATCGAAATAGAATCGGAAAGAATTCGTTGGAAGATGCGTGAGTTTAACCCAATTACCCTTCCCTTTTAAGACGAACCCGAAGCGGATTATTGTCGCTTGCTGTTCAGGCTGACGATCAGCACCCCCGTGAGCACCAGTGCCGAACCGATGATTTTCAGCAGCGAGAGTTGCTCGCCCAGGAAGACATAGGCCATGCCGATGGTGCTGACCGGGCCGATCGAGCCGATCAGCGACGTGCTGCCCGAGCCGATGCGGCGGATTGCGTAGGACAGCAGGAACACCGGCAGCACCGTGGAGAACAGCGCCATTGCGATCGAGAATCCATACACCGGCAACGGCAAATCGAGCGCGCTGATCGGACGCGTCACGGCGAACTGCAGCAGGCTGGCCGCGCACGCCACCACCATCGCATAGGCGGTGAAACGCGCCGCGCCGATCCGCGCGATCGCATGACCGGCCCCGACCAGGTAGGTGGAGTAGGACAGGGTGCTGAGGAACACCAGAAAACCGCCCAGCACCACGCCGCCGCCTTCCCGCACGCCCGCAGCGTGCAAAAATACCAATGCGATACCCGCATAGCTCAGTCCCATCGCGACCAGCACCTTGCCGCCGATCGGGCGCCTGTAAATCAGCGCGGTGAGTATCACCGTCATGGTCGGGTAGAGGAACAGGATCAGCCGCTCGAGACCCGCGGTGATGTATTGCAGGCCGAGAAAATCCAGCAGGCTGGACAGGTAATAGCCGATCAGTCCCAGCGCCAGCACCAGCAGCTTGTCCTGTTTGCCGAGCGGCGCGGCGTGGCGCAGCTTCGACCAGACTGCGACACCGATGAAGAACGGCACCGAGAATGCCATGCGCAGCGCCAGCAGCGTGATCGCGTCCACATGGTCGCGATAGGCCAGCTTGACCAGGATCGCCTTGGCCGAAAAGCCGATTGCCGCGAGCAGCGCAAAGACCACGCCGAATACCACATCGCGATTGATTGAAACGCCAGTTGCCGAAGTTGTTGAAGTTTGCATGAGCCAGAACCTTGAGTTGTGCGGTGCGGATCCTGGGTATACGCGGGGCAGTGCGGCCAAACGAGTACTGGTTCAGACCCGCAGCTGCCCGGTTGAAAATGAATGCGCTAGTACGGGAGCGTGCTGCGGAAACGGGATAGCTTCCCGCGCCACAGTCGCCTGGAGAGGATGGATGTTGAAGCGATGCGTTGTTGCGTGTTCATGGGTCGGGAATATACGGGGGCGGAATCGGATAGTCAATCCGGGCAGGTTGTCCGGTGAAAAGTTCGGCGACGAAGCGCGGGTTAATTGTGCCCGGGTGGCGCATCTGAATCACATGTATTATTGGCGCTGCCATTCAATCAATCCGTCAATCCGGCATAATGAAAATCAATCCCAATTACAGCCATCTGGCATTTTCGCTGATCACATCGATGATCACGGTTGGCATGGTTACTTTCGTTCTGACCGAGGTGAATCTCGGCTGGAGCAATTTCATGCTGAACTGGGGACGCAACTTTCTCATCGCCTGGGTGATCGCATTCCTTTCCGTGCTGTTCATCTCGCCGCGGGTGCACCGCTTCGTGAAACGGATGGAAAACAGATGATCGTTCAAAACCGCGCCTTCCGGCAGCGGGGACAAACTCATTCCGCCAGCGTCGGGTACAGCCTGACCGCGATGAACAGCAGGAAAGCAAATACGCCGAGCATCACCGAAAAATCCACTGCGTAGCCATGCACGCTTGCACCGCCTTCGATCATCAGTCCGCGCAGCGCGTCGATCAGGTAGGTGAGCGGGTTGATCTGCGCGACCACGCGCAGCCAGGGGGGCATGATGTCCAGCGGATAGATCGCGTTGCTCGCGAAGAACATCGGCATGGTCAGCAGCTGGCCGATGCCCATGAACCGTTCCCGGGTTTTCACGATGCAGGCGATGATCAGCGAGAACGTCGCGAATATGCCCGAGCCCAGCATCACGCTGGCCAGCACCGCGAGGATCGCGAGCGGATCTCCCCTGAGCGAAACGTGCATCACGATCGCGAGCAGGTAGATCACCACGGCTTGCAGGATGCCGCGAAACCCCGCAGCGACCGCCTTGCCGAAAACCAGCGAGACGCGCAGCGCCGGGCTCACCAGCAGCTTGTGCACCACGCCGAGGTCGCGCTCCCAGATCACCGCGATGCCGTAGAAGATTGCGCTGAACAGCACGCTCTGCGCGAGTATGCCGGGGGTGATGAACGCCAGGTAGCTCAGCTGGCCGGTGTGGATGCCGCGCACCTGCGCCAGCACCTGCCCGAACACCACCAGCCACAGTACCGGCTGTATCGCGCGTGATATGACCTCGGTGGGGTCGCGCACGAGCTTGACCATTTCCACCTGCACAATCGCGGTACTTTCGCGGATCAGCCGTTTCATCTTGTCGTCGCTCAGCCGAGGCGGCGGGCGGTCCTGCGGGTCTGGGCGACCTCGCTGAAAGAGCCGCTTTCGTGTATCAGGCCGCCGGCGTAGTGCACGAACACATCATCCATCGTTGCCTCCGCTCCCTGTTCGGCACTGAGTCCCGCGCGCAATTCGGCCGGTTTGCCGACCACGCTTATGCGTCCCGCATGCATGATGGCGAGCTGGTCGGAGAGTGTCTCGGCTTCTTCCATGTCGTGTGTGGTGATCAGCACCGTCATGCCGAGGTCGCGCCTGAGGTTCTGCAGGCGGTCCCAAACCAGGCGGCGCGCGACCGGATCGAGCCCGATGGTCGGCTCGTCGAGAAACAGGATCGCGGGACGGTGCAGCATGGCCTGGGCCAGTTCCAGCCTGCGGATCATGCCGCCCGAATAGGTGCGCACCAGCCGGTGCGAGGATTCGGTGAGACCCATGAATTCCAGCGCATTGGCGATGCGTTTGCCCCTTTCCGCAGCGGGCAGCCCATAGAGTTTCGCCGACAGGCGCAGATTCTCGTAGCCGTTCAGCGCGCCATCGGCCGACACCAGCTGCGACACATAGCCGATGCGACGGCGGACTTCTCCCGGCGATTTGGTGATGTCGTACCCGCCGACTTCCGCCGAGCCGGAAGTCGGCGACAGCAGCGTGATCAGCATCTTGATCAGGGTGCTCTTGCCGGCACCGTTCGCGCCGAGCAGGCCGAAGATATCGCCGTAGGGAATGTTCAGTTCGATGCTGTCCACAGCGGTCAAATTGCCGAAACGCCGGGTCAGCGCGGATGTTTTGATGGCGAATCCATCGGGCGTGGCGGGCGAAGCTGAGTCCATCTGGAGCGAATCTGCGAATATCCGGCTGGTCACTTTGAATACGGCATTGTAGCGGGTTGTAGGTTGCCGGAACAACAAGGATAATTTGTTGTAACAAATTCAGGGGAGCATCATGCGCGCCATGGTTCTGGAAGCACCCGGATCCGCCCTGCGGCAAGTCGAGTTGCCGCTGCCCGCATGCGGCGCCGACGACATCCTGCTCAGGGTGCGCGCCTGCGGCGTGTGCCGCACCGACCTGCACATACT
>JBAUQH010000146.1:0-9477 GCA_049580605.1 Gallionella sp. | reverse complement strand
CTGATGGTCGCGCGCGAGAAATTCTCCGATACCTACCAACACAGCTTGTCTATCCTGATTATGTCCGTCTATCTTGCCCGTTGTGACGGAATGAACCCGAGGGATTTGGGATCTGTCGCAATTGCATCGCTGTTTCATGACATTGGCATACTGTATATCGATCCCGCGCTGTTTGATCCCGAACACACAATGAGTGCGGAAGAACGGCGCCATCTCTATGCGCATCCGTTGACGGCCTTTATGCTGTTGCGCGAATTTTCCGAGTTGCCGATATCTGTCGCGGAAGCTGTGCTTGAACATCACGAGACGATGGATGGCAGGGGTTACCCGCGAGGCTTGATTGGAAAAAAGATCAGCCGGTACGGCCAGATTCTTTCGATTGCCGAGGTGTCTGCGCGTGCACTCAAACCGGACGCCGGGGCGGAACAATGGATGGAAATCGAAAATATGCTGAAGATCAACTTCAAGCAGTATGGGAGGAAACTGATCGGTTATCTCGCGGTGCTTGGTGAGGATGCTGATGCAACAGCCCGCCCGCAGGTTTCGGAAGAACTGGATGAACAAGCCAGGAAAATTGCACAATTCTTTACTGATTTTGAACAACTTGAAAATGCGAATAACCGAAGCGAAATATTTGATTTTGCCCGATCAAGACTGGACGATCTCAGACTGATCCTGCTGGAAGCTGGCTTTAACCCGCGAAATCCGGAAGAACTGATCCAGCGTTTTAAAGATGATCCTGAATGCAAATCGGGATATGCGCCATTGCTGAAGGAAATCTTCTGGCAGCTTAATGCGCTGGTTCTGGATATTTCAAGGCATTGGCCCGACAAGACAAGAACCGAAAAGGAAATTCCATGGCTGGGCATGATAGAACAGGTAATGGATCGCCCCTGAACTGCTGAAAATCCGGTTGGCCGTCGGTTACATTCCTGTTGCTTCGCGGGGATATCGCGGCGCTGCCCATCCCGGAACGGACCAGCAATTGGAAGTTCGGCACCACCCGGTTGCGGAAGCAGTGCAGCGGGCGTTTCAAAGTCCGGCCAGCCAGAGTCGGAATCTGAGCCCGATGCCGGTGGTATAACCGGCTTCAACGAAACGTATCCGGCCATCCGGTGCAATAATGAAGCTTGCGGGAACTGCCTGCACGCCCCATCTTTCCGATATTGACCCGTCCTGGTCGTTGATCACCCGGAAGTTGATTGCCTGCCCGCGCATGCGGTGAATTAGCTGTTCTGTGCTGCCGCTTTGCATCGCGACGGTAATCGTATCGGGACGGTCGTACGCGATGTTCGCGATGGAGCGCTGCTCGGCGCGGCAGATCGGGCACCAGCTCGCCCAGAAGTGAACCAGCAACGGTTTCCCGGGATGCGCGGGCAGGGCATAGGGCTCTCCCGCGATCGTCATTCCCTGCAGCGCGGGCGCGCTGCCGCTGACCATGTCCCGTTGCTGCCACGCGCGCATGCCCGCGAAAAGTATCACAAACACCAGCGCCTCGATTGCATAGCCGCGCCATTTTGCTGTTCGCGGCTTGCCGCGAGCTTTCTTTTCCATGCTTAGCCGATGACCTCGAAGCGGTAGTAGTTGCCGTCATCCGGCCAAATCTCGATGCGCTCTACCCGCGCATGCGGCGGGCCCTGGTGCGACCAGCGCACAATGACGTCCACCGCGGCGGGTTCTCCCTGCACCGCGGCTTCCACCGAGCCGTCGCTGCGGTTGCGCACCCAGCCGGTGATACCCAGCCTTTGTGCTTCGCGGCGCATCGAATCGCGGAAAAATACACCCTGAACCCGGCCGTGGATTTCGAGGCGCAGCGTCTTCATGTTTGCGCCGGATTATCTTTTCAGCAGGTCACGGATTTCCGCGAGCAGGACTTCCTGTGCCGGCGGAGCGGCAGGTGTTGCTGGGACTGCTTCCGCTTTTTTCTTCATCGAGTTGATGCCTTTGATGACGATGAAGATCACCGCGGCGATGATCGTGAAGTCAACGACCGTTTGTATGAATTTTCCATAGCTGATCACGACGGCCGGCGCGGTTGCGGTGGCATCCAGCAGCACGAAAGTGAGTTTCGAGAAATCTACGCCGCCTATCAGCACACCGATGGGCGGCATGATCACATCGGTCACGAAAGAGGAAACGATTTTCCCGAATGCGCCGCCGATAATTACCCCGACGGCCATGTCGACCACATTTCCCTTGATCGCAAATTCCTTGAATTCCTGCATCATGCCCATGTTTTTCTCCTTGGTGTATATCGATTAAATTGCCGAATTGAACATTAAGCCACGTGAAATAACAATGGCCGCCCTTTTAATGCATGAAGCTGCGCCAGCCGGTGCGGGCTGGCTTTCGAATCCAGTGCTGGCCCGTATTGTTTCCGCTGCCAAACGGGCAAGCCGGCTTGCGCATTAAAACAGATTCCGACCGATACTCAAGGCCATCCGCCAGTGCAGGTGGAACTGTGCCGCAATACTGGTCACGCCGAATGCCATCACGGTGACAGCCATCACACCGGTAGCCAGCCAGCCCAGCCACTGCAGGCGCACGCTGATTGCGAACTTGCCCATGACCTTTTGCTGTGTCGCCATGCGCATCATCGCGATCATCAGTGGAACGGATATCATGCCGTTGATCACCGCGCTCCACAGCAGTGCCTTGATCGAATCGATCGGGCTGAAATTCAGCAGCACACCGACGACGGTCGACAGCGCGATGATCGCGTAAAAGCCCTTGGCTTCTTTCAGTTCCAGGCTGAGGCTGGACGACCAGCGGAATGTGTTCGCGACCGCATAGGCGGCCGAGCCGGCAAGTACTGGCACGGCCAGCATCCCGGTGCCGATGATGCCGCCGGCAAACAGCAGGAACGTGAATTCACCGCCGATCGGACGCAATGCCTCGGCAGCCTGGGATGAAGTCTGGATGTCATGGACGCCATGAGTGTAAAGCGTGACAGCGGTGGTCAGCATGATGAAAAAGGCGATCAGCTGCGAAAATGCCATGCCCAGCCCGGTGTCGATGTTGATGCGGCGCAGGTGCCGCGTGGCATCTTCCGGGAACCTGAGCAGCGAGGCGCCTTTGCGTTGCAGCTTCAGCTCCTCGACCTCCTGTCCGGCCTGCCAGAAAAACAGGTAGGGACTGATGGTGGTTCCAAAAATTGCCACCAGCAGCACCAGGTAGTTCTGGGAGTGCTGGAAGTTTGGCAGCAGTGTTCCGTGCAGCACGTCAAGCCAGTGTATATGCGACGCGAATACCGTCCCGACATAGGCAAACAGGGTCAGCGTCAGCCATTTCAAAATCCCGACATAGCGCCGGTAAGGGATGAACACCTGCAGCAGCAGGCAGACCATTCCGAACACGACCGCATAGACGTGGCTCGGCCCGCCGAACACCAGTTGAACCGCATCGCCCATTGCCGCGAGGTCGGCGCCGATATTGATGGTGTTGGCCACCAGCAACAACACGACCAGGGAAATGGTGACGCCGCGCGGGTTGGTTCTTCCCAGGTTTGCGGCCAGGCCGCGGCCGGTGACGCATCCGATCCGCGCGCTGATGACCTGGATTCCGACCATCAGCGGATAGGTCATCAGCAGCGTCCACAATGTGCCGAAGCCGTATTGCGCGCCGGCTTGCGAATAGGTTGCGATTCCGCTCGGATCGTCATCGGCAGCGCCGGTGATCAGGCCGGGACCGAGCTTGTTGAGCCACTGCAGCAGCGTTTTTTTCATCGGGAAGAACCGGTTGGGACGAGATGGGCGGCGGCGATTTTGCCATACTTTTTCGTCCGCAATCACAATAAAAATTCACCTGCCGCGCGCATTGTCCTGGCAGCAGGTTTGCGGGTATCGGCGCTAGTTCGGCGGTGCAACCTTGATGACTTCGTCGAGCGTCGTCGTGCCTGCCGCAACCTTCATCGCGCCGGAAATACGCAGCGGTTTCATGCCTTCGCGGCTGGCAACTTCGCGAATGCGCGCGATGTCGGCGGCCGTTGTAACCAGTTTGCGCAATTCGGGCGACATCACCAGGATCTCGTAAATGCCGATGCGCCCCGAGTAACCGGTCATGCGGCATTCGAGACAACCCTCCTGATGCTGGAATTGCGAAGGCCGGGCGGTCTTCCATGGCGCGACCAGTTCCTCCCATTGCGCATTCTCGTCGGCACGCACCGGCTGCGGCCGCTTGCAATGCGGGCACAGCGTGCGCACCAGGCGCTGCGCCATGACGCCCAGTATCGTGGCGTTGATCATGAATGGCGCAACGCCGAGGTCGAGCAGCCGGGTGATCGCCGAGGGCGCATCGTTGGTGTGCAGCGTGGACAGCACCAGGTGGCCGGTCAGCGCGGCCTGGATCGCCATATCAGCGGTTTCCAGGTCGCGGATTTCGCCGACCATGATGATGTCCGGATCCTGGCGCATCAGCGCCCGCAGCCCGTCCACGAAGTTCAGGCCGATGCCATGCTGCACCTGCATCTGATTGAATGCGGGCTCGACCATTTCGATCGGGTCTTCGATGGTGCAGACGTTGACCGCGGGCGTGGCCAGATGCTTGAGCGTGGAATACAGCGTGGTGGTCTTGCCCGACCCGGTCGGGCCGGTGACCAGGATGATGCCGTTCGGCTGCGATGTCATCCTGTCCCAGCGGGCGCGATCCTCGTCGGAAAATCCGAGCTCGGAAAAATCCCGCACCAGCACTTCCGGATCGAAAATGCGCATTACCAGTTTCTCGCCGAACGCGGTCGGCAGCGTTGACAGGCGCAGTTCGATCTCCTGCCCGTCCGCGGTGCGGGTCTTGATGCGGCCATCCTGCGGGCGGCGCTTCTCGATCACGTCCATTCGGCCGAGCAGCTTGATGCGGCTGGTCATCGCGGTCATCACCGACATCGGTATCTGGTAGACCTGGTGCAGCACGCCGTCGATGCGGAAGCGCACGAACCCGATATCGCGCCTGGGTTCGATGTGGATGTCCGAAGCGCGCTGCTCGAAAGCGTATTGCCACAACCAGTCGACAATGGTGACGATGTGATGGTCGTTGGCGTCGAACTGCTGCTTCGACTTGCCCATTTCCACCAGTTGTTCGAATGACGCCTGCCCGGTCTTGTCCTGGCGCTTGGTCTGCGCCGCATTCTTGACCGAGCGCGCCAGATTGTAGAACTCGACCAGGTAGCGGCTGATGTCTTCAGGTGTCGCGACGACGCGGCGGATGTCCTTGCGCAGGGTCTGCTTGAGCACTTTTTCCCAGTCGCGCAGGAACGGTTCGGCGGTGGCGATCACCACCTCTTTGGCGGTAACTTGCACCGGCAGGATGCCGAAGCGGGTCGCGTAGTCGTTCGACATGATGTCGGTGACGATCGAAAAATCGATCTTAAGCGGGTCGATATGGAAATACTCCAGTCCGATGCGGCCGGCCAGCCATTCGGCCAGCGCATCCGGGTTCAGCGCGCGGTGGGTCGGCTGCAGGGATTTCCAGTTCTGTGCGGCAATGGCGGTGAGCGGATGAACGTTCTGGCGCTGGCCGCGGCGCTCGGCGATCGCGGCATCGGCGGATGCCTGGCTGATCAGCCCGTCGGCAACCAGCATGCCGAGAAGCTCCGGCAAGGTCAGTTTATGTTCATGCGAACCCGGCTTCTCCATTGCAACTCCCTGATGATGCGCAAAACCCTATTGTTATCGGATTGCCCGTTCAAAGGACAGGACATAAGCCGAGCATGACGCCGGATCGTCGGCCGCGCCGGGTTATTGCCTGATTGCCGCGAAGATCTTTTTCGCCAGTTCGCCGGTCGCCTGCAGCGGATGGTCGCGTATCTTCTTCTCCTCTTCCGCCATGATCAGGAACAGTCCGTCCATCGCCTTGCGTGTGATGTAGTCTTCGAGACGGGCATCGCGTTTGTCGACCAGGCCGAATTCCGCACCCTTGCCAGCAAACCGGTCATAGGTTTCGGCCAGCTTCACTTTCTTCATCGATTTGACGATGATGGGCGTGAAGCTGGCGGTCAGTTCGGATTCGGTGTTTTTGCGAAAGTACCGGGTAGCGGCATCATCGCCGCCGGTGAGTATGTTCTTGGCATCGGTCACGGTCATTTTTTTGATCGCGCCAACCAGCAGGTTTTTCGCCTCCGGCACGGCGGCTTCGGCGGCGCGATTCATCGACGTGATCAACTCGTCCGAATACTTCCCAAGGCCGATCTTGCGCATGACCCGGTCGGCTTTCTGCAGGTTTTCCGGCAGCGGGATACGCACGCTGGGATTGCCGAGGAAGCCATCCTTTCTGGCCAGCGTAGATACCGATGTTTTCGCGCCCTGGGTGAGTGCCTGCCGGAGGCTTTCGATCTGTTCGCCTGCGCTGAACCGGTCCAGCCCGGAGCCCGGGGATGATTTGGATTCTGCGGCGGAGGGTCCGGCCAGGCCGTTGAGTTTAGCCTTGAGCGAATTCAGGTCGAAGGCGCCCGCCGGTGCGCTCGATAAAGCGCCCGATACCAGCAGCGCGGCGATCAGGATGCGAAGCATCATTTCCTGCGCGGCGCGATCAGGTCGGTGATGGTGCCTTCCGCCATTTCCGCGGCGAAGCCCAGCGTTTCGGACAGGGTCGGATGCGGGTGGATGGTCAGGCCGATGTCTTCCATGTCGGCGCCCATCTCCAGCGCGAGCACCGCTTCGGCGATCAGTTCGCCGGCATTCACCCCGACGATGCCCGCGCCGAGTATGCGGCGCGTCGCGGGATCGAACAGCACCTTGGTCGCACCCTCTTCACGGCCTACGGAAAGCGCGCGTCCCGAGGCGGCCCACGGGAAACCGGCTTTTTCGTAGGCGATGCCCTGCGCCCTGGCCTGGGTTTCGGTCAGGCCCATCCACGCGATTTCCGGGTCGGTGTATGCGACGGAAGGAATGGTCATGGGTTCGAATGCGGCATGGTGTCCGGCGATGACTTCCGCGGCGACCTTGCCTTCGTGCACCGCCTTGTGCGCCAGCATCGGGTCGCCGACGATATCGCCGATCGCGTAGATGTGCGGCACGTTGGTGCGCATCTGCAGGTTCACCGGAATGAAGCCGCGTTCGTTGACGGCCACCCCGGCCGTATCCGCGCCGATGTCGCGCCCGTTGGGACGGCGGCCGACCGCCATCAGCACACGGTCGTAAAGCTGCGGTTCGGGTGCCTGCTCGCCTTCGAAATGCACTTTCAGGCCGCCCTTCTGCGCTTCGATCCTGCTGACCCTGGTTTTCAGGTAGATCGCCTCGTAGCGCTTTTCGATGCGCTTGTGCAGCGGCTTGACCAGGTCCTTGTCCGCCCCGGGTATCAACTGGTCCATCAGTTCGACCACGCTGATCCTGCTGCCGAGCGCGTCATACACGGTGGCCATTTCCAGTCCGATGATGCCGCCGCCGATGATCAGCATGCGTTTCGGCACATCCTGCAGTTGCAGTGCGCCGGTGGAGTCGATGATGCGCGGGTCTTCGTACGGGAAACCGGGTATGCGCGCGACGCTGGAACCTGCCGCGATGATCGCGTGATCGAAACTGATGGTTTTCTTGCCATCTTTTGTTGCAACTTCCAGATGATTGGGCGAACTGAATTTCGCGCTGCCCTGCACCACCTGCACCTTGCGCTGCTTGGCCAGCGCGGCCAGGCCGCCGGTGAGTTTGTTGATCACGCTTTCCTTCCAGCCGCGGATCTTGTCGATGTCGGTCTTCGGTTTCGAAAATGTCACACCGTGGTGCGCGACTTCTTCGGCTTCGCTGATCACCTTCGCAACATGCAGCAGCGCCTTGGACGGGATGCAGCCGACATTCAGGCACACGCCGCCCAGGCTGGCGAATTTCTCGACCAGCACCACCTGCTTGCCCAGGTCGGCCGCGCGGAACGCGGCAGTATAGCCGCCGGGACCGGCGCCGAGCACCAGCACCTCGGCGTGGATATCGCCTTTGTCGAAGGATTGCGGCGCCGTGGCGGATGCCGGAGCAGGTGCCGGCGGCCGATTTGCGGCAGCCGGTGCTGCTGCGACGGCGGCGGGTTCTGCCGGTCTGTTTTCAACCTGTGCCTGTTGCGTGCTTTCCAGCGTCAGGATTACGCTGCCTTCAGATACCTTGTCGCCGACCTTGACCCTGAGCGCCTTGACCTTGCCTGCGGACGGGCAGGGAACTTCCATCGCGGCCTTGTCGGTTTCCAGCGTGATCAGCGATTGTTCGGCTTCGACCTGTTCGCCTGCCTTCACGAATACTTCGATGACGGCAACGTCCTTGAAATCGCCGATGTCGGGCACTTTTACTTCTATGGTCTGGCTCATGTGTTCGCTTCCTTGTATTTGTTCTTTGAAAAGCAGGTCGGGATCAGTCGCGTATCTGGCCGCTGCCAAGCACGATGAATTTCTGCGAAGTCAGACCTTCCAGTCCGACCGGCCCGCGCGCATGGATCTTGTCGGTGGAAATCCCGATTTCCGCGCCGAGGCCGTATTCGAATCCGTCGGCGAAGCGCGTCGACGCGTTCACCATCACCGAGCTCGAATCCACCTCGCGCAGGAAGCGCATCGCCCGCGTGTAATTTTCGGTGACGATGCTGTCGGTATGCTGCGAGCCATAGGTGGCGATGTGCACGATCGCTTCGTCCAGGCCGGACACCACCCGCACCGCAAGTATCGGCTCCAGGTATTCGGTGTGCCAGTCTTCCTCGCTGGCGACTTTCATCTGCGCGACCAGCGAACGGGCCGTCTCGTCGCCGCGCAACTCGACGTTCTTGTCCAGATAGATTGCGCATAGCCTGGGCAGTACCCTTGCGGCGATTCCTTCCGCGACCAGCAGCGTTTCCATCGCGTTGCATACGCCATAGCGATGGGTCTTGGCGTTGTCTGCGATGCGTATCGCCATGTCCACGTCGGCCTCGTCGTCGATGTACACATGGCAGACACCGTGCAGGTGCTTGATCACCGGGATGCGCGCTTCCGCTGAAATGCGCTCGATCAGCCCCTTGCCGCCGCGCGGCACGATCACGTCGACATATTCCTTCATCGTGATCAGTTCGCCGACTGCAGCGCGATCCGTGGTGGTGACGACCTGGACCGCGGTCTCGGGCAGGCCGGCGATGCGCAGCCCGGCATGCACGCAGGCGGCAATCGCCTGGTTGGAATGGATCGCTTCCGAACCGCCGCGCAGGATCGCCGCATTGCCGGATTTCAGACACAGCCCGGCGGCGTCCGCGGTCACATTGGGGCGCGATTCGTAGATGATGCCGATCACGCCGAGCGGCACGCGCATCTTGCCGACCTGGATGCCGGAGGGACGAAAATTCATGTCGCTGATCGCGCCGATCAGGTCGGGCAACTGCGCGATCTGCAGAAGACCCTCGGCCATGCCCTGGATGGTTTTCTCGGTCAGCGTGAGCCGGTCCAGCGATGCGCTGTCCAGGCCGTCGGCACGCGCCGCCGCGACGTCCCTGGCGTTGGCGGCCAGCAGCAGCGCGGTTTCGTTTTGCAGCGAGGAGGCGATCTCGGTC
>JBAUQH010000145.1:0-26407 GCA_049580605.1 Gallionella sp. | reverse complement strand
TTCCCTGGGGGTTTAACCCCCCTAAAGAGTCGTTCGAGACCAGGACGTTGATAGGCTGGGTGTGGAAGCGCAGCGATGCGTTAAGCTAACCAGTACTAATTGCTCGTGAGGCTTGATCCTATAACATTAAGTTAATAGGCGTTTCGCAACAATCGAAACACATTAAAAACTTTACTTCTTCCAAAAATATCGTTCGTTGACGAGGCGTTAAAACCGAAGCAGCGAACAACAAACAGGGCAAACAGCAGAGTAACGCTGTTGGCCTACCAGTTTGTCTGACGACCATAGCGAGTTGGTCCCACTCCTTCCCATCCCGAACAGGACAGTGAAACGACTCCGCGCCGATGATAGTGTGGATTACCCATGTGAAAGTAGGTCATCGTCAGACTCCTTATAAAATCCAAAGCCCTCCTCGCGAGGGCTTTGGTGTTTGTGGCGCAAGATGTTGACCAGCTTGAGTTTATGACAACACGCGCCAAAGGCGCTTGCTGCCCCACAAGGGGATACCGACTTTTTACGGGCTGATGCCCATGAATGATATTATTCGGCGCAGGCAAAGCAGGTGATCGTCAGACGCCTTGCAAAGCTGAACGCTTAAACTCTAAAAATGGGGCGTTCTGCTTTGATGCAGTGTAAATCAACGAGCTTCAGAATCGAAATCTTTGACAAAGCAACAAGCATTTCCGATAATCTGTTGCGAAAATTATATTCGCAGAAAATGGGTCGTTAGCTCAGTTGGTAGAGCAGTGGACTCTTAATCCATTGGTCGAAAGTTCAAGTCTTTCACGGCCCACCAAATATCTGTTACCGAGCCGGATGCCTGTCCCGTTCCGCGTTGCGCTACTGTCAGGCTTGCCTACCTTACAGTGTGAGTACAAATTGTAGTCGGTCGGATTTACCATCGATTTGACGCTACCCCCATGGATACGCATACCCATCAGAAATCAATTACACCATTCATCATGACCACCATACACCAGCAGGACTTCATCGATAGCATTGCAGAAGCGCTGCAATTTATTTCCTATTACCATCCGGCTGACTATGTTCATGCGTTGGCGGAGGCATATCGCATTGAGGAGTCAGCTGCAGCCAAGGATGCAATGGCGCAGATATTGACCAATTCTCGTATGAGTGCGCAGGGCCATCGGCCGGTATGTCAGGATACCGGAATCGTGGTCGCATTCGTGCGGGTCGGCATGTCGGTGCGATGGGATGCGGTGTTGAGTGTTGTTGAAATGGTAAATGCCGGGGTACGCAAGGCATATCTTGATGCTGATAATCCGTTAAGGGCTTCAATTGTTGCCGATCCGGCCGGCAAGCGAAAAAATACGGGCGATAATACACCGGCGGTAGTTCATGTCGAACTGGTTCAAGGCGATAGGGTCGAAGTGGATATCGCGGCCAAGGGTGGTGGTTCCGAAAACAAGTCGCGGTTTGCGATGCTCAATCCCAGCGACGACGCGGTCGAATGGGTAGTCAGCCAATTGCCGGGAATGGGTGCGGGCTGGTGTCCGCCGGGTATGTTGGGCATCGGCATCGGTGGCTCGGCGGAGAAGGCGATGCTGCTGGCCAAGGAATCGCTGATGCAAACCATCGACATGACCGAATTGAAAGCTCGTGGTCCGCGGAACCACGTCGAGGAATTGCGCATCGAGATTTACGACAGAGTCAATGCGCTCGGCATCGGTGCACAGGGTCTGGGCGGATTGACCACGGTGCTGGATGTGAAGATACTCGATTATCCGACCCATGCGGCTTCCAAGCCTATCGCGATGATCCCCAACTGCGCCGCGACGCGGCACATCAATTTCGAGCTGGATGGCAGCGGCGTGGCGCAGTTTACCCCGCCTAAACTTGAAGACTATCCCGACGTGCACTGGAAACCATCGCCGGATGCGCGCCGCGTAAACCTCGATACCGTCACACGCGCAGACATTGCGAAGTGGCAACCGGGAGAAACGCTGCTGTTATCCGGGAAACTGCTCACCGGGCGTGATGCGGCGCACAAACGTCTGGTGGATATGCTGGCAAAGGACGAACCGTTGCCAGTAGACTTTAACGGGCGTTTCATCTATTACGTCGGCCCGGTCGATCCGGTTCGCGACGAAGTGGTCGGACCTGCCGGACCGACCACCTCGACGCGCATGGACAAGTTCACCGATACGATGCTGGAACAAACCGGCCTGATCGGCATGATAGGCAAGGCCGAACGCGGCAAGAATGCCATCGAGTCGATTAAGAAGCACGGCGCGGTATATTTGATGGCAGTCGGGGGCGCAGCCTATCTTGTATCCAAGGCGATCAAACAATCAAATATCGTCGCCTTCGCCGACCTTGGCATGGAAGCGATCTACGAATTCGAAGTGGAAGACATGCCGGTCACCGTCGCAGTAGATGCCAAGGGCACCTCGGTACACGAGGTAGGACCTGCGAAATGGAGCCAACGGATAGCTGCAATTCCGGTTAAGGTAGCATAATGAATAAGAAGGAATCGCATTTCGTCCGGTATAGTTTCACAAAATTTACTGCTTCGATGAGATAATATTCAGCAGTGCAATTTGCGTCAGGATTTCCCTCATCATGAACAGATTAACCCGGCTGTCGCTGACATTTTTTAACGATTTCCGGGATGGACGGATTGCGTCAACCCGGAAGATTCTCTCGCTGCAAAAGACATTGTTGAATGGTTTATCTGCAACATTGTCAGCAAACTTTTAAAGTTACAATCCGCAACAACCCGGGCGCATGGGCGAAGCTGTTACCATGATCGTCCATTTTCAACTCCCGTCCTATGACCGAAGCTGACCATTTACCGGCTCTTAGCAGTGTTATCCTGCTTCGACTGAATGATTATGCACGCCGCCCTGTCGCTGAGCAGGCACGGCTGAGCGCGCAACTCGATACCGTGCTGGCCATGTTGCTACCCGATATTTCGGACCGCGCCCGTATTGTGCTCGCTGGTAACGGTAGTGCGGCCGTGGCAGTGCTGGACAACGCGCTTGCGGCGCTTGCATTTGCCGAGCGTGCACTGAAAGCCAATCAGGCCGGACTGGGGTTGTGCATCGGTATCGATCATGGACCGGTTGAGGTCGTGAACGGCGAGTCCGGCGCTGCACTCGTTGGTGACGGAGTGGTTACCGCCTCGGTGATGGCAGCCTTTGCCACCGATACCGGGTTGCTGGTAACGCAAAACTTTCGTACTGCGCTGGCGCAAATGTCACCCGGCGCCGAAAGTGTGCTGGTTCAGACAGAGAATTTCAGCGATGCCGGACTGCGCACTTATCAGGTCTTTCGCCTTGATCGCCGCGCGCCGCGCCAACGACGGCGGCGATTCATACTGACCGCCATCGTCGCTGCCACTTTGCTGCTCGCCACCGCAGTGACGCTGCGTGTGGGCGTGCCGAACCGGCCGCGGCCTTTGGCGCCCTACATCGGAAGCAAGGTTGCCACCGCGATAATTCACGTCAAGAGGTTCACCCATGGCAAGCCGTAAGCTCAAGCAACTGGGGCGTTACCGCATCCAGGCCGAACTCGGGCGTGGCGCCATGGGGGTGGTCTACAAGGCGCATGACCCGGTGCTCGATCGAACCGTGGCGCTCAAGACCATTGCACTGGACGAAAAAGAACAGGATCGAGAAGAGTACCAGGCACGTTTTTTCCAGGAGGCCAAGGCTGCAGCGCGCCTGAACCACCCCGCGCTCATTACCATCTACGACTTCGGCGAGGAAAGCGCGCTGGCGTACATGGCGATGGAACTGCTCAACGGCAGCGAATTGAGCGAACGCATGGGGCAGGCATCGATTCCGATCAGCGAGGCTGTTTCAATAGCCGAGCAAGTTGCCGAAGGACTGGCGTTTGCGCACGACAGCGGCGTGATCCATCGTGATATCAAACCCAGCAACGTCATGTTATTGCAGCGTGGACGGGTAAAGATCATGGATTTTGGCATTGCCCGCCTGAAGGTGTCGGATATCAAAACACAACTGGGTATGCGGCTGGGCACGCCAAAATACATGTCACCTGAGCAAATTGGCGGGAGCGCGCTCGACCACCGCACCGATATTTTTTCGCTTGGGATCGTGCTTTATGAAATGCTGACTGGCGTCAAGCTATTCAAGGGTGACACCCTGACCCAGGTAATGCATAACGTGGCGAATTTCGAGCCGCCCCCGCCAAGCCGGATCAATCCGGAAGTACCACCCCTGCTGGATCTGGTGGTCAAACGCGCGATGGAGAAGAAACCGTCTGCCCGGTACGCGAACGCATGGGAAATGGTCGATGATTTGCGCCACTGCCTGCAGGAACTGGCCCCGTCAACTAACACTCTGCAACGAACCGCTGTCATTCAAGTCAAGGCAGATGAGTTACAGGATGACTCGGCCTATAAAACAATCGCGCTCAAGCCGTCAGCTGCCAGCAAGCCTGCCCTGCGCCGCATGTCTGCGGGCGTGGAAACCGACAGCCGCCTGACCCTGTCGCGACGATTTGATTCCGAACAGGCAATGGCTCGCCTGCAAGCGCCAACCCCGCGTGAGCGGAAACGACTGGCACGCTCGCCGCGCTCGCCCGGGTTGTTGCGCCGCTTGAGGCATGATCGCGATTTCATCTGGTTCACACTGACTCTGGGGTTGGCGATACTGATTGCTGGAGCGCTGGCTTTAAGTTGATGAACGCCGTCCGGCATGGGGTCGGTATCCGTTTTCGTAAATTGACAACTGAGCACCATAAAAACCGCTCGAGCACTATTGAAAACGTTAGACAAACAGGGTACTGGCCATTCCCGCTGAATTTATATGAGTTCAGTCCTCCCTGAGAACTGATTTGGCATGGATTTTGCGGGACAATTCGACTATCATAGGCCTTCGTCCGTATTAAAAAATTTACGAATTGGCGGGTCTCCCCGCATTGCAGCGTAGTGAACCTGGTCAGGTCCGGAAGGAAGCAGCCACAGCTACTTATGCAAGTGCCGGGGTAAGGCTCGCCTCCTTATTGGGGTAAGTGCACGATGATGTATCGTTCAGTTCCAGCGTCCTTGCCGGTGTTTATGGATGATTTCCATCCGTCTTATAAGTTGGCACAGTCTTGTCTGCAACCACGGTTTTAGCCCGTAAATGGCGCCCCCGAAGCTTCGCCGAACTGGTGGGGCAGGAGCATGTGGTGCGGTCGTTGAGCAACGCGCTCACGCAAAACCGACTGCATCACGCCTATCTGTTTACCGGAACACGCGGGGTCGGCAAGACCACCATTGCGCGAATATTTGCGAAGTCACTGAATTGCGCGACCGGAATCACGGCCACCCCGTGCGGGGAATGCAGTGCCTGCAGGGAAATCGATAGCGGGCGCTTCGTCGATCTGATCGAACTGGATGCCGCATCGAACACGCAGGTCGACAATATGCGTGAATTGCTGGAAAGCGCCCTGTATGCGCCCAGCAGCGGTCGCTTCAAGGTATATATCATCGACGAAGTTCATATGCTGTCCAAGTCGGCCTTTAACGCGATGTTGAAGACTCTGGAAGAACCGCCAGCACATGTCAAATTCATTCTGGCCACCACTGATCCGCAAAAAATCCCGGTTACCGTACTATCGCGCTGCCTGCAATTCAACCTGAAGCAATTGCCGCCCGCCTTGATTGCGGAACGCCTGCAGTATGTGCTCGAGCAAGAGCAGATCTCATTCGACAAAGGGGCGATCTCGCTGATTGCGCGTGCAGCACATGGCAGTATGCGCGATGCGTTGAGCCTGATGGACCAGGCAATCGCCTATTCCGCCGGCAAGGTCGAGGAGTCGGCAGTGCATACCATGCTGGGCGCGATAGACCAGGGCTACCTGCTTGATTTGCTTTCGGCGTTGCGTGAACAGGATGGTGTCGCACTGCTTGCGATCGCCGACAACATGGCCGAGCGCAGCATTGCTTTCGATACTGCATTGCAGGAGCTGGCTACGCTGCTGCATCGTATTGCAGTGGTGCAGACCGTGCCAGATGCAATCGACGACGACGAAACGGAGCGGGCACGACAACTGGAAATGGCCACCGCTTTCACTTCTGAACAAGTGCAGTTGTTTTACCAGATCGCCATCCATGGGCGCGACGAAATCGATCTGGCGCCTGATGACTACGCCGGTTTTACCATGGCGCTGCTGCGCATGCTGGCATTTTCGCCAGCAAGGGATAACGCGCATATGTCAGCGGAAGCGCCCGTCTCCAGGGCTCGCCAGAATGCGGCACCGGTTGCTGACGGAAACCGCGCTGAACCTGCAGTATCACCCGGTCCGGCTGTGCAGGATTCTGCCGGCCGCCCTGCAAAGGAAGCAAATCCATCTGGCAATCAGCCGGACTGGGGTGTGATACTGGACCAGTTGAATGTGCAGGGAATGGCGCAGCAGCTGGCGAAGCACTGCATCATGGAAAGTTTCTCGGACCGGCAGATCACCCTGCGCCTGTCCCGGGAACACAAGCATTTGCAAAGCAACAGAATGGCAACAGAAAAATTGCAGGCCGCGCTGACGGATTATTTTGCCAAGCCGGTTAAGCTGAACATCGTGTTGGGCAATGCCGATTCGGCAACGCCTGCGATTCTGGAGCAGCAAAGCAAACAGCTCAATCAGCAGCTGGCGAGCGACTCGATAGTGCATGATCGCTTCGTGCATGACGCGCAGGCAAAGCTTGATGCGGTTCTGATAGAAGAATCAATCAAGCCGATTCAACGAATAAAGGAGAGCAAGAAATGATGAAAGGCGGATTGGGTGGAATGATGAAGCAGGCCCAGCTGATGCAGCAGAATATGCAAAAGGCACAGGCCGAACTGGCCACGGTGGAAGTCGAGGGACAGGCAGGTTCCGGCATGGTCAGGGTCACCATGACCTGCGGGCATGTTGTGCGCCGGGTTGCGCTGGACGACAGCGTGATGACGGATGACAAGGACATGCTGGAAGATTTGATTGTGCTTGCAGTCAACGACGCGCTGAAACAGGTGGAAACGACCACCCAGCAGCGTATGAGCGCATTTACCGCCGGCATGGGCTTGCCGGCCGGGATGAAGCTGCCATTCTGATGTCCGCACATCCGGTGACACCTTCGCATCTCGAAGAATTGATTGCAGCTTTGCGCTGCCTGCCCGGTGTGGGACCGAAGTCTGCACAGAGAATGGCTTATCATTTGCTGCAGCGTGACCGCGCCGGCGCCCTTCATCTGGCGCGTGCAATGGAGTTGGCGGTCGGCAACATCCAGCACTGCAGCAAATGCAACAACTTTTCCGAGCAGGAAGTTTGCAGCCTGTGCGCGTCTTCGAAGCGCGATGCCGGCCTGCTATGCGTGGTCGAAATGCCTGCCGACCTGCTGATGATGGAGCAGACGCAGTGCTATCGCGGCTTGTATTTTGTGCTGATGGGAAGGTTGTCGCCGCTCGATGGGATAGGTGCGAATGAGTTGCATGTCGAACGTCTCGTCAGACGAGCGAAGGAGCAGGAATGTGAAGTGATTCTGGCGACCAACTTTACGGTGGAAGGCGATGCCACGGCGCATTATCTGGCTACATTGCTGCGATCGCAGGGTCTCAAGGTGTCGCGCATAGCGCGCGGACTGCCGGTGGGCGGCGAACTGGAGCAGGTGGATAGCGGAACCCTGGCGCAAGCCCTGCTGGAGCGGCGCGAGGTGGAAGCATGAAACGGAACCACAAGACGCTTTCCCAGCCGGAGGATCCTGAAGGTGACCCGGTAGGCAAAATCACCATATCAGATGAAAATTCCCTGGGCGAGAAGTTGCAGAAGGTGCTCGCGAGCGCAGGGTTTGGCTCGCGCAGAATGATGGAGGAATGGATCGCGAAAGGGCAGGTCAGCGTCAATGGCGAAACCGCAACCCTGGGTATGCGGGTGTTCGCAGGAGACCTGGTAAAAGCCGAGCGTCGCACCCTACGCGTTGGCGAGCGCGAACATGCCGCACGCGTCCTGCTTTACCACAAACCGGAAGGCGAGATCGTCAGCCGCAACGACCCAGGGAAACGCAGCAGCGTGTTCGACAAACTGCCCAAACTTCGCGGTCAGAAATGGATCGCGGTCGGCCGGCTGGATTTCAATACCAGCGGCCTGCTCATATTCACCACTTCCGGAGAACTGGCGAACCGGCTGATGCATCCGCGTTTTGAAGTGGAGCGAGAATATGCGGTCCGGGTTCAGGGGATGATGACGGAAGCACAGATAGACCTGGTGCTCGGGCATGGCGTTGATCTGGAAGATGGTCTGGTAATGTTTGAGAAACTCGAAGACCAGGGTGGCGAGGGTTTCAATCACTGGTATCGCGTGATGCTCAAGGAGGGGCGCAATCGCGTAGTGCGCCGTACTTTCGATGCGCTGGGTCTCCCGGTGAGCAGATTGATGCGCATTCGCTTCGGTATAATCAACCTTCCGCCGCGTCTCAAGCGGGGCATGACTGCAGAACTTGGCGAGGGCGAGGTGGGACAGATGCTGGAATGGGTTGGCATTGCCCCCGGCAGCACCGAATTGCATCAGCGGAAGTTGCCTGCCTTCCGCCAATCCGATCGATCACCGGCGCAGAAAACAGTCCGGAATTCTGCCCGCGCAGAGGGTAATGTCAGACGTACCGGACCGGCTGACGCGAAAAAAAGTAAGTCTGGTGTAAAACACTGACTGCAACTAGAATCCGCATGATTACAACGTGCGGGCTGCAAGGCTGGAGTATTGAGGTGAATGCAACTGTCTGGACACGGGAATTTTGAATGGAAGAACGCGGTAACAAGACCATAATGTGCAGTGTGCTGTTCTTGGATATTGTCGAATATTCCAAGAAGTCTGTCGCTGGACAAATTTCACTCAAGGACAGGTTCAACAGCTATCTTTCCGAGGCGATCCGTGACGTACCGATGACGGACCGAATCATTCTGGATACTGGCGACGGCGCGGCGATAAATTTTCTCGGTGATGTCGAAGACGCATTGAAAGCAGCCCTCAGCTTGCGCCAAAGCCTGCTGAATGAAGCGCCTGACGTGGATCATCCGCTGCTGGTGCGCATGGGAATCAACCTTGGTCCGGTTCGACTGGTCAGGGATATCAACGGTCAGCCCAATATTGTCGGTGACGGAATCAACGTCGCGCAGCGCGTAATGGGATTTGCGGATGTCGCCCAGATTCTCGTGTCGCGTTCCTATTACGATGCCGTTTCCCGCCTGTCGCCCCAGTATGCCGGGATGTTCCACTATCAGGGTTCGCGAACCGACAAACATGTGCGCGAGCACGAGGTGTATGCGATCGGCTATCCGGGTGACAAGACGACACGCCGGGGAGCGGCCATCCTTCCGGTTGCCGAGCCGGAAGAAAATAAATGGGTCAGCGCAATGGGGCGCGTCAGAACGGCCTCCCATCTGGCAACGACCCGCATGCAAGCATGGTCCGATCTGGCGATCGCGCGATTCCGTAAAGCTGACACACGGCAGCGCGGAATATATGCGGCGGCTGTCGCAATTCCATTGCTGCTGATCATTGCGCTGCTGGCAAGCTGGTCCGTGCACCGTGGGGTAGCAGCAAAGCCGACCGCAGCGGAGCTGGCCAAAATTGCGCCCCAACCCGGTCTGTCTGATTCGACCGTTACGTCTCCCCCGGCAGTTTCCAGAGTCAAGCCCAAAGAGACAACGGCAGCGCTTTCCCCGGCCGAATCGAAAGCGCAGGTCGGGAAAATTGCCGAGAACAAAAAGGTCAAAGCAGCTTCCAGGAAAAAACCACGGGTCAAGACAAAGCCTAAAATGGAAGAAAAAACCAGAGTTGCGGGCAACCAGACCAAGGAAACAAACCAGGTCAAAAACGAACCGAACTCGCCATACAGCACTTCAAGCGGCAGCAAAAATTCGTATATTGTGATCACCTGCATGGAGGGAACGGAGGTGTTCGTGGACGGAATCAGCAAAGGGCGGATCGATAAAACGCCGTTGTCGATACTTGTGCAACCGGGAAAACATTCGCTGATTTTGAGTAATGCAAACAAGGGTATATTTACGCAAAGCGTCAAACTCGTTCCCGGCAAGAGCTTACATATCAAGCCTAGCCGTTGCAACTAGTGTGACCAAACCTGGGTAGCGGAATGACAAAATCTGCCATGAAGACTATGACTCATTCGGGTGAATATTTTGATTAGCAATCTGGGGCGCTATGAGGTGCTTGGCGAGCTTGGCCAAGGGGCCATGGGAGTGGTTTACAAGGCCCGGGACCCGCTGATTGATCGCGTGGTTGCAATCAAGACCATCAACCTCAGCCTGGCAATGGATGAGAAAGACGAATATGAAGGGCGTTTCTATCAGGAAGCCAGGGCAGCCGGCCGACTGAATCACCCGAATATCGTGACCATTTACGATGTGGGCAAGAGTGGCGATGTTGCTTATATCGCGATGGAGCTGCTGGAAGGACGCGAACTGCGCGATATCATGAACGAGGGCGCTTTATTGCCCATAGACCAGGTGTTGAATATCGCAGCCCAGGTCGCGCAGGGTCTGGCTTATGCACACGAGCATGAAATCGTGCATCGCGATGTCAAGCCATCCAATATCATGGTGATACGCGACGGCCATGTGAAAATCACCGATTTCGGCATTGCGCGCATGGCATCCTCTTCCGTGCGTACGCAAACGGGTATGGTGCTTGGTTCGCCAAAATACATGTCTCCCGAGCAGGTCATGGGGAAGGCGATCGATCCGCGTTCGGATATTTTTTCCCTGGGCGTGATGCTTTACGAAATGTTGACGGGTCAGGCTCCCTTTGACGGCGAGAATGTCAATGCCATCATGTACCAGACCCTGAATGCAGTACCGTCTCCACCGAACACAATCAATCCGGACGTGCCGGAAATGGTTAACTTCATTGTGGCCAAGGCGCTCGCCAAAGGGGTGGAGGACCGTTACCAGAATGCCAAGGATTTTGCTGCTGATTTGCGCACCTGCCGGGATACCATGCCGAGTTCGATACACAGGGTGGATTTATCGATACCCCCTGCGGCAAGCAAGACCAAGTTGCCGGACACGGTCGAAATAACAGCGAAGGGGGACGGAGACACCGAGCGCATCAAATCCGAGTCGAATGTAAGACTATCCAAGGCTTTCGATTCTTCGGTCGCGACCATGCGTCTGGCAGCCCTGACTGCTTCCAGCGAGGATGTCGACGAGTTGTCGAAAACGCTGAATATCACCCGGCCGAGCGCGAAATCGATCAACAAGGCCGGTGCAGCCAGGGCTGCAGCCAAGCCTCCGCCAAAAAACCGTCCACCCAGCAGCCAGCCAACCGAGGATACGATTACCCAGATGAATGGCTGGAACTTGCTGATGACGGCCATTGCGTTGCTGGTGCTGTTTGGTGTCACCTGGTATTTTTTTCTCTGAATCGTCCCTGGAACACATAACCCGGCTACAGAAAAATGTCCGGCGCAATCGTGCTGCAGTTGGCAGTTAAGACTTCCTTGCGCTTTGCCTGGTTGCTCCTGCTGTTGCACCTGGTGGCTGCATCCGTGGTGGTGGCTACCGTGATGGCATTGCCGGCCAAACTTCTGTTCCTGTTGTTGATGGCATTTAGCCTGGCGTATTACCTGCTGCGTGATGTGCTGTTGCTGCTGCCCGGTTCATGGCGTGAGATATCCTTCAATCAGCATGAGGTCGCGGTGGTCACACGTAGTGGCCCCGGTTTGCTCGGCCAGGTCGCAAGCCAGTCCGTGGTCAGCCCGTATTTCGTGGTGTTAAGTGTGCGGCCGCAAGGGCGCCACAGACCGGTTTTCCGCGTTATCTTTCCAGATTCGATGCGCCCGGGCGCGTTTCGGGAATTATGCGTTCACCTGAAGTTCGCATGATGCCGAATGCCAGTTTACGGAACTATCCCAAGGCGATTGCTATTCGCGCGGCCTGAAGAATGTGTTCGGGGTAAGTACAGTCGGCCGGGAATTGTCCAGCAAGCCTGGATAGTCCTTGCTGAAATGCAGTCCGCGGCTTTCATGACGCGACAATGCGCTTTGTACGATCAGCTCGGCGTTCAGGACCAGGTTGCGCAATTCCAGCAAGTCCGAACTGATATGAAAATGGGCATAGTATTCGCTGATTTCATCCTGCAGCAGCTGAATGCGGTGTTGTGCGCGTTGCAGTCGTTTGGTGGTGCGCACGATCCCAACGTAGTCCCACATGAAGTGGCGCAGTTCGGCCCAGTTGTGTGAAATGACGATTTGCTCGTCAGCGTCCGTGACGCGGCTTTCATCCCAGCCGGGAAGCGGGGTGGGCGCCTGACCCGGCTTGCCCAGGATGTCGCGAACTGCGGCGTCCGCGAATACCAGGCATTCCAGCAGCGAATTGCTGGCCAGCCGGTTGGCACCATGCAAACCGCTGTAGGCGGTTTCTCCGACGGCATAGAGGTTCTCGATATCGGTGCGCGCATGCAGGTCGGTGACAATGCCGCCGCAGGTGTAATGCGCGGCGGGAACCACCGGGATCGGCTCCCTGCTGATATTGATGCCCAGCGACAGGCATCGCTCGTAGATGTTCGGAAAATGTTCCTGGAGAAACTCGACCGACTGGTGCGAGATGTCCAGATAGACGCAATCCAGTCCGTGCTTTTTCATTTCGAAGTCGATTGCCCTGGCGACCACATCGCGCGGGGCAAGTTCTGCGCGTTCATCGTGATGAGGCATGAAGCGCGTTCCGTCGGGCAGTTTCAGGATGCCCCCTTCGCCGCGCACCGCCTCGCTGATCAGGAAGGATTTTGCGTGGGGATGATACAGGCAGGTCGGGTGGAACTGGATGAACTCCATGTTGGCAATTCGGCAACCGGCGCGCCATGCCATCGCAATCCCGTCACCGGTCGCGGTATCGGGATTGGTGGTGTAGAGATAGACCTTGCCGGCGCCGCCTGTCGCCAGAATGGTGTTATGCGAGCTGATGGTCAGCACTTCATCGCGCAGGCAATCGAGGACATAAACCCCGTGACAGCGGTTATCCTGATTTCCCAGTTTTCTGCCGGTGATCAGGTCGACCGACATGCAATTTTCCAGGACCGTGATGTTGGGGTGCGCCTGCACGCGCGCGGCGAGCGTTTCCTGAACGGCATGCCCGGTCGCGTCCGCGGCATGCATAATCCGCCTGCGGCTGTGCCCGCCTTCCCGGGTGAGATGGTAACCGGTATCGCTGGACGGGTCTCTGCTGAAAGGAACACCCTGGGCAATAAGCCAGTCTATCGATGCCTTGCCATGCTCGACGACGTAGCGGGTTGCGGCTTCATCGCACAGTCCCGCCCCGGCGGTCAGGGTGTCATGGATGTGGGCTTCCAGGGAGTCTTCAGAGGACATTACCGCGGCTATGCCGCCTTGTGCCCATCCGCTCGCGCCGTCAAACAGCGTTTTTTTCGTGATCAGCCCGACTTTCTGGCGATCGGCCAGTTTGATGGCAAGAGTCAGTCCGGCCAGGCCGCTACCGATAATCAGTGTGTCAAATTGAGGCAATTTCATTCCCTGTGCATGGATTTTATTCAGGACTATATCAGACAGCCGGCATTGCGGCAGTCCTGACGTCCGGACCGGTGCTTCGGGCATTTCGACGGTGCGCATCGCGACTGTTTGCCGATTGCTGACGACTAAGGGTCGGAGCGGTTATACTTGCCCCGTATATGCAAATCATGTTGCGCAGCAAGAATAATAATTGGAAAAGCCGGGGATGACAGATCGAGATGTCGATCAGCAGTTGGTCGAGCGCGTTCAGCGCGGGGACAAGCACGCTTTTGATTTGCTGGTGACCAAGTATCAGCGCAAACTGGGACGGCTGATATCCCGCTTTGTGCGTGATCCGGCAGAGGCCGAGGACGTTACCCAGGACGCTTTCATCAAGGCTTACCGGGCATTGCCCGGTTTTCGCGGCGAAAGTGCGTTTTATACCTGGTTATACCGGATCGGTATCAACACGGCAAAAAACCACCTTCTGGCAAACAAGCGCCGTGCGCCGACCAGTACGCCATTTGATGCGGAAGATTCCGAATCGTTTGAAGATGCGGGCCTGTTGCGGGAAGTAAATACCCCGGAAAATGAACTTATGAGCAAGCAGGTTGTCGGTGTCGTGCAAGCTTCATTGCAGCAATTACCCGAGGATTTGCGCAGTGCGTTGACCTTGCGCGAAATCGAAGGCTTGAGTTACGAGGAGATCGCAATCGTAATGGATTGCCCGATCGGTACGGTAAGATCCAGAATATTCAGGGCGCGCGAGGCGGTGGCGGAGAATCTGCGACCGTTGTTAGAAACCAGCAAAGGCAAGAGGTGGTAAGTATGAAACAGAAGATATCTGTACTGATGGACGGCGAATTGTTCGAGGATGAAGCAGAAACCCTGCTCGACCAGATCAAACGCGGTTCTGACGTGGGCAATGACTGGGAAATGTATCACTTGATCGGGGATGTGCTGCGCCAGCCCGAACACATACATTGCGGTATGGGGAACAAAATCCGTGAACGCATGGAAGATGAACCTGTCGTATTCGCTCCGAGAGTGCGCGCGGTAAAACAGAAAATGCGCACTTTCGCGCTGTCGGCCGCCGCATCCCTGTCGGCGGTCGGCGTGGTCGCCTGGATGTCGCTGCAGATCAGCCCGGAAGCGGCGCCTCAACTGGCAATGCAGCAGACTGCATTCCGCCCTGCCAGCATGCAGATCAAACCCGACGCCAATGATTATCTGGCGGCGCACCAGGAATTTTCACCCAGCGCGGATTTGAATGGCGGTGCATCCTATATCCGCACCGTTTCTTACAGCAATGACGCGGCCCAGTGAAAATTACCATGTGCAAATATAGCTCGGGATCAAGAGAGTGATAAGACTGCCGGTTGTACTTTGCGCATTGTTGCTTGCTGTTGTTGCCAGCAGTCATGCAGACGAATTGCCGGCAAACCTTGACTGGCTGGAGATTGTTGCCTTTGCCCGTCACCAGACCGATTACAGCGGTGTATTCGTTTATCAATATGACAACCGCGTCGAGACAACCAGCATTATTCACATCTATCAACCGGACGGCGAATATGAAAAGCTGGAAAGCCTGGATGGCCCCCAGCGCGAAATCATCAGCCATGACGGCAGGATCTGGGGCTTCGTCAACCACAAAATGGTTCAGCTGGGCAGCAATTACGGGCATGGCAGCTTCCCGTCCCTGTTGCCGGAGCAACTTGCCGCATTGAAGGCAAATTACAAGGCCAAACTGCTTGGCATGGCACGGGTCGCGGGCTACAACACCCAGGTCATTCTGTTCAAACCCATCGACAATCTCCGTTACGCACACGAAATATGGGTGCACACCGATTCGGGTTTGCTGCTGAAAGCAGCCGTGCTGGGAGACAACAACAAGGTTGAAGAACAATACGCTTTTACCCAGCTGCAAATCGGCGGGAAAATCGATCGTACCTGGATCAAGGAATGCGATGCGGCTGTTGCGCAGGAGAAAGACGCTCCCCCGGCAAACGCGGACATCAAGCCGATCAACAGCGGTTGGGTCGCGGATATGCTGCCGTCGGGATTCAAAAAGACGCTGGAGATCGAGCGGCAAATGCACGGCAGGCATGCCCCAGTGACGCAAATGGTATTTTCCGACGGCCTGAGCTCGATTTCCATATTCATCGAGCCGAACGACAGGGACGAGGATGACGAGGACGGTTTGTCCAGCCGGGGCGCGGTTAATCTGTATCACAAGGTGCTGGATAAAGAGCTGATCACCGTGGTTGGTGAAGTTCCGCCGCGCACGGTAATGCAGGTGCTCGATTCGGTCCGCTACAACGGCAAGTAACATGCTGGAGACGCGTGCCGTTATCGTTCGGATTGAAGGTCGGCACGCGCTTGTGCAGGCCAGCCAGGCCAGTGGTTGCGAGCAATGCAGCGGCAAGGGGTGCGGGGCGGGCAAGCTGTCCCGGATGTTTTGCGGCAAACCCCGCCTGTTCCAGGTGGGAAATCCAATCAATGCGGGTGTCGGGGATGAGGTTATCATATCGATAGCCGAGGGTTCGATTTTGCGCGGGATCGGTCTGGTATATCTGTTGCCGCTGCTGCTGATGGTAACGGGTGCCATGCTTGGCAACCACTGGGCGGAGCTCCCCGGACAACGCGACGGATATGCCGCTGCCGGCGCAATGCTTGGCCTGGCTGCCGGCTTTGCGATGGCCAGGTGGATATCGAAAAACCGGGACAGGAATCAATCCGGCGCCGCTATCGCCCGGCAGCACGGCGAAGAATAGATGGAAGGTTCAAGGTTAAAGGAAAACTTGAGCATCGTCTTGAGTCTGTTTGAGGGGTGTATATGCTGAAAAAATTTGCGAACATGGCGATGCTGCTTTCCGGCGTATTGCTGGTTTTCGGAATGATCGGCAGCTCGCTGGCTCACGGCAAAGAGCTGCCGGATTTCACCGATCTGGTGGAAAAGCAGGGCGCAGCGGTCGTCAATATCAGCACGACGCAGATCATCCAGGGCGCCCAGGGTATACCCAATATTCCCGAAAACGACCCTTTCTATGAATTTTATCACCGCTTTGCTCCCCAGATTCCGCGCGAGCAGGAGTCGCAATCCCTGGGGTCGGGTTTCATCATCAGTTCCGAAGGCTACATCTTGACCAACGCGCATGTGGTCGATCATGCCGACAAGATCACGGTTCGCCTGACGGACAAGCGCGAGTTCGGTGCCACGGTCATAGGCGTGGATAACCGCACCGATGTGGCTTTGCTGAAAATCGAAGCAAAAGGTTTGCCAGCCGTAAAAGTGGGCGATCCGGGCAGGCTCAGGGTCGGCGAATGGGTGGTCGCGATCGGCTCGCCATTCGGCTTTGACAACAGCGTCACGGCCGCGATCGTCAGTGCCAAGGGCCGCTCCCTGCCGCAGGAAAATCTGGTGCCGTTCATCCAGACGGATGTGGCCATCAACCCAGGCAATTCGGGCGGCCCGTTGTTCAATATGAATGAGGAAGTGGTCGGCATCAACTCGCAAATCTACACGCGTTCCGGCGGTTCGATGGGACTGTCTTTTGCGATCCCGATCGATGTTGCAATGCAGGTTGCCGACCAGTTGCGCAGCAGCGGCAAGGTGACGCGCGGGCGTATCGGCGTGACGATACAGGAATTGAACCGCGAACTGGCTGAATCGTTCGGTTTGAGCAGCCCCAATGGCGCGCTGGTCAGCAATGTGGAAAAGGACGGTCCGGCCGACAAGGCGGGCATTGAGGCAAGCGATGTGATTCTCGAATTCGGCGGCAAGCCGGTGAACAGTTCAGCCGAACTGCCGCGCATTGTGGCGGTGGTCAAACCGGGTACCAAAGCGTCCGTCAAGCTGTGGCGCAAAGGCAAGGTGAAACGGATATCCATCGTGGTCGGGGAAATGCCGGATGAAAGCAAAATGGTGCAAGCTGCCGGGAAACCTGCCGAACGTTCGGGACAGGCGATTTCGCGCATGGGCATCGCCGTCAGCGAATTGAGCGCCGATCAACGCCAGCTGCTGCAAGTGGGCGGCGGCTTGCTGGTCGAAAATGTGACCGGGACTTCTGCGCTAGGCGCCGGCTTGCAGCCGGGCGATGTGCTGCTGGCGGTCGGCAATGTGCAGATCCGTTCCCTGTCCCAGTTGAACGCAATACTTAAACAGATTCCCAAAGGGAGCAATGTCGCTTTGCTGGTGCGCAGGGGCGATAGCGCGAGCTATGTTGCGATCAGGCTGGACGAGAAGTAATTTCAGCCCGGCGTGTCCCGCCCAAATCGGCTAGAATCCGTGCCTTTGAAATACTGGGCGGTTCCCGCAATCGCCGGCGGGACTTAAATATTGGACTCTATGCAGTACATCCGTAATTTTTCCATCATTGCGCACATCGACCACGGCAAATCCACTCTGGCTGACCGCATCATCCAGCTTTGCGGCGGCCTGTCCGACCGCGAGATGGAGGCGCAGGTGCTCGATTCGATGGATCTGGAGCGCGAACGCGGCATCACCATCAAGGCGCAGACCGCAACGCTGAGCTACAAGGCGCTGGACGGCCAGGTCTATAACCTCAACCTGATCGATACCCCGGGGCATGTGGATTTTTCATACGAGGTGTCGCGCTCGCTGTCGGCTTGCGAGGGGGCGCTGCTGGTGGTGGATGCATCGCAGGGCGTTGAAGCGCAGACCGTGGCGAATTGCTATACCGCACTCGACCTGGGCGTCGAGGTGGTGCCGGTGCTGAACAAGATCGACCTGCCCTCGGCCAATCCGGAAAATGCAATCGAGGAAATCGAGGAGGTGATCGGCATTGACGCGCATGAAGCGGTGCGCTGTTCAGCCAAAACCGGCGAAGGCGTAAGGGATGTGCTGGAAGCACTGATCGCCAGGGTTCCCGCTCCCAAGGGCGATCCGGGTGCGCCGTTGCAGGCGCTGATCATCGATTCGTGGTTCGACAATTACGTTGGCGTGGTGATGCTGGTGCGGGTGATGAATGGCACGATCAAGCCCAAGGAAAAAATCCTGTTCATGGCCACCGGCGCGCAACATTTGACTGAAAATGTCGGTGTATTCACGCCCAAGTCGCAACCGCGCCCTTGCTTGAGCGCAGGCCAGGTGGGTTTCATTATCGCCGGAGTCAAGGAACTGAAAGCGGCCCAGGTGGGCGATACGATCACCCACCTGGGCAAGCCGGCGCAGCAGGCGCTGCCCGGCTTCAAGGAAGTTCAGCCGCAGGTGTTTGCCGGGCTGTTTCCGGTTGAGTCGAACCAGTACGAAGCGCTGCGCGACTCGCTGGAAAAGCTCAAGCTGAACGATTCGTCTCTGCGCTACGAACCGGAAGTGTCGCAGGCGCTCGGTTTCGGTTTCCGCTGCGGTTTCCTGGGGTTGCTGCACATGGAGATCGTGCAGGAACGGCTGGAACGCGAATTCGACATGGATTTGATCACCACCGCACCGACCGTGATCTACGAGGTGGTACAGCGCGACGGCACGATCCTGACGGTGGATAATCCGTCCAAGATGCCGGATCCGTCAAAGATCGAGGAGATCCGCGAACCCATCGTCACGGTGAACCTGTATATGCCGAACGAATATGTGGGCGCTGTCATCACGCTATGCACCCAGAAGCGCGGCTCGCAGATCAATATCAGCTATCACGGCAAACAGGTGAATCTGGTATACGAAATGCCGATGGCTGAAATCGTGCTGGATTTTTTCGACAAGCTGAAATCGGTATCGCGCGGCTATGCGTCGATGGATTACGAGTTCAAGGAATACCGTGCTGCCGATGTGGTGAAAGTGGACATGCTGATCAACGGAGAGAAAGTGGACGCGCTGTCGGTAATCGTGCATCGCGCCAACAGCCAGCACCGCGGCCGGGAAGTGGCTGCCAAGATGCGCGAACTCATACCCCGGCAGATGTATGATGTCGCGATACAGGCGACGATCGGATCGAACATCATTGCGCGCGAGAACGTCAAGGCGATGCGCAAGAACGTTTTGGCAAAGTGCTACGGCGGCGACATCTCGCGCAAGAAGAAACTGCTGGAAAAGCAAAAGGCCGGAAAAAAGCGCATGAAGCAGGTTGGCAGCGTGGAAATCCCGCAGGAAGCTTTTCTGGCGATACTGCGGGTGGATGATTGACCCGCGGAAGAACCGGGCGCCGAACACAGGCTGCGCCTGTAGGAACAGTTTGCCGGCGAGGATTTTGTTCAACCTTCAGATAGGCACGAGAAAACATGCAGATTGCTCATCATCTCTGTTTCTCCGTGATTTCTGTGGCTTGAACTGTCGTTTTAGGATTTAAGGAGAAGCAATGGATTTCGCTCTGATTATGTTCGTTTTGCTGGTGATCACCGGCTGCATCTGGCTGCTGGATCGATTCGCATTGGCCGCCAAACGCGGCAGCGGGGTCGCCGAGCCCTGGTGGGTCGAGTATGCGAAGAGCTTTTTCCCGGTGATTCTGGTGGTATTTTTCATCCGTTCCTTCCTGATCGAACCGTTCAAGATACCATCCGGATCGATGATTCCGACCCTGCATGTCGGCGACTTCATACTGGTGAACAAATTCACCTACGGTATAAGGCTGCCTGTTATCGACAAGAAAATCGTTCCGATCAATAATCCGCAGCGCGGCGACGTGATGGTGTTCCGCTACCCGGAGGATCCGTCGCTGGACTACATCAAGCGCGTGGTCGGGCTTCCGGGCGATATTGTCGAATACCGCAGCAAGGTGCTGACGATCAATGGCGTGGTGCAGCCGCAGCAGGCGGATGGGGAATATAATTACGTCGAGGCCGGGCTGGACTTCGTGCATACCGACAAGCGCATCGAGACACTGGGGAATCGCAAGCATGCGTTGCTGATCAACCCGGTAATGCCGACGGTGCGGCTCAATGCCGTGGCCGATTTCAGCGGCCGCGAGAATTGCATATACGATACCGACCTGGTGCGCTGCAAGGTGCCGCAGGGCGAATACTTCATGATGGGCGACAATCGCGACAACAGCCGTGACAGCCGCTATTGGGGTTTCGTGCCGGACAGCGAAATTGTCGGCAAGGCATTTTTTATCTGGATGAATTTTTCTGATTTGAAGCGCATCGGTACGTTGATCAATTGAACCAGGGGGAGATGATGAATACAGCAATGCCAGATAAACAGCGCGGTATGAGTTTCGGCGGATTTATATTCGGTGCCTTCTTGCTGGTGGTGTGCGCCATTTTCGGGTTCAGGCTGATACCCGCCTACATTCAGGCTGCCACCATCAAGAATACCTTCGTCGAGATCGCCCATGATCCGAACCTGCAGAATGCCTCGCCGCACGACATCAAGGAGTCGTTTGACCGCCACTCCTCGGTTGACGACATCACCGCGATCAATTCGGGCGATATCGTGATATCCAGCGATGGCGCGACGCCGGTGCTGAGTGCCAGCTATACCGTCAAAATCCCGGTGGCAGGCAACATCAGCCTACTTCTCGAATTCAACCCCAGCAGTGCCGGCAAATAAGGTCAACCGCAGCGCGCAGCACGCCGTGCCCGGCGGTGCGCTGGGCAAAAAATTCGGCCATGTGTTCCGGCATCCGCAACTGCTGCAGCGCGCACTGACCCATCGCAGCTATTCGCCCGAACACAACGAACGCATGGAATTTCTGGGCGACAGCGTGCTCGGCTGCGTGATTGCCAAATACCTGTACAGCAATTATCCGCAGTTGAGCGAAGGCGAGCTATCGCGGCTGCGTTCCAGTCTGGTCAGGGAAGAAACGCTTTCCCTGCTCGCTCAGCAGCTCGATCTCGGCAGCCATTTAAGGCTGGGCGAAGGCGAACTGAAGAGCGGCGGTTTTCGCCGCCCGTCGATACTGGCGGATGCCCTGGAAGCGCTGTTCGGTGCGGTCTTGCTGGATTCCGGTTTCAGCGAGGCTGAACGGGCGGTGTTGAATCTGTATGTCCCCTATCTCGAAGCAATCGACGTGAAGACGCAGGGCAAGGACGCCAAGACGCTGCTGCAGGAGTATCTGCAGGGCAAACGGCTGCCGTTGCCGAATTACACCATCATCGCGATGCAGGGCGAGGCGCACGAGCAATCGTTCCATGTCGAATGCGCGATCCCGTCGCTGAAAATTACCACCCGCGGGAGCGGGACAAGCAGGCGCAACGCGGAGCAGCAGGCTGCGCAGGCCGCCTACCAACAACTGCCGGATGCCACATGACAGAACAACAACCCGAAGGTTTCCGCAGCGGCTTTATCGCGATCGTCGGACGGCCCAATGTGGGCAAATCCACGCTGCTCAACCACCTGATCGGCCAGAAGATCAGCATCACCTCGCGCAAGGCGCAGACCACGCGCCACCGTATCCACGGTATCTACACCGACGAGCACAGCCAGTTCGTGTTCGTCGACACGCCGGGATTCCAGACAAAACACCTCAATGCATTGAACCGCGGCATGAACCGCGTGGTAACCAGCAGCCTGCGCGACGTGCAGGTGGTGCTGTATGTGCTGGAAGCGCTGCGTTACGACGAACGCGACCGGGAAGTGCTCAAGCTGCTGCCGGACAACCGCCCGGTACTGCTGGTGATCAACAAGATCGACGAAGTCGCCGACAAGGGCCAGCTGTTCGCGTTTGCCGAGCAGGTTGCTCAGGACTTCAGGTTTGCCGCTATCGTCCCGGTCAGCGCGAAGCTGGGCAGCAAGCTGGAAGAGCTGCGCGATGCGATACGCGGCCATCTGCCCGGGGGCGAACTGATCTATGACAAGGACGACATCACCGACCGCAGCGAGCGATTCCTGGCGGCGGAAATATTGCGCGAAAAGATATTCCGTTTCACCGGCGACGAGCTGCCGTACTCGACCAGCGTGGTGATCGAGCTGTTCAGGATGGATGGCAAGCTGAGACGCATCCATGCAGCTATCCTGGTCGACCGGGAAGCGCACAAGGCGATGCTGATCGGCAAGAAGGGCGAAAAACTGAAGGAGATCGCGACCCAGGCGCGTTTGGATATGGAAAAGCTGTTCGACGGCAAGGTGTTTCTTGAGGTGTTCGTCAAATTGCGCAGCGGCTGGGCGGATGACGAACGGGTGTTGCGCAGCCTTGGATATGAGTAGTATCGTGATGCGAATGATGTCGGGTTACGAATGATCCGGGGTTATGGATGACCGCAGCAGACCGTAACAGGCATCAGGACGAGCCGGCATTCGTGCTGCACAGTTACCCGTTTCGCGAAACCAGCCTGATACTCGATGTATACAGCCGGCGGCACGGCCGGCTGGCGATCGTGGCGCGTGGGGCGAGGCGCCCGCGTTCTGCGTTGCGCGGCGTGCTGATGAATTTCCAGCCGCTGCTGCTGAGCTGGTTCGGCAAGGGGGAAGTGCGCACCCTGCACAGCGCGGAATGGCAGGGCGGGCAACCGTATCTGCAGGGCACGGCGCTGATGTGCGGGTTCTACCTTAACGAGCTGCTGCTCAATCTGCTGGCGCGCGACGACCCGCACGAGCAGCTGTTCGATTACTACCGCGCCACGCTGTACCGCCTGGCCAACGAAAACGACCATGCCGCGACGCTGCGCTGTTTCGAAAAACACCTGCTCCAGGAACTGGGCTATGCGCTGCTGCTGGACCGCGAAGCCGGCAGCAACCGTCCGATACAGCCGGAACTCTGCTATCGTTATGCGGTAGATCGGGGTCCGTTGCCGGATGGCGGCGGCCGGGATGAAGGGGACGACAGCGCCGGATTTTCGGTGCTCGGCAAGACGCTGCTGGACATGGCGTCGGACGAATATGGCGATCCAGCCACCGCGCAGCAGAGCAAGCAGCTGATGCGCATATTGCTGAACCATCATCTCGGCGGCAAGAAACTGCACACCCGGGAGCTGATTAAGGAATTGCAAAAACTATGAATACCTCCAGAAATTCAGAATTTCGGGGTTGTGGCTGCGACACGTTACTGGCGAAGCCAGCCGTTTGCGGGAGCAGCCACCGTTCGCCTCTCCCGCACCAGAGTGCTGGGCATTACCGTGTCGAGGCGACAGCGCAAGGCGCACGGAGCACAGCGAAAGAGGCATATCGATTGGATAGGCGAGGGAGCGAGCACCTTGCATCGCCGCGATGCGCCCGAAAAACGGGTTTCTGGAGGTATTTATGATCAAATTGGGACTGAACATCGACCATGTCGCCACGCTGCGCCAGGTGCGCGGCGCACCGTACCCGAATGTGGTGCGCGCCGCGCTGCTGGCCGAATCCGCCGGTGTTGATGCGATCACGCTGCATTTGCGCGAAGACCGCCGCCACATCCAGGACCGCGACGTAGAAGTGCTGCGCGATATGCTGCAGACGCGCATGAATCTGGAAAGCGCGGTCACCGACGAAATGATCGATATCGCGGTTCGCATCAAGCCGCACGACCTGTGTCTGGTGCCGGAACGCCGCGAAGAGCTCACCACCGAGGGCGGGCTGGACGTAGTGCGCTATTTCGACAACATCAAGGCTGCCTGCACGCGCTGTGCCAATGCCGGCATCCGCGTGTCGCTGTTCATCGACCCGGACGCAAAGCAGATCGACGCGGCCCGGCGCACCGGCGCGCCGGTGGTGGAATTGCACACCGGTAAATATGCCAATGCGCACAATGTGCCGGAGCAGGAGCATGAACTGGAGCGCATCCGCCGCGCGGCTGAACACGCACAGACCCAGGGGCTGCAGGTGAATGCCGGGCACGGCCTGAACTACCACAATGTGCAGCCCATCGTCGCCATTCCCGATCTGGTCGAACTGAACATCGGCCACGCGATCATCGCCGAGGCGCTGTTCATCGGGTTGGAGTCGGCGATCCGGAAAATGAAAGCGCTGCTGGCGGGACAGCAGTGATCTACGGGATCGGCACTGACCTGGTCGAGCTTGCGCGTATCGAAATATTGTATGCGCGCTATGGCGAGCGCCTTGCCGGGCGCATCCTGACCGAGGACGAGTTGCCGGAATTCCGCGACAACGCCGATCCAGCACGTTTCATCGCAAAGCGCTTTGCCGCCAAGGAAGCCTTCGCCAAGGCTGTCGGCAGCGGTTTGCGCGCCCCGGTCAGTCTGCACCGCATCGGGGTCACCCATGATCATCTCGGCAAACCCGAGCTGAAATTAGACGAAGTGCTGCGCGGCCACCTGGCCGGGTTCGGCATCACCGCACACCATCTTTCCCTCAGCGACGAGCGCAACATGATAGTCGCGTTCGTGGTGCTGGAGAGCGGCCAGGCAGATTAGTTCGATCGGGTGAAGTTGTCTGCCGTTGCGCGGGCGCGTCAACCCGCAACGCGTTTGCTGTAAGCCTGGAAGACTTCGTCCCTGACCCAACCGAGTGACTCGTACAAGGATCGGGCCGAAGCGTTCGTCTTCGCGGTGGTCAGGTCCAACCGCGCAAAACGGTTTTGCGCGGCATACCTTTCGGCAGCCTGCAACAGCGCCCTGCCTGTGCCGCAACGCCTTGCTTCCGGCAGTACATACAGATCGTAAAGGGAACAGATCGGCATTGCCTGGATCGAGCAGAAGGTCGGGTAAAGCTGGCAAAAACCCAGAATTCGATGATCCGCACCGGTTGCCAGCAGTATGACGGATTCGTTCATCCGCATGCGGTCGCGGATGAACCTGGCGGCCAGGGGCAGGTCGGCCGGCTGATCGTAGAACTGGCGATATGCATCGAACAGCGGCGCGATGGAATCGGCATCGGCCATGGTGGCTATTCTGGTCTGTATATTGGTCGCGATCGATGGCATATCAGGTCTGGCTAACGGTGTGGCAAGATACGGCGTTTTCATAGGAGCACAACATCGCATCGCTGAACGGAATGAATTGTTATTCCGGCGCGAGACCGAAGAAACGCGCCGCCTTTTCGGCCAGGCTGACGCCCTCGGTTTTCTGTATCGCTGCACCGATATGCTCGAGGTTATGGTCAGTGCCCGGCAGCATCTGGATGATGTATTTCCCGCCGGAACTTTCAAACTTCGATCTGGAGAAGGCTTCCGATTTGAACGCGATATTGGTTACGCCCCGGGTTCCCGTGCCGCCGCCCGGCGGCACGTTGGCATCGTCCATGCCATGGATCGCGAGTATGGTTCTGCCGCGTGCTGCGGGACAGGAATCCACTTCCGCCATCAGGCTGCCGGCCAGCGAGATTGCCGATTGATACAGACCGGTTTCGCACATCATCGTTTCCGTCATCATCGCGCCGTTCGAATGGCCGATACCGAAAACGCGCTTTGGATTGACCCCGTATTTCCGGACAAGATAATGCACGGCGCCGGTGATGTAGCCGACATCATCCACCCCGGTCTTGTAGGGTTCGCCGCAGCATCCGTTTCCCGCGTTCCAGGCCTTCATCTTGACCGGCAGCCTGGCTGCTGCATCCGAGCCATTCAGGTACGCGACGATAAATCCGTACTTTTCGGCGACCCCGTCCATTTTCAGGTGATCCTTGATGAACTGCGCATTGCCCCCGCCTCCGTGCAATGCGACGACCATGCCGCGCTGTCCCTGTGGCGGAAGCCGCGAGGGCACATAAAGAATGATGTCGCGGCCGGCAAAGCTTTCCTGAACCGCGTTTTGAGCATGCGCGCCCAGATCCGCTTCGCTGACCCTGAGTGCATCGTTCTCCCGCTTGTTCGCCATCATCTCCCTGAAAGTATTGAGTCGGCTCCCGAAGCCATTGGCATCATCGGCGTATGCGGGCCGGGGAGGGATCGCGGCAAGCCCGGTAACAATGGCGGCACAGCAAAGGGAAAGTCGAAGCGCGTTCACGGTGCAGACGATCTCCGGGACTGGCTATTTATCGGAGCAACCGCATTCACGCGTTTTTCCTCAGAACGACATGGGTCGCCTTTGGTGTGGACACGTGTTCCACGTATTTGTAACCCAGGGCGAGCATATCGATACCAGCGAACAAACTTTCTCCCGAATCCAGCAGGATAGGAG